>JAZSDP010000060.1:0-16729 GCA_045531265.1 Acutalibacteraceae bacterium
CCGTAAAAAGGGCCAAAACCTTGCGGAGCGACGAGGGCGTCGCTCCCTACAAATCCCAATTTATCGAACCGATATATTTCACACCCTACACTTTTCATTGCCCCGTTTATCCTTTGTTTCACTGCTCTTTAATATGAAACAAAATAAAAGAGGAGCTGCTCACTGC
Organism: Acutalibacteraceae bacterium; assembly: GCA_045531265.1. Taxonomy (GTDB): domain Bacteria; phylum Bacillota; class Clostridia; order Oscillospirales; family Acutalibacteraceae; genus UBA6857. The sequence goes on from JAZSDP010000060.1 coordinate 167, forward strand.
AGTTCCTCTTTATTCTTTTCCTTCTTCTTATAATCTTCCCTTTTTGCCGAAATGAGTCTGAAGCGCTTTTTCAGGCCTTCTTCGGTTTTTGCAAAATTATAAGGGTCTTTTTTCTGTTTGTTTTCCATAATTATCACCCGTATATATTTTGCTCGGCATTTTCGGATATAATCATCTTAAAGAGAAATTTTTTCTTTTATCAGCTTTTTAAGACTGATAAATTCATCGCTTAAAAGGTCTCTTTCTTTTTTAGGCAAGGGCAGGTCTACTTTGATTTCCTCAGTTATTGTGCCCGGCTTACCGGAAAGGATATATATTCTGTCTGATAAAAGAATGGCTTCATCAATATCGTGGGTGACAAAAAGAGTTGAAAGGTCAATCTTTTCCATTATGTCAAGGTACCAGCTGTGCACCGAGGATTTTGTAATGGCGTCAAGGGCGCTGAAGGGCTCGTCAAGTAAAGCCACTCCCGTTGAAGCAAGATAGGTTCTCAGAAGTGCCGCCCTCTGCCTCATACCGCCCGAAAGCTCGTGGGGGTATTTTTTTATTGCACCTTCAAGACCGAAGGAAGCAAAATAAGGCTCTGCCTTTTTTCTTGCACTGCTTTTCTTTTCACCCCTGATAATAAGGGGCAGGGACACATTATCTATAATAGTATAGTGGGGCAGAAGTAAATCCTTTTGCAGCATATAGCTGATTTTTCCCGCCTTGCCTGTGATGTCCTCGCCGTCAAGGTACACCCTTCCGCTGTCGGGGGTGTTAAGACCCGAGAGAGCGTTGAAAAGGGTGGTTTTTCCGCTGCCGCTGACACCTAAAAGGGAAACGGTCTCGCCCTTTTCTACGGTAAGGGAAACATTTTCAATTATCTTTTCGCCGTCAAAGCTGACGGTTATGTTTTCAGCATAAAGCTTTGTCATATTATCAGTCAACCTTTATATAGTCATTAGTAAAGCCGAAGTTTTCGGGAATTTTTCTTTCCGTAAGACCTTTTTTCCACAGCCAATTATAAAAATTATTCCATCTGTCACCGTCAAAAACGCCGAAGGCTTCACCGTCGGAAATATACTGCTCAGAAATCCACTTCTGACTTTCGGTTACAAGTGTTTCTGAACCGATAAGTGAGCCGGTTGTATCAGATTTAATCAGAATGCTTGCAGCTGCTTCCGGGTTTTCTATTGCATATTCATAGCCCTTTTTAGTAGCTCTGAGGAAGGCTTTTGCAAGGTCGGGATTTTCCTTAAGGAAGCTGTTGTTTGCTATAATCACCGGTGTGTAGTAATCGAATACGGGGTCGATATCAATAAAATCAAAATAGTCAAATTCAAGTCCTGCATTTTCGCAGGCAACTCCTGCCCAGCCGTAGAAAATCCATATGGCATCCGTATCCTTGTTGCGGAGTGCCTCAGCTTCGTTGGTTACAACATTGGGAATAAGCTCCAGTTTATTAAAGTCACCGCCGTCGTTTTTCATTACCTCTTTCACAATCGCAAGCTCAATAGGGCCGCTCCAGGTGGAATAGCGCTTGCCTTCAAGACCCTTCGGCCTTACGGCACCCTCATTCTTACGGGAGATTATGCCCGATGTGTTGTGGTTCACAATTGCGCATACTGCCGTAATGCCCATCGGCTCAGCGGAGGCAAAAACCGGAGCAAGAGAATCCTGGAAGGAAATGCCGAACTGTGCCTGACCTGAGGCGGTCATAAGCTCAGCACCGTCCTCGGGTGGCTGAACAATACGGATTTTTATGCCCTCTTCCTCGTAATAGCCCAGCTTATCGGCAACAAAAAAGCCCGTGTGGTTGGTGTTGGGTGTCCAGTCAAGGCAAAGGGTGATTTCTGTAAGACCGCTGTCGGTATTGTTACCGCCGCAAGCGGCAAGAGAGAACAGCAGAGCTGTTATAATTAATATTGAAAGTATTTTTTTCATAATTTATCCTTTCTTAATTTTTTAAATAACAAAATTCTTGTTTGGTATGTGATTACTTTATTGTTTTTGTTTCAATAAATCTTTTAATCGTGAACGCTGCGCTTGGCGTTACTTTTGTCGCTTGTGACAAAAGTAACCAAAAGCACGCTTTTATTCGGATGATGCTTGTTAGTTCGGCTGAAGGTTTAATAAAACTATTTATAACTCACCGTTAATCTATCGTAAATATAATTTATGTTCGTTATTACTACCGAACGCCACGAGCATCACCGCAGTAAGGTTTAATATAACCCCGTTTTCAATCGGGCTTTCCCGTGCTTTCGATATATGTCCGCACAAACGCCCTCAGGAGTCAGCAGAAGTTTTACTGCTGCCGTAACTGTCAAGCAGGGGAAAAGCATTATCAAACAACGAGGAACAGTCTTCGGGTTTACATTTTATCAAAGGCTCGTGGTAATGTATAATCGTTTTTAAAATACAGTTTTTAATCAAATTAAGTAAGAGAATCTCTGTCCCGTACGAACAACCCGTAAGGGTTGTATGCGGAGACGAATGCAGGTGTATGCTCGTGGTATACCCGTAGCACCCCAAAAGGGCGCTTTGCTTCCTTTGTCGCCCGGGACAAAGGAAGTGCCACAGCGGCATGAGCGTACGGAGCTTACGTAAAAACTATACTTGAAAATTTGATTAAAGGTTTGGTAAAAACTACACGGCAAAAAAATTGACGACTGATTGTTTTAGCGAAACATAAAATATTGAAAGTATAACCCCTCAGTCACAACCTTCGGTTGCGACAGCTCCCCTTCAGAGGAGCCTCTGCGTTGTAGTGACTTCGTCACAATTATAACGGCATGAGCTTGCGGAGTTAGAGGAAATACTACATTTAAAAATTTGATTAAAGGTTCGGTAAAACCTCCACGGCAGAAATAATTCCGAATTCCGAATTCCGCATTCCGAATTCTCCTATCCCCTCTTATAGGGCGTAGCTGCTTTTTTCATCACCGTAACAAGTGCCATAAGAAGCAGCGATACAAGAGAAATAAGTATAATTACCGCAAACATTTTGTCAAAGGCGTATGCCTTTTTAACTCTTGTCATATAAACACCGAGACCCTCAAAGCCTCCGAGCCATTCGGAAATAACCGCACCCACAACGGAATAAGAAGCGGAAACCTTAAGTCCCGAAAAGAACTGCTCCGTTGCCGCAGGAAGCTTAACATGGCGGAAAATCTGCACCCTGTTTGCCCCCATACTCCTGAGAAGGTTTATTTCGTCTCTGTCAGCGCTCTGAAAGCCGTCAAGCAGTGAAACCGCAATGGGGAAAAAGGTGGTAAGCACCACAAGGGTGATTTTAGGTGCCATTGAAAAGCCCATCCATAAAACCAGCAGGGGTGCAATGGCAATTGTGGGCACCGTTTGAGTGATAACAAGAATGGGATACAGTGCCTTTCTGAGAAAGGCGAATCTGTCCATTAAAACGGCAATCAGAAATCCGAGCGCCGTACCTATTAAAAGACCGTAAACCGCCTCCTGAATTGTAACGGAAAGGTGGCTCATAAGCACGGGAAAGTCGGTGAAAAATGCCTTCACCACCTCAACGGGTGAGGGGAGCATATATGAGGGTATAAGTCCGCCCTCGCTGACAAAAAGCCACACCGCCCCTATGATTATGAGAGAGATTATCGGCGCCGTTTTATTTGTGATGCTTTGAAACTTTTTCGTCAATGGTAAGCACACCTTCCTTAGGATTATAACAAATCTTAACATATGCCGACACACTGTCACAGCCCATATCAACAGCTACCTTCTGACAGTTCTTTACAATTTCCATAAGCTCGTCATAGCTGTCACCTTCAATTGTTGTTTCAAAGGGGCCCACATAATATGTAAGACCCGTTGAGGCGATATAATCAATTACACCGTCAACAATTTCTATAAGCTTTTCCTTGGTCTCAGTTTTGGGTAAAACCTGAATTGCAACACTTGCTTTCATAAATAAATCACTCCGTATATTATAGTATTAACATATTGTTATTACTCTGAGCTTTTTTGAGCGAAAGCCTTTGCCGGCAAATAAAAAACACCCATGCTGTAAACACGGGTGGATTTAAAGCTTTCTTTTACTTAGCCTACGTCGGTATTATCCGAATCAGGTTATGGGTATAATCTCAGCCGAAAAATCAGCACCCCCAGTAATATTCATATGTCGGCTTTATTTTAGCACTCTATTTCACCTTTGTCAATAGCTTTTCCGTAAAGCGGTCGCAGTATCGGCTCAGGGCATCAAAATCCATTGCACCTACATATATTTTTTCAAGCTCGTCGTGAACACCTTTTGCTTCCCTGAGTTTATTTATGCTTTCATCAACAAGTAGACTGCAAAGCTTAGAGTCAAAGCGTAAAAGACTGCGGTTGTTTTTTGCACCCTCGTGTAAAAACCTGCCCGAATGGATAAGTCTGTCACAGGGGATTTCTGTTTTGTGCTCGGATTTGACTGTCATAATGCATAGCCCGATTTCGGGGATAATAAGGTGCTCACATTCCTTAGGCCTTAAGGGGCAGTTACAGAAAATCACATCATAGCCGTTTTTTACGGCATAGTCGCCTATTCTTTCGCAAAGAAGACCTGACACCGCCGAATATTCATCCTCAATACCTATTACCCGTGTGCACAGAGTATGCACCGTTTCGTCAAGGAAAATTCTGCCCGCGGGCGTAATTGCACTGAGGAACATCCGTCTTTTTCTGCCGGGAGGAGAGCTTTTCTTTTTCGGCGTTTCCCTCATAGAAAATCTTACTGCAAAGCTGTTTATTTTGTCCTCGTTTATAAATGGATTAAGGAGGGTTCTCATTTCGCTGTCAATATTCCCCGCCGCCGCAAGATATGCGGCACTTTTTCTGTGAAAGAGGGAATTTTCAAGGGTAAGGGTGCGGATGTCCTCAGCTTTTTCCTTAAGGATATCCTCATTCCAGAACTCACCGGTGTTTATTATATTTTCGCCGCAGCCGGGAAATTTCGGCTCAAGCACATGGGGCGAGGTACCGTCGGCAATTGAAAAGCCGATTTCATCACAGTAAAGTGCATCAAGGCTTTTAGGGTCCGATGAGCAGTAAATCCAGCCCGTATCAAGACCTTTAAGGTGCAGTGCAGTGCCTAACTTTTTCATAAATGTGGACTTGCCCGACCCGGGGCCTCCCTTTATTATATAGGCATTTTTTGTTGTGTAAGGATTATAAAGCTCGTCAAACAGAGACACAAAGCCCTTTGGTGTGTTTGCACCCAGAAAGGCGGAAATTCTTTTTGGCATAAAACAACCTCCTGAAAAAGTGAACTTGCGTTTTTCACTATCATTCTATTCCTTTTTTCTTCTTTTGCCACAAAAAATTCAATCACTCAATACTTTAATCTTGTTTTTTTATTTCTGTTGGTGTATTATATGAATAGTTATCAGTCAGCAGAGGCTCTTTATTTTGAACTATTTGTTTGCCGTGGAGCTCTTACCGTTGGTTTAATATAAACTTTTAAATATAGTTTTTCCTCTATGTCCGTACGCTCATGCCGCTGTGGCACTTACTTTGGCTCATTCGAGCGCCAAAGTAAGCAAAGCGCCCTTTTTGGTGCAACCGTTCCGAAAGCTAATTTGCCGAGAAGGGTTTTATATTCTCTAAAGATATAGTCTTTTTCCGTTGTTTGATATATCTTCAGAATTATTTTATCGGCAAAACCGCAATTTCTCCCGTTAGTCCGGGCTCAATGTCAGTGCTCCACAGTGTTCCCTATTAGTACGCTTAATAAACACATTCGCTACGGTCAATTAATTCCGTCAGGCTGTTAAACTCGTCAGCTTTTCTCGTCTGCTGTTTCACTGCCGTATATTCCGACTTTCGCTGACCGCTACGGAAGTAATTCCATTTTATAGATTTCCACCAGCCTTTGATATACTGACGATACTTTACAGAATTATCAATCCAGATAATAGTACAACATAAATTTAAACTGAATAACTGTAAAATACGAAGACAGCACAATTTTGCATTTTACACTCTGCATTTATATAAAAGGAGAGATTCATATGATTAACAAGAGCATTAAAAAATTAGTAAGCTACGGTCTTGAATGCGGGCTTATTGAGCCCTCAGATGCCGTTTACACCGTAAACCGCATCCTTGAAATTCTTGACCTTGACGAATATACAGAGCCCGAGGGTGAATGTGTTTGCGAAAGCCTTGAGGAGACCCTTTGTGAAATTCTTGACTTTGCCGCAGAAAAGGGACTTATAGAAAACGATATTACCAACCGTGACCTTTTTGATACAAAGATTATGGCTGCTCTTCTTCCCAGACCCTCCGAGGTGATTGACACCTTCAACTGCCTTTATAACGAGCTTTCTCCGGAGGCCGCAACGGATTATTACTATAAGCTGAGCTGTGATTCTGATTACATAAGACGCTACCGCATTGTAAAGGACCTTAAATGGAAAACAGACACAAAGTACGGTGAGCTTGATATCACCGTTAACCTTTCAAAACCGGAAAAGGATCCCAAGGCAATTGCCGCCGCAAAGCTTATGCCTCAGAGCTCATATCCAAAATGCCTTCTCTGCATTGAAAATGAGGGCTACAGAGGAAGACTAAATCACCCTGCAAGGCAGAATCACAGAATCATTCCCGTCTCTGTTGGCGGAGGTCAGTGGGGCTTCCAGTATTCACCCTATGTTTACTATAACGAGCATTGCATTGTTTTCAACTCCGAGCACACACCGATGAAAATTGATGAGGGTGCATTCGGTAAGCTCTTTGATTTTGTAAGAACCTTCCCTCACTATTTCGTAGGCTCAAATGCCGACCTTCCAATTGTAGGCGGCTCAATCCTTTCTCACGAGCATTTTCAGGGCGGCAACTATGAATTCCCCATGGCAAAGGCACCCGTTGAAAAGGAAATCACCTTCCTCGGCTTTGAGGATGTTACTGCAGGTATTGTAAACTGGCCTATGTCAGTTATCAGAATCAGCAGTGAAGACAGCGACAGACTTGTGTCTTTAGGCGGTAAGATTCTCAGCAAGTGGAGAGAATACACCGATGAAGAAGCTTTCATCTTCTCCGAAACCGACGGAACACCCCATAACACAATCACTCCCATTGCAAGAAAGCGTGGGGACAAATTTGAGCTTGACCTTGTTTTAAGAAACAACATCACAACCGAGGAGCACCCCGACGGTGTTTACCACCCCCACAAGGAGCTTCATAACATCAAAAAGGAAAATATCGGCCTTATTGAGGTTATGGGCCTTGCCGTTCTTCCTTCAAGACTCAAAGCTGAATTGAAAGCAGTTGAAAACGCAATTCTTGAGGGCAAGGATCTGGGAGACAGCGACGAAACTGCTAAGCACGCCGAGTGGGTCGCTTCCTTCAAGGATTCCTACAGCTTTACAAAGGAAAACGCAGAGGATATTATCCGTAAAGAGGTTGGACTTGTTTTTGCAAAGGTGCTTGAACACGCAGGTGTTTATAAGACCGACGCAAAGGGCAGAGAAGCATTCCTCAGATTTGTTGATTACGTAAATGAATAAGCAAAGGAGCTGTAAAAAAACGAAAGTTTTTTTACAGCTCCTTTTTTTACAGCCCCTTTAGCCCCTGACTATTAATTTTGTAATAAATATGTTATAATTACTTATACCACTTGTAATTTACCCCTTATATACTATAATTGTACCAAAGGCAAAAGGCAAAGAAAGGAAAGAGAAAATGTATAACGTTCTTGTTTGTGATGACGACAAAGCCATTGTCCGTTCAATTGAAATTTATCTCAAGGCCGACGGCTATAACGTAATCTGTGCCTATGACGGCAAGGAGGCTCTTGAGAAAATGCAGGAAAACACCGTACACTGCATTGTTATGGATATAATGATGCCGAAAATGGACGGCATTTCCGCCACGCTTGAAATAAGGCAGAAAAGCAATGTGCCCCTTATTTTCCTTTCGGCAAAAAGTGAGGATACGGACAAAATTACGGGTCTTACCTTCGGTGGTGACGATTATGTTACAAAGCCCTTCAATCCCCTTGAGCTGTGTGCAAGGGTAAAAAGTCAGATAAGGCGCTATGTCACTCTCGGCTCAATGGAGGAAAAGGCTACGGTTATCACAACAGGCGGTCTCAGCATAGACACTGAGGCAAGGCGTGTTACCCTTGACGGCGAAGAAGTCCGTGTCACTGCAACGGAATACAAAATTCTCGAATACCTTATGGTCAATATGGGTAAAACCCTTTCCTCAAATCAGATATACGAAAATGTCTGGAACGAAAATGCCTTTTCAACGGAAAAAACCGTTACGGTACACATCAGAAGGATTCGTGAAAAAATCGAATTCGATACCAAAAATCCAAAATATATAAAGGTGGTGTGGGGCATTGGATACAAAATTGAAAAAATTTAACCTTTCATTTCTTTTTAAATTTATTGCAGTTGTGCTTTGCCTTTTATGTGTGGGCGGTAGTATCTGTCAGCTTTCAGCAACTCTTGTTATGGCTGAAAAAAGGGAGCTTCAGCTCGAAAACCTTGAAGACGCTCTTTATACGGGCAGTGCAACGGAGCTTTACGAAACAAAAAGCTTTAAAATGCAGTATAATTCATATGCAAACAGGCTTCTTCGGATTATAACAGCCTACGGAGACGGCAGTGAAGAGCATTTTAATTTAAAAAATGAAATTCAGGAAAAGGAAAGCACTGAAAAGTATGAAAGAATAAGAAAAAATCTGATTTCTTCAATTGAGCAGAAAAACGGCTTTTACGATTATCTTGTTTATCTCGACAGCAGCGATATAGTTAACTGCGGTTATATTAAAACATCAGATATTTTAAATAGCATTACAGAATATTACGACGAGGATATCAGCGACTCGGATGTTTCTTACGGTGAGCTTTCCTCAAGAAGCTACAGCAGTGATTTGCCCTATTATGAGGTTCCGCTTACCGATGATGCGAGAAAGATGATGGAGGAAACAAAGGCTGACGGCGTTGTTCTTCTTCCCTCCTCCTGCGATATTCTTGATTACGATGACAGCGTAATAAAAAACTTCCCTGCAGGCTATTATTTCTTTAAGGTCAATGATAACGCCCTTTCGGCACACCTTATCAACGAGAGTATTATCACATACGATAAGGAAAGCTATAAGGAATTCAAAACGGAATACGATAATGAACAGAAATATCTTCAGGAAAACTTCTCCTCGGGCAGATATTTCATAAAGGACTCTGAGGGCAAGGTTTTCACAAATGTAAAGGGTCTTTCAAAAAAATCCTCTGAAGGTGACCTTACTGAGGCATTCGGTAAATTCGGCTTTTACACCCGTATGGACTCTTACGGCGAGGAGCTTGTTCTTCCCGACGGAAGATATTACACCGGCATCGGCTATTACTCCCTTTACGAATCGGATATTTTTGCCGCAGGCAAGGTATATAACTACACCGATGAAATACCCGAAATATACACAACGGGTATGACTCAGACAACAACTCTGCCTTCCGTAACCGTACCCGAAACTACGGAGAATAACAGTGTACAGACAACAGCCGTTCTGCAGCCCTCAGCTCAGACTACCGTTCCTGCAACACTGGCTCCCACAGAGCCGACAACATATCATTCCTCGGAAAACTACCCTGTTCTTACGGAAAAGGACAGTATGGAAATTTACATCGGCGTTGATATGCATTCGGAAAGCTTTAAAAATGAAGAATGCCGTTTTTCTCAGGTAGAAAAGAAAATCACCCTTGCCCGTGATATGGCAAAGGATTGTGTTAAAATCAGCGGTGCACTCGTGATTCTCTTTATTCTGCTTTTCATCTTCCTTCTCGTCTTTTCGGGAAGACGCTTCGGCGACAGAGAAAATGTATATATGCTCCCCGGGGACAGAATGTTCACTGACCTCAGGTTTATTCTTGACTGCGGTCTGGGCTTTCTTACGGTTATGCTGATAATCGGAGTGCTTGACGAGTTCTTCGGGAACGGCAATGTCAATGAGCTTATTATTCTTCTTTTGGGCGGGCTTTGTGCATTGTTTGCACTTATTGTTCTTGACCTTGTGCTTTTCATCACAAGGCACATAAAAAACAAAACACTGTTTAAAAGAGCATCCGCTGTATGGCTTGTCCGTAAGCTTTCCGAAAAAACGGGTAAAGTCTTTAAAACAGATATGAGGAATAAGCTTCTGAATGTACTTCTTGTATTGTTTATTCCCGTAAATGTTTTTATAGTATTTCTTATCTGGGGTGTATGTAACAATGAGTTTGAGCTTGTAATTTTAATGACGGCTCTTGTATCCTTTGACCTTGCAACGCTCTTCCTGCTTTTTAAAGAAAAGAAATGGATTAACCCCATTAAGGAAAAGATGAAGTATGTCCGGGGATTTGAGAAGGAAACGGTGATAAAGGGTGCAATTGTGCTCGGTGTAAACTTCATTCTCGGTCTTCTCAGTGTTATTGAGCTTACGAATACGGAAACTCTGTGGTTTGCCTTCGCTCTTATCGGCTTTGACATTTTTGTGGCAATACAGCTTATCCGTTTTATTGCAGGAGTTAAAAAGATTTTCTCCGCCGTAAATGAGCTGAAGGAAGGCAACTATGATGTGCAGATAAATCTATTTTCAATTCCTTCCTCCCTTCATGAGCCTGCAAACAAGCTGATGAATCTTCGTGACGGACTCAAAGCCGCAGTGGAAGAAGCAGTTAAGCAGGAGCAGACAAAAACAGAGCTTATTACAAATGTTTCTCACGACCTGAAAACACCGCTGACGAGCATTATAAATTATGTTGAGCTTCTCAAAAAGTGTGACATCACTGACGGGAACGCAAAGGAATATCTGAGCGTTCTGGGTGAAAAGAGCGACCGCCTCAAAAAGCTTATTGAGGACCTTGTTGAAGCCTCAAAGGCATCCACGGGCAACCTTAAGGTGGAGCTTATGGAGGTTTCCCTTAACGAAATCACAAAGCAGATTATAGGTGAGTTCAGTGATAATTTTGATGAAAAGGGTCTTACCCTTGTGGAAACAATCCCCGAAGAGGATATCACCGTAAAAGCAGACAGTAAAATGCTTTACAGAGTGCTGGAAAATCTGATGAGCAATGTTTCAAAATATGCTATGGAAAACACCCGTGTATACCTGAGCGTTGAAAGAAAGCAGGGCAGGGGAGTAATCTCCCTTAAGAATATTTCGGGTTCACCACTTAATATCACTGCCGAAGAGCTCAAGGCACGCTTTGTCCGCGGTGACGAAGCAAGGTCAACGGACGGCAACGGCCTGGGACTTTCAATTGCAGAAAGCCTTTGTGATATTCAGGGCGGAAAGCTGAATATTGAAATCAACGGCGACCTTTTTGTCGCGGAAGTAGAAATAAGTATAAATTAAAAATAAGTAAAGTTCTTTTGTTTCTTTTCTTTCAAGAAAAGAAAGCTTGTCCGGCTAGGACCGTTGAAAAAAAGAAACAACTCAGCACTCATTAGCGGGTGCTGAGTTTTTATGTTACAAGGTTTGACAAAATTCTTCTTTTACATTATAATTGTCACAGTCAAGAGGCGATGTAAGGCGGTTGGCACGCTCTTCCGAAGGGAGGTGCTGTGTATGCCTGTTATCATAACATTACATATATTTAATTATACTGTAACGATTAGGATAAAAAGGAACAACCGCCACTCGGCTAAGTGACGGTTGTTTTTTAAAATTAAAACAATAGTTATTCGCTAACCGCTTTTATCGGTTACCTCTTGACTATATTATAGCTTATATAAAATCATTTGTCAAGTGCAGAGCGTATTGCTCTGCTTTTTTGTTTGATAAATAACAGTTTTTTGCGTTAATCGCTGACTGCTTTTATCACGGCAGAACAAATCCGCATTTTTTCATAGCCTTTGAGAGGGTTCTGTCTGCAATACGGTTTGCCGTAGCGGCACCCTTTGCAGCCATTTCCTTAAGATATGCCTGGTCCTTCATATACATTTCGTATCGTTCTCTTACGGGGCGGAGCTCTTCGACTACAGCCTCACCAACGGCATTCTTGAAGTCGCCGTAGCCCTTACCCTGGAATTCCTTTTCAATCTCTTCCATTGTAAGACCGGTGCAGCAGGAGTAAATACCCATAAGGTTGTTTACACCGTCTTTTCCGTCGCCGAAATAAACACCGCCCTCACTGTCGGTTACGGCACTTCTGATTTTCTTCATAATAGTCTCAGGTGTATCGAAAACGGAAACATAGCTTTTGGGGTTGGGGTCGGACTTACTCATTTTCTTTGTGGGGTCCTGAAGCGACATAACTCTTGCACCCTGCTTACCGATATAAGGATCGGGCACGGTAAAGGTCTTGCCGTAAATACCGTTGAAGCGTGCGGCAATATCCCTTGCAATTTCAAGGTGCTGCTTCTGGTCTGCACCAACGGGTACAAGGTCAGCCTGATAAAGAAGAATATCAGCTGCCATAAGCACGGGGTAGGAGAAAAGACCTACATTTACATTATCGGCGTGGGACTTGCTCTTATCCTTGAACTGAGTCATACGACTCATTTCACCGAACTGTGTATAGCAGTTGAGAATCCATGCAAGCTGTGAATGTGCAGGCACATGGCTCTGAATGAAAATGATATTCTTTTCAGGGTCAAGACCTATAGCAAGAAGAAGGGCGAAAACCTCCATAATCTGCTTGCGGAGCTTCTGAGGGTCCTGCCTTACGGTTATTGCGTGAAGGTCGGCAACGGCAAAAGCCGAGTCAAATTCATCGGAAAGCATTTTCCAGTTCTTCAGCGCACCAAGGTAGTTGCCCAAGGTGGGAATACCTGAAGGCTGAATGCAGGAAAGAATCTTTTTTCTTTTTTCGGGTGCAGCTTCTCCGCCGGGGATAATGAGCTTTTCTTCCATTATTATATCGTCCTTTTATTATTGTATAATTTGGTTTTATTGTGTGAACATTATAAGCCTAACGGTAATATTTGTCAAGACGGAATAAGGCTCCCGGCTTATCTGAATACTGACAGAATAAAGCCCAGGGCAAAGCCCAGTGCAATACCGCCGATGATTTTGACGATTTCTGTTTTTCTGTCCTTTTTAAGCTTAGTGGCAGGGGGCTGATTTTCAAGGTTCCCTGCAATAAGGCTTGCTCTTTCTCTGATTTTGCCTTCGTTAACCGAAGCGTATTCGGGCTTTACAAAAAACATTATCTTTTCAAAATATTCCGAGCCCGTTTCCTTAACCTCAACTACCTGACGGTTTATACCTCTTATCATAAATGGAGTCCTCCGAAATAATTTATTTATCTTCTTTATTTTGGCTTTTATACCCGATATATATTCCACATAAAAAAGATAGAATATCATCCTCTTTTTTCACTATTTTCTTGTTTTTTACAATAAATAATTTTTATGCCCGAAGGTAATTAATAGTACCCTCTCAGTCGGCTATGCCGACAGCTCTCCCAAAGGGAGAGCCAAGTTAAAGGTGTTCTTCCTGCCTCTCCCTTTGGGAGAGCTGTCACGAAGTGACGGAGAGGGTAAATGCCCGAAGGTAAGTCATAATTATAACGTAGGGACACGGCGTGCCGTGTCTGCCTGTGCTCCAATTTTATTGACAAAGAAAATTGAAAATGATAATATGGTGGTGAAAAGGGGTGATAATATGTTCTCAACAATCAGATATGTTTTTTTCTTGGTTTTATTTATAGGATTGTTTGTTGCATATTTGTTGAAGAGAAAAAGCAACCAAAGTATAACTGTTAAAAAACTTGTATTATTTATAGTCGCATTTGTGCTTGTTACTACTGTTTCCAATTTAATACCTGTTGAAAATGCTTTTATCACGTTTTCATCTCCGGAAGAAGCCTATAACTATTTTGATTCAGCAGATGTTGAGATAGTTGTTGAAGGCGAAAAATCAGCGTTGATTATAGCGGATGGAAATATACATAAAATAGTGCCTAAAAGCACTGACGGTTGGAAAATCGGAATGGGTTTAGATTCAAAAAAAGAAAAAGAGAAGATTTATAACGGCTACTGGATATTTGTATTTAACTATAAAAAAACTGATGAAAAATATATTATGGTGTCAAGTTCAGATAAAAAGATTATTGACATTACGGACAGTGTAGGTTCTGTATTTTATAATTCTGATGATTCAAGGTACAGTTATGCATACATCAAAGACTATGACAACACCTATACCGTTAATGTAAACGGTGAGAGTATTTTGCTTAATTAAAAACCACATATCATTTAAAGACTGCCGTATGTTACGGCAGTCTTTTTCGGTCGCCGTGGGCGTCGACCGCTACGGGATTGATTTCATTTTATAGAATTCCACGAGCCTTTGATAAATTCAGTAAGCGAATCTCTTACCCGTACGAACAACCCGTAAGGGTTGTATGCGGACACGAACGCCGGTGTATGCTCGTGGTATACCCGTAGCACCCCAATAGGGCGTTTTGCTTACTTTGGCGCTCGTATGAGCCAAAGTAAGTGCCCAAGCGGCATGAGCGTACGGGCATAGAGGAAAAGCAGAAGTTAAAAGTTTTATAAAAGGTCGGATAAAACCGCCACGGCAAACCTATTAAGTTTTTGTCCGTAAAAAAGGTATAAAACCCTTCTGAAAAACCGTCCGCTTAACGAATTTTGTAGAAAAAGGGAATCAAATTTTGTATCAATTGCCAAGGGGTGTTTTTAACATTTTCCACACAGTTTTCCACTGCTTTGTGTGGAAAAACCTGTGGAAAAAGTGGAAAACCCTCTTAAAATCTATGTTTTTTACTGTGTGGAGTGTTAAAAAAGGAAAATTGCTGATGTTGAAAAGTAGGTATGGATTTTTAGTCAAGATACTTTAATTGAGATTTTTTGTGCATTTTTTTGTATATGTTTTTTTATTTGGCTGAATATGGCAGAAAATTTTTTCCTTTTTGCCCTTGATACTTCAGTTTCCTTGTGCTATAATTACTTAATTATATTTTTAGTTCAATCCCGACAGCAAAAAAGACAGAAAGGAAAATGATTATGGAGTACAATTCAAAGTTTGTAAAAGAAGGACTTACCTTCGACGATGTTCTGCTCATTCCTGCCGAGTCAGATGTTCTTCCTGCTGATGTATGCCTTGAAACTCAGCTTACAAAGGGTATCAGACTCAATATCCCCGTTATGACTGCTGCTATGGATACCGTTACGGAATCCAGAATGGCAATTGCAATTGCCCGTGAAGGCGGTCTCGGTGTTATTCACAAGAATATGTCAATTGACGCTCAGGTTCAGGAAGTAGATAAGGTTAAGAGAAGCGAAAACGGCATCATCACAAACCCCATGTTCTTAGCTCCCGATAACTATGTTTACGAAGCAGAAAACCTTATGCATAACTACCGCATTTCCGGTGTTCCCATCTGCGAAAACGGCAAGCTTGTAGGTATTCTCACAAACCGTGACCTTCGTTTCCTTTCAGATTACAATATAAAAATCAGCGAGGTTATGACAAAGGAAAACCTTGTTGTGGGTGCAGAGGGCACCACCCTTGAAGAAGCAAAGCTTATCCTTATGAAGCACAAGATTGAAAAGCTTCCCCTTGTTGATGCTAACGGCAACCTCACAGGTCTTATTACCATCAAGGATATTGAAAAGGCTGTTCAGTACCCCAACTCAGCAAGAGATATTCAGGGCAGACTTCTCTGCGCTGCCGCTCTCGGTGCCACTGCAGATGTGCTTGACAGAGCAACTCCCCTTGCCAAGGCAGGCGTTGACGCTTTTGTTCTTGACTCTGCCCACGGCCACAGCAAGAACATCCTTAAGGCTGTTGAAAAGGTTAAGGCAGCATTCCCTGATATTTCACTTATTGCAGGTAATGTTGCAACGGCAGCGGCAACACAGGCTCTTATTGAAGCAGGTGCTGACTGTGTAAAGGTCGGTATCGGCCCCGGATCAATCTGTACAACCCGTGTTGTTGCAGGTATCGGCGTTCCTCAGGTTACCGCTATTTATGACTGTGCTGAAATGGCAGCAAAGTACGGCAAGAACGTTATCGGTGACGGCGGTATCAAATATTCAGGTGAAATCGTAAAGGCTATTGCCGCAGGTGCTTCCGCTATTATGGTGGGCTCGCTTGTTGCAGGCTGTGAGGAATCACCCAGCGATACAGAAATCTATCAGGGCAGAAAATACAAGGTTTACCGTGGTATGGGCTCCATTGCCGCAATGAATCAGGGCAGTAAGGACAGATACTTCCAGGCAAACAACAAAAAGCTCGTTCCCGAAGGCGTTGAAGGCCGTGTACCTTACAAGGGAACCCTCAGCGAGACTGTTTACCAGATGATGGGCGGTCTTCGTGCAGGTATGGGCTACTGCGGATGCGCTACAATTGATGAGCTTAAGGAAAAGACTCAGTTCATCAGAATCACATCAGCAGGTCTTATCGAAAGCCATCCCCACGATATTTCAATCACAAAAGAAGCTCCCAACTACTCAATGGGAAATAACTGATAAAAAGGGGCTGTAAAAAAACGAATGTTTTTTTACAGCCCCTTTTTTAGGGGATAGGAAAAAAAGATGAAGAACGGACAAACTGAGCAAAATCAAGGCTTTAGCCTTGATTTTGTTTGCCCGAAGGCGTACGACGGTACGTCGAGTGGC
>JAZSDP010000011.1:0-48574 GCA_045531265.1 Acutalibacteraceae bacterium
TTTTATTATCATTATAAGGAGGTGCTGGAAGATGGCAGTACCAAAGAGAAGAGTATCAAAGGCAAGAAGAGATAAGAGACGTTCAAATGTGTGGAAGCTCGACGCTCCGACACTTGTAAGATGCAAGCAGTGCGGTGCATACACTGTACCCCATAAGGTTTGCGCTGAGTGTGGCTATTACAAGGGCAAGCAGGTTGTTGTTAAGGACGAAGACTAAGCCTTTGGAACTTTGAGAGGTGAAGAAGCTATGGCTTTCTTCACCTTTTTTATTGGAATGGTAGGTGAGAAGTGTGTCAGTAGAAATCAGCTCTGTAAAAAAATGGTCAACCCTTTATTTTAAGGGCATCAGAGGCGGAGACAAGCTTATAAGCATTAACAGTAATCCTATTCGTGATTTTCTTGATTATGAATTCTATGTAAAAGAGGATAAGATTTTACTCGAAATTGAGCATAAAGGAAAAATGAAGCTTGTTAATGTCAGCAAAAGAACTGATGAAGGTATAGGTCTTGAGTTTGACTCTTTTCTTATGGATAAACAGCAAAGGTGCAGAAATAATTGCATTTTCTGTTTCATTGACCAGAACCCCGAGGGTATGCGCGAAAGCATTTATTTCAAGGATGACGATTCACGCCTTTCATTCCTTTTCGGTAACTATATAACCCTCACCAACCTTACCGATGAGGATATTGACAGAATAATAAAAATGCACATTTCTCCCGTGAATATTTCCGTTCACACAATGAATAAAGAGCTCCGTGTGAAGATGATGAAAAATAAAAATGCCGGCAAATGCCTGGATTATATTAAAAAGCTTGCCGATGCAGGCATTGAAATTAATACACAGCTTGTACTTTGTCCCGGCATAAATGACGGTAAAGAGCTTGAATACAGCCTTTATGAGCTGTCAAAGCTATATCCTGCCCTTAAAAGCATAGCAGCTGTGCCCGTTGGTGTTACAAAGCACCGTGATGGCCTTTTTGATATGCCGACATATACCAAAGAAACTGCGGCTGAGGTCATAAGGATAATTAACACATTCGGTGATAGATTCAAAGCTGAAACGGGCACAAGACTCGCATATGCATCAGATGAATTCTATCTTAAGGCTGAAATTGATATGCCTGATGACGAATATTATGAAAACTATCCTCAGATTGAAAACGGCGTAGGTATGTGGACAAGCTTTTATAATGAGGTTTCCGAGGCACTGCAGGATGTAAATGCAGATGCTCTTACTGAAAGAAGACTGAGTATTGCAACGGGCGTTGCAGCATATCCTCTTATTAAAGCCATAGCGGACAGAATGATGGCGTTATTCCCTGTGCTTAAAATAAATGTTTATGAAATCAAAAACGATTTCTACGGTCACACGGTCACTGTTGCAGGCCTAATAACCGGTCAGGATCTTATTAGTCAGCTTAGAGACAAGGAGTTAAACGGCTTGCTTCTTATTCCTGAAGTAATGCTTAAGGAAGGTGACAGCTTTTTCCTTGATAATCTTACTGTTGAGGATGTTGAGAAGGCACTTAATGTAAATATTGACACCGTTTCATCTGACGGTGCAGACTTAGTAAATAAAATTATCGGATAAGGAGGCGAAATAATGTCAAGACCAATTGTTGCTATTGTAGGCAGACCTAATGTTGGTAAAAGTACACTTTTTAATAAGCTTATAGGTCAGCGCCTTTCCATTGTTGACGACACTCCCGGTGTTACAAGAGACAGAATTTACGGTGATTGCGAATGGCTTAACCGTCATTTTCTTCTTATAGATACGGGCGGTATTGAGCCTAAAAGTGATGATATAATTCTTAAACAGATGCGCCGTCAGGCTCAGCTTGCCATTGACAGCGCTGATGTAATTGTGCTTGTAACGGACCTTCGCACAGGCGTTGTTGCAACGGATGAGGATGTTTCCGCGATGCTTTTAAAAAGCGGAAAGCCCATTGTTCTTTGCGTTAATAAATGCGATACCGTTGGTGAATTACCCCTTGAATATTATGAGTTTTATAATCTCGGTCTCGGCGACCCGATTGCCGTTTCTTCTGTTCACGGCCACGGTACGGGTGACCTGCTTGATGCTGTTATGCAGTATCTTCCCGAGCAGGAGGAGGAAGAGGAGGATGACAGCACTATAAAGGTTGCGGTTATTGGTAAACCTAATGTAGGTAAATCCTCGCTTATTAATGCTATTTCAGGTGAAGAAAGAGCCATTGTTTCAAATATTGCAGGCACCACAAGAGATGCTACGGACACATTTATCACCAATGAATTTGGTGAATTTATGTTTATTGATACTGCAGGTCTTCGCAGAAAAAGTAAGGTTGAAGACCAGATAGAAAAGTATTCTGTTATCCGTGCAAAAATGGCAGTTGAAAGAGCTTCCGTATGTGTTATTATGATTGACGCTCTTGAAGGCTTTACAGAGCAGGACAGCAAGGTGGCAGGTATTGCCCACGAAATGGGTAAGGCTTGTATTATTGCCGTAAATAAATGGGATGCTCTTGAAAAAGACGGCAAGACAATGGATTCTTACCGTAAAAAGCTTATGAACGACTTCTCGTTTATGTCTTATGCTCCCATTATATTTATCTCCGCAAAAACAGGACAGAGACTTGACAGACTTTTCGAGCTTATAAAATTTGTTGACGAGCAGAATTCAATGCGTATATCAACGGGTAAGCTCAATGATGTTCTTGCATCGGCTACGGCAAGAGTTCAGCCGCCTACGGATAAGGGTAAGCGTCTTAAGATTTATTATATGACTCAGGCATCCACAAGACCGCCCACGTTTGTTTGCTTTGTTAACGATAAGGAGCTTTTCCATTACAGCTATCAGCGTTATCTTGATAATCAGATAAGAGAGGTTTTCGGTCTTGAAGGTACGCCTACAAGATTCGTTGTAAGAGAAAGAGAAAAGAAATAGAATTAAACTTAAATTTAAAGCAGAGTGAAGGTAACTGTGATAATTTATCTGATGTATCTTCACTCTTGATTTTTTTTATTAAAAGGTGTATTATATTCCATAACGAATTTTTAAGGAGGAATTTCAGTGTCAGTAAAGCATTCACTTATTGTGCCTTGTTTTAATGAAGAGGGCAATGTTGAATTATTCCTTCTTGAAGCGAAAAAGGCTATGTCTCAGGCTAATGGAGATTATGAGCTCATTTTCGTAAATGACGGCAGTAATGACGGCACGGGTAAAAAACTCAGAAGAATGTATAACGAAAATAAAGATGTCAATATAAAAGTTATCAGTTTTTCCCGTAATTTCGGTAAGGAAGCGGCTATGTATGCAGGCTTTACTTATGCTGACGGTGAATATATAACGGTTATTGATGCGGATTTACAGCAGGATTTCAGCTATGTTCTTCAGATGGAAAAAATCCTTGACGAAAGCCCCGATTGCGATATGGTTGCCGCATATCAGAGTGAGCGTAAAGAAAGCAAGTTCATATCAGGCTGCAAATCATTTTTTTATAAAACCATCAATAAAATGTCCGACACACAGCTTATAGCCGAGGCAAGTGATTTCAGAATGATGCGCCGCCCGGTTGTTGAAACTATACTTGCACTTCCCGAATATCACCGTTTTTCAAAGGGTATTTTCTCTTGGGTAGGGTATAATACGGTTTCAATTCCTTATGAGGTCAAAGAAAGAGCCAGCGGTGAAACAAAGTGGAATTTCACAAAGCTTCTCCGTTATGCCCTTGACGGTATAATGGCGTATACTGATTTACCGTTAAAATTGCCCTATTATATCGGAATACTTTTGTTTGTGTTATCCATCTTAACCGGCATTTTGGGTCTTATAGGCAGTACTGTGCTGTTTATTGCTTCTGTAGTTCTGTTTACGGGTGCAATCCTCAGCTTTCTTATGGGAGTTTTAGGCTCTTATATCGGAAAGATACACATACAGGTTAAAAACCGTCCAATATTTATTGCAAAAGAGATATTAACTTATGAACAAAATCAGAGAACTGATAATTAAATATAAAGAGCTTATAATTTACGGAATTTTCGGTGTCGGAACAACCCTTGTAAATCTTGTAACATTCAAGCTCTGGAATGTAATTTTAGGTGATGAGCATTACCTTGTTTCCAACATCATAGCCTGGTTCGCCGCCGTTATTTTTGCTTATATTACAAACAAAATATGGGTTTTTGAGAGCAAAGAATGGAACGGAAAGGTCCTTTTAAAAGAGGTTCCGCCTTTTTTTGCATCCCGTATTTTTACTTTGTTGTTAGAAGAAGCAGGACTTTACCTTTTTGTTGATTTACTGAAATTCAACGAGTTCGCTCTTGATGTTGTTATATTGGAATTCAGCGGTGAAATGGTGGCAAAGTTTATCCTTGCTTTCGTTGTGGTTGTGCTGAATTATCTGTTTTCAAAGGTGTTTATTTTTAAAAAGAAAAAATAACTGAAATTAACCGATTTAAGAAAGCTTAAATCGGTTTTTCTTTTAGTTTTCTATTGCTCATTTGATTAATATATGTTACAATATAGTGATTATTATAGTGAGGTAGTGTGCCATGATGATTTTGGGTATTGACCCGGGATATGCAATTGTCGGTTACGGGTTGATTGATTACCGCAACAATCACTTTACGGTTGTTGATTACGGCGCAATTCTGACCGATGCGGGAACTCCTTTTAATGAAAGACTTGAAAGAATTTATGACAGTCTTACAGCAATTATTGAAACATATAAGCCTGAGGCTATGAGCGTTGAAAAGGTGTTTTATAACAGTAATGCAAAAACCGTAATTGATGTAAGTCAGGCAAGGGGAGTAATTATGCTCGCCGCCCAAAAAAATAAAGTTCCTGTTTTTGAATATACACCCCTACAGGTTAAACAGAGTGTTGTTGGCTACGGCAGAGCTGAAAAAAAGCAGATTCAGGAAATGACAAGAAGAATTCTTGCACTCGAAAAGATACCTAAGCCGGACGATACTGCGGACGCTCTTGCTATGGCGATATGTCACGCACATTCAAGCGGTTCACTGTCGGCGGTAGGTAATATGAGAATAAGAAAGGGGATATAAAAAGTGTTTTACAGCTTAACGGGTAACCTTGTGAAAAAAGGCAGTAATTTTGCAGTTGTTGACTGCGGCGGAGTTGGTTTTTACTGCCAAACCTCCAACAGTACACTTTATGATATAAACGGCGAAAAAAACGTTACGCTTTTTACTCATCTCAATGTTCGTGAGGATGCTCTTGACCTTTTCGGTTTCTCAACGGAAAACGAGCTTCAGTGGTTCAGGATGCTGATTTCCGTAAACGGTGTCGGTCCCAAGGCAGCTCTTGCAATTTTATCTGAGCTTCCTCCCTCAAAGCTTGCCCTTGCCATTTCAGCAAACGATGTCAAGCTGATTAAATCTGCACCCGGTATCGGGCCAAAAATTGCACAGAGGATTATTCTTGATCTTAAAGATAAAGTAGGCGGTCTTTCGTCAGGTAACGATGATGTTTATGAAACCTCAAAGGTTGCCGCATCAACAGAAATGCCTAACACAAGCGAAGCAGTTGCCGCTCTTTCGATGCTCGGTTATACACAGAGCGAGGCTGCTGTTGCCGTCAGTAAGATTGACCCGTCACTGTCTGTTGAAGATATTATCAGGCAGGCTCTTAAATTATTATCAAAGCAATAAGGTGAAATAAATGGATTTTGAAGAAAGAATAATTGCCCCCGACCTTACATCCTTTGACAGTGATATTGAAACATCACTGCGCCCTAAGGTGCTTGCGGATTACATCGGTCAGGATAAGGCAAAGGAAAATCTTGAAGTTTATATAAAGGCGGCTTCCGGCAGAGGTGAAGCCCTTGACCATGTGCTGTTATACGGCCCACCGGGTCTTGGTAAAACAACCCTTGCAGGTATTATTGCCAATGAAATGAATGTTAATTTCAGGGTTACCTCAGGTCCTGCAATTGAAAAGCAGGGTGACCTTGCGGCACTTCTTACTAATCTTAACGAAGGCGATGTTCTTTTCATTGACGAAATACACCGCCTTAACAGAAGCGTTGAAGAGGTGCTTTATCCCGCAATGGAGGATAATGCCCTTGATATCATCATCGGTAAAGGCCCGTCTGCAAGGTCAATAAGGCTCGACTTACCTAAGTTTACTCTTGTTGGTGCAACAACAAGGGCAGGTCAGCTTTCAGCTCCCTTGCGTGACCGTTTCGGAGTAATTCTCCGCCTTGAGCTTTATACGCCTGAACAGTTGGCTCAGATTGTAACAAGAAGTGCAGGTATTCTCGGAATTGATATTGATAAATACGGTGCACTTGAGATTGCGTCCCGTTCAAGGGGTACACCGAGAATTGCAAACCGACTTTTAAAAAGAGCAAGAGACTTTGCTGAGGTTCAGGGAAGTGGTATAATTGACGAAGAGATTGCAGATTATGCCCTCGAAAAAATGGAAATCGACCATATGGGTCTTGATAATATTGACAGAATTCTTTTAAAAACGATGATTCAGAGCTATAACGGAGGTCCTGTCGGACTTGAAACAATCGCAGCGGCAATCGGTGAAGAGGCTGTTACAATTGAGGATGTTTACGAACCTTATCTTATGCAGATAGGCTACCTCGGCCGAACTCCCAGGGGAAGAGTTGTAACCCCTGCAGGTTATGAGCATATGGGTATCCCGATGCCCGGACAACAGAAATTATTTTAAAGGATAATTATTATGAGATATACAAAATACTGGAAAGATTATGAGCTTATTGATTGCTCAGACGGTGAAAGACTTGAACGCTGGGGCGATGTTATTCTTGTAAGGCCTGACCCTCAGGTTATATGGAAAACGCCTAAAAAGAACCCGTTATGGAAAAAAGCAGACGCTTATTATCACCGCTCAAAGTCAGGCGGAGGTAAATGGGAGATAAGAACAAGGCTGCCCGAATTCTGGACAATCGGCTACAAGGACCTTAAGTTTAATATCAAACCTATGGGCTTCAAGCATACGGGTCTTTTTCCTGAGCAAGCAATTAACTGGGATTATACAAGAGAGCTTATCAAAAAAGCAGACAGACCCGTAAAGGTGCTTAATCTTTTTGCTTATACCGGCGGTGCTACGGTGGCTCCTTTATCGGAAAATGCACACGTGGTTCATGTTGACGCTTCAAAGGGTATGGTTGCCTGGGCAAGAGAAAATGCCGCAGCTTCAGGTCTTAAAGACAGAAGTGTAAGGTGGATTGTTGATGATTGCATAAAGTTTGTGCAAAGAGAAATCCGCCGCGGAAATAAGTATGATATTATCATTATGGACCCACCCTCATACGGAAGAGGTCCCGGCGGCGAGGTGTGGAAGCTTGAGGATGAGGTTTATAACTTTGTTGAGCTTTGCAGTGAGCTTTTATATGAGGATTCACTGATGATGCTTATCAATTCATATACAACGGGGCTTTCAGCTTCGGTTATGGAATATATTCTCGGCACCGTTATAAAATCAAAATTCGGCGGTGAAGTATCATCCTCCGAAATCGGTCTTCCCGTAAGTGAAACGGGAATGATTCTTCCCTGCGGTGCATCCGCAATATGGGAAAAATAAACTTTTGTGAGGTCTTAAATGGGCAGATATATAGAATTTAAGGATGTTACCTTCGGTTATGTTGATGACTCTGACAGCGGTGCACCCGAAGAAAATGTTTTAAAAAATCTGACTCTTTCAATCGATAAGGGTGATTTTGTCGCTGTGCTCGGTCATAACGGCTGCGGAAAATCAACCTTTGCAAAGCTTTGTAATGCAATTGTAATACCGCAAAGCGGTAAGGTTTATATTGACGGAATTGACACATCTGATGATGCTAAGCTTTACGATATTAGACGTAAGGTCGGTATGGTTTTCCAGAACCCCGATAATCAGATTGTTGCCACTATTGTTGAGGATGATGTTGCTTTCGGTCCTGAAAATCTCGGCATTGAGCCAAAGGAAATAAGACGAAGGGTTGATGAAGCCTTAAAGCAGGTTGAAATGTATCCCTTCCGTAATTTTGAGCCTCATAAGCTTTCGGGCGGACAGAAACAGAGAGTTGCAATTGCTGGGATTATCGCAATGCAGCCCGAATGCATTGTTCTTGATGAGCCTACGGCTATGCTTGATCCGAGGGGCAGACGCGAGGTTATGAAAACAATTAAAGAGCTTAACGAAAAGCTCGGGATTACCATTGTGCTTATAACCCATTATATGGATGAAGCCGTAAAGGCAAACCGTGTTATTGTTATGGATGAAGGCAATGTTCTTCTTGACGGTTCACCTAAAGAAGTGTTCACCCACATTGATTTACTGAAAAAGACAGGTCTTGATGTTCCTGAAGCTACTGAGCTTACAAATATTCTTATTAAAAGGGGACTCGACCTTCCCGAAGATATACTCAGTATTGACGAATTGACTGAAAAAATCGTCAGTATTATGGAGGAAAAGAATTGAGCAGTATTATACTTGAAACCGTAAATTTGTCGCACGTATATTCAAAGGGCACTACCTCTCAGGTTGATGCCATAAGAGATGTGTGCTTAAAAATAGAAAAAGGTGAGCTTGTGGGTATTATCGGCCACACAGGCTCTGGTAAAAGCACCCTTATTCAGCATTTCAACGGTCTTTTAAAGGGCTCAAGCGGCGTTGTTATGCTCGACGGTAAGGATATCTGGGAGGATAAGAGGAATATCAGAGATGTCCGCTTCAAGGTCGGTATCTGCTTTCAGTACCCGGAATATCAGCTTTTTGAAGAAACCGTTTATAAGGATATCGCTTTCGGACCCCGTAATATGAAGCTTCCTGCTGAAGAGATTGATAAGCGTATAAGAGAAGTTATCCGCTTTGTAGGTCTTGATGAAAGTTACCTTGAAAAATCGCCCTTTGACCTTTCGGGCGGTGAAAAAAGGCGTGTTGCAATTGCAGGTGTTATGGCAATGGAGCCTCAGGTGTTGATTCTTGATGAACCTTGTGCCGGTCTTGACCCCAAGGGCAGAGAAACTATTCTTTCATTAATCAGAAGCTATCAGAAGAATACGGGCTCAACGGTGCTTGTTGTTTCCCACTCTATGGAGGATATTTCCAAAATCGCAACCAAAGTTCTTGTTATGAACGAATCAAAGCTCGCTTACTATGACACTGTTGACGGTGTTTTCTCACACGCAGAGGAGCTTCGCTCAATGGGACTTAACATTCCCCAACTCACACAGCTTTTCTTAAAGCTTAAAGAAAAAGGTTATGATGTCAGAACTGATATTTACACTCCCGATAAGGCTGCTGACGAAATAATGAGGCTCATAAAAGGAGGTGGCGCAGAATGATTTCCGATATCACCATAGGTCAGTATTACAAGGAAAATTCAATTGTGCACCGCCTTGATGCCAGAGCAAAAATAATTCTGACCGTTTTGTTTATTGCAATGATTTTTATGTGCAAAAACTTTATTTCTCTTGCACTTATGTTTATTTTTGTTGCATTTTCCGTTGCTCTTTCAAAGGTACCGCCTAAAATGTTCCTTAAAAGCCTTAAGCCAATTATACCGATTGTAATTTTTACGGCAATTCTCAATATGCTTTATATCGGCGGCGAAACTGTTGTTTTTGAATGGAAATTCATAAAGCTGACGCAAGAAGGTCTGATGACCGCATTGTTTATGGCGGTGAGAATTATCTGCCTTATTGTGGCTTCTTCAATTCTCACCTACACAACGGTACCTACAATGCTTACCGATGCCATTGAAAAACTGCTTTCACCTTTAAAGGTCTTTCATATTTCAGTGCATTCCCTTGCAATGATGATGACTCTTGCTTTAAGATTTATTCCTACTCTTATTGAAGAGATTGAAAAAATCACAAATGCACAGAAGGCGAGAGGCGCTGACCTTGAAAGCGGTAAATTATTTGAAAGAGTAAAAGCTGTAATTCCCATTATTATTCCTTTGTTTGTCTCATCCTTTAAAAAAGCTGACGACCTTGCTTTTGCAATGAGCTGCCGCTGTTATACAGGCGGAGAGGGCAGTACAAGAATGAAGCAGATGAAAATGAAAACAGCCGATTTTATTGCACTTGCGGTTTTCGTTTTCGGTACTGTGGGTGTTTTACTGCTTAATAAATACTTCGGAGCTGTTGTCTGATTATGGAAAGAAACATTAAGCTAATAATCAGCTATGACGGAACTGCATATCACGGCTGGCAGATGCAGGAAAATGCAATTTCAGTTCAGCAGGTGCTCACTGAAGCTGCAGAAAGGATAACGTCACAAAAGGTCAGCATTAACGGCTGCAGTCGGACTGATGCCGGTGTTCATGCTAATAAATTCTGTTGCAACTTTAGAACTGACTCAGACGCTGACAGTTGGACACTTCTGAGAGGGATTAACGCTCTTCTTCCTGACGATGTTGCAGTTCTCAGCGTTGAGGATACTGATATTGATTTTCACGCAAGATTTGACTGTAAAGGTAAAGAGTACATTTACAAAATATGGAACAGTAAGGTGAAAAATCCTTTTTTACGGGATAAGGCTTTGCATTACCCTTACACAATTGATGCAGAGCTTATGAATGAGCAGGCGAAATATTATATAGGTACACACGATTTCAGTTCCTTTTGTGCGGCAGGCTCAACGGTTAAGGATAATGTGAGAACTGTTTATGACTGCGGAGTAAGGCGTGAAGGTGACCTTGTTACCTTTTATGTAAAGGGTGACGGATTTTTATATAATATGGTCAGAATAATGGTTGGCACGCTTTTATATATTAATTCAGGTAAAATAGAAAAGGATACGATTACCGATATTATTGAAAGCCGCGACAGATTGCGCGCAGGCATTACTGCCAAGCCTCACGGGCTTTACCTCAATGAGGTATATTATTGATTTTTCGGGTGATACAATGAACGAAAAAAATAAAACTATAGATTTCAAAAAAGAAAAGGAACGTATACAGAAAATCAAGGCTGAAGGCAAAAAATCCTCAAAGATTATTGTTGCTGTAATTCTTCTTATCTCCGTTCTTTTAGGAACATATCTTCTTGCAGTTGTAAGAGAAAGACCTGATTTTTCTGATGATAAAATTTATTACTCACAGAACAGCGAGAAAGGCGGTTTCCCGATTTCTTTTACAAGCAACGATATAATCTCCTGCGAGGCGTTTTCTTCAAGAATTTATGTTCTTACGGCAAAAACACTGTCCGCATACAAAAGTAACGGAGAAAACAGCTTTAACGTGGATTTTACTTTTGTTGACCCTGCAATGGCGGTCAGTGAAAAATTCGGTCTTATTTTTGACCGCGGCTCATCTAAGTATTTTGTTTTCAATGAAAAAGGCTTATACTATGAAGGTACTACAGACGGCGACAGACATATTATTCAGGCTACGGTAGATAACAAAGGTAACTGCGTTTTTGTAACAAAAAGCGAAGACTCTGCCTGCCGTGTCAGCTTTGTAAATAAAACAGGCAAGCTCATTTATATGTGGTCCTGCGCAGAGGAATATGTTGTAGCCCTTGATATAAGCTCAGATTCAAAAGAGATTCTATGCGGCGCCGTAGGTGCTTATAACGGTGATATTCTTACAAAGGTTTATAAGCTTGATATCAATTCCGACGAAGATGCCAAAAGCTTTGCTCTTGTCGGCTCAGGCTGTGTTGATGTCAGCTTTTACGGAATGGATAAAGTTATTGTTACCTGCCTTGATAAGCGTGTTATTTTTGATTTCCGCACTGAAGACGGAGCTCCCGTTGAAGCGGCATATACCACGGAGGCTGAATTTATATCTTCTGACGGTAACGGTTACACTGCGGTTGTAACGGAAAAAATAAACTCATTCGACAGTGTTGAGTTATCTCTTTATGATAAGAATAATGCTGTTCAGTATAAAACTGAATTACCAAAAGATATCGTTGATGTAAAGGTTTACGGTAAAAAGGTTTATTGCCTCAGCCGTGACAGTGTGCTCTATCTGAACTCAAAAGGTGACATAAGAAAGCGAGTGCCTTGTGAATCAAAGGGCGACGGATTGGTAATTCTTTCTTCAGGGGCATATTATTATACGGTAGGTAATCTCAGAACGGGATTTTGATAAAATACTGTTGTTAAATCATAAATTCTGTGTTACAATATTAAATCATCAATTTGCATATCTTTGTGATATGAATTGAAATATATTTTAACTTGATTTAAATAAGGAGGTATTCAATGGCATACATAATAGATATAATTCTTTTAGTAATTTTTGCCGTGGTTATCATTACTTCGATTAAAAAAGGATTTTTCAGAAGCCTTTTCGATTTAATCGGTTCAATACTTGCTTTTATCCTTGCAAGGATATTCGCTTCTTCTGCAGCGCCCGCAATCTTTTCTTCATTAGTGGCACCGGGAGCTGAAAAGCACCTTGCTTCTTCTCTCTCCGATATCGGCACTACTGATTATGTTACCCAGGTTGAACAGGCGATAAGCTCAATACCGGAGGGTCTTTCAGGTGTTATGGAGATTATCGGTTTTGAAAAGCAGGAGCTTGTAGATAAGGTTTCTTCCCTTAACCTTAACGGTGATAACCTTGTTGAAAGTATAATGAATACTGTTGTTGAGCCAGTAGGTACTGCGGTTATTCAGTTCGTACTTGTTGCCGTACTTGCTTTCGTGCTGATTTTTGTTATCAAGTTTGTTGTTAAAATACTTGATAAGATTATCACAAAGCTTCCCGTAATCGGTAAATTCAATTCCGTCCTCGGCGGAGTTTTCGGCGCTGTGAGAGGTGTTATCGTAATTGGCATTTTTGCAATGCTTATAAGCGTTGTTGCGGGCTTTATCAGCAATGATGAATTTATCACACTTGTTGATAATTCAATTATTGTAAGTACCTTTGAAGGTCTGCTCAATTCACTGAGCGGAATAAATGTATAAAGTAAAGGAGATTATTAAAAATGAAAGATTTATTTAAAGGCTGTTGGACAATACCTAATCTGTTATCTTTAATCAGAATTTTACTCATTCCCGTATTCGCATATCTTTTCTATAACGACCAGAAGATTGCCGCTGTTGCAGTTCTTGCTATTTCAGGCCTTTCTGATACCTTTGACGGTCAGATCGCAAGACGCTTCAATCAGGTAAGTGCTCTTGGTAAGATTCTTGACCCCGTTGCCGATAAGCTTACGCAGATTACAATTGCAGTTATGCTTCTTATTGATTTCAGAAGCGCTGAAAATAACCTTATCAGAGCCTTCGGCTGGGTTTTCCTTGTTTTCCTTATTAAGGAAGCAGTTATGATTATCGGCGGTCTTGTTATGCTTCTTATGAACATCAGACCCGGTGCTGCCGAAATCTGGGGCAAGCTCGCAACACTTATTTTCTATTGCGGTATGACTGTTATTATCGCCATCGGTCCTGAGGTCGGTGCACTTAACGATGTTGTCGGATTTGAGCTTCCCGAAATTGTAACAGGCATCATCGTTGTAATTTCAGCTATTATGACAATTGTTGCTTTCCTCAGCTATATGCCAGAAACCTTCAGACAGTTCAAGGAGCATTTTGACGAAAAGAAGGCAGCAAAAACAAAATAAACAGCATTAATTCAAGCAAATAGGAGTACAAAATGAAAAAAATGATTTGCTCAAGGTGCAAAAAGCGTCCGGCAGTTATATTTATTTCAAAGATTATTGACGGAAAAACCGTTCCCGAAGGACTTTGCATCAATTGTGCCATGGAAATGAATATCGGCCCCATAAAGCAGATGATGGAACAGATGGGCATCACTGAGGAGGATGTGGACTCAATCAGTGAGCAGTTCAGCAGTATGTTCCCCGATGCTGATGAAGAGGGCGGCTTTGAAGGCGGCGGCTCACCCACAATGCCTTTTCTTCAGGGACTTTTCGGTGATCTTCAGAACGGTCTGACTGTTAAAAATGAAGCTAAGTCCGAAAATAAGCCGGTGCAGACCCATTCTGATAACAATAAAAAACAAACAGGTAAAGGTCGCAGGAATAAGGAGAAAAAGCGTAAATTCCTTTCTCTTTACTGCACAGACCTGACTCAGAAGGCACGAGATGGAAAAATTGATAATATAATCGGCAGAGATAAGGAGCTGGAAAGAGTTATTCAGATTCTCTGCAGACGTTCCAAAAACAACCCTTGCCTTATCGGTGAACCGGGTGTTGGTAAAACTGCAATTGCTGAGGCACTTGCCCTTAAAATTGCAAGCGGCTCTGTTCCCGCAAAGCTCGCAGACAAGGAAATACATCTTCTTGACCTTACAGCACTTGTTGCAGGTACTCAGTTCAGAGGTCAGTTTGAAAGCAGAATTAAAAACCTTGTTGATGAAGTTAAGTATAACGGAAATATTATTCTGTTTATTGATGAAATCCATAACCTTGTCGGTACGGGTGATGCAGAAGGCTCAATGAATGCTGCAAACATCCTCAAGCCCGCTCTCTCAAGGGGCGAAATTCAGGTTGTGGGTGCCACTACCTTTACCGAATACAGAAAGAATATTGAAAAGGACGCTGCTCTTGAAAGACGATTCCAGCCCGTTAAGGTTGAAGAGCCTTCAATTGAGGATGCTACCGAAATTCTTCTCGGCATAAAGAAATATTACGAAGCCTACCACAGGGTAACAATCAGCGATGCACTTGTTAAAAAGACCGTAGTTCTTTCGGAAAGATATATTACAGACCGTTTCCTTCCCGATAAGGCAATCGACCTTCTTGATGAAGCCTGCACCTGTGCAAACCTTCGTAACAAAGCAATAAGCGACCTTGAAATTAGTGAAAGAAAGCTTTCTGAACTCAAGGAAGATGAAGAAGAGCTTATGAATGATACTGATGCAATGGATTATGAGGCTATTGCAAAGCTTAAAAGTGAAATTGTACTTTGTGAAACGGATATTTCAAATCTCACTGAGAAAGCTAATGACAACGCCGTTACCGAAGCAGATATTGCTAAGGTTATTGAGCTCTGGACGGGTATTCCCTCAAGCAAGGTCATTGAAAGCGACCTTAAAAAGCTGGCAAGCCTTGAAGATACCCTTAAAGCTAAGGTTATAGGTCAGGATGATGCGATTTCTGTTATTGCGGCGGCTATAAGGCGCAGCCGTGTACAGATAAGCCCAAGAAGAAGGCCTGCTTCCTTCATATTTGTTGGACCTACGGGCGTTGGTAAAACGGAGCTTGTAAAACAGATTTCAACTGAGCTGTTCTCTACTCCCGAGACACTCATTCGCCTTGATATGTCCGAGTTTATGGAAAAACACAGCGTTTCGCGAATTATCGGTTCACCTCCGGGATATGTGGGCTATGACGAAGCGGGACAGCTTACGGAAAAGGTAAGAAGAAAGCCCTATTCCGTAATTCTCTTTGATGAAATTGAAAAGGCTCACCCCGATGTTATGAATATTCTTCTGCAGATTCTTGACGAAGGCAGAATCACCGACGCTCAGGGCAGAACCGTTAATTTTGAAAACACGGTTATTGTTATGACCTCAAACGCAGGCAGTGAGCGTAAGGGCGGTGCTCTCGGCTTCGGTAAGGGAGCAGGGGATGCCACAAAAGAAAAGATTATGAAGGCTCTTTCCGACTTCCTCAGGCCTGAATTTATCGGCAGAGTTGATGATATTGCAATTTTCAATCAGCTTACGGTTAACGATTTTGAAAAGATTGCAGAGCTTCTTTTAGAAGAACTTTCAAAGGCAATTTCGGAAAAGGACATTGACTTCAAGTGGAGTGAGGATGTTCCCTGTTACCTTGCAAAAAAATCTCACGGCGGTCAGAGAGGCGCACGAGACCTTCGTAACCTTATCCGTAAGGAGATTGAAGACGGAATTGCAACCATTATCATTGATAATGCTGAATCTGACCTGACAGCAATTGCCGCAGAGGTAAAGGAAGAAAAGATAGTTTTGAGTTCTTTATAATCAATAGAAAAAATATCACAATTTTTGTTAAAAAAGGCTTGACAATGCAACGCTGATTGTGTATAATAATCAGCGTTGCAAAACAACTTGCGGGTGTAGTTCAATGGTAGAATCCCAGCCTTCCAAGCTGGTCGCGTGGGTTCGATTCCCATCACCCGCTCCAAATTAAATATGCGCTTGTAGCTCAGTTGGATAGAGCAACTGCCTTCTAAGCAGTAGGTCAGGGGTTCGAGCCCCTTCAAGCGCGCCAGTAAGTGGTGGATGTAGCTCAGTTGGTTAGAGTGCCAGGTTGTGGCCCTGGAGGTCGTCGGTTCGACTCCGATCATCCACCCCATTTATTTTTATAGGGATGTCGTCAAGCGGTAAGACACAACACTTTGACTGTTGCATTCGTAGGTTCGAATCCTGCCATCCCTGCCAGAAAAAAGCACTTCGCAAGAAGTGCTTTTTTCAATGAAGCGTGCCTTACGGCACATGAAAAATGAAGCAGCCATCGGCTATGAAGCACACCTTCGGTGTACGAATTGTTAACGGCACGCTTTGCTTCATGATGAACGAAGTTCATCGATTCATGTTTGCAAAGCAAACGCTTCATGCGAGCGATAGTGAGTACTTCAGTTATACAAGACTTCGCCTTGGTTTTTTTGAAACTTATTCGGTTGCATATCAATAATATATGTGGTATAATTTTATATGAATTAGAATTATACAAAGGAGTGTTAAGATGGAAACAAAGATTGCTACTTCTATATATTGGAAAAAGCAAGCAAAATTTATTCTTGGTATTGATATTATGATTACTATTGCTGTTGTTGTATGTTCGTTATTAAACAAAGATTTGGAAATGTTTATTGTTTTAGGTGGCTGTACGCTGGTTTATGTTCTAATTACACTTTTTGTTACATATTCTGCTCGCAGATTGTTAACAGATGTGATTATAAAAGATAATTTCTTTCTATCTTTACTGTTAAATAAAAAAATAGCTATTGTTGATACAAAACAATCGATTTATTATACTATTTTTGAAGAATCAGAAGGAGTAAATTCAAGAAAAAAATTTATTATCATATCAAATTCTCCTTTTAAATTTGAACGGAGAGGATTAATTTTCAAAAACGGTAATTGTATTTTAGGCAGTTATGATATATATACACAAATCTTAATTCCGTATAACACTGACACTATGAAATATTTTGATTTTAAAAATTGGAATTATATTAATTATCCAACGAGGTGAAAACTATGTCAAACATTACCGATATAAAAATCATATCCTCCCTTGAAAAAATATACGATTCGGACAAGATACCCGAAAAAGCGCTAAACTTTTTTTCAATGCTGAAAAATGAGAAGAAGTCCTTTCAGGTTGCAGTCGAAGCTTCTTCAGCTGAGAAGTGTGTGTTTTCTGTTGACGGAGATGTTAAAAACATCCGTACATATTCGGTGGAGCATGTGAAGTCCGATTTTCCGATGTTCAAAAAGAATGCTGATGATTACTACAGATACAGTAAAAGCGGTTATTATCCCGATTTACTGTTGCCTTTGAATGGCTGTGTTGAACTTAAAGAGGGTATTACTGTGCTTTGGGTTGAGCTTGATGCCACAGGAAATACTGTCGGCAAGCACAATATCAGCGTAACGGTTGGGGATAAGGCCTTGTGTGTAGAAGCGGAAATAATTGACGCTGAGCTTGATTTTAATGATTTTGTATATACCTGCTGGTTCCATACTGATTGCCTTATGTCATATTATAATTTTGAGGCTTTCTGCGATGAATATTGGCGTGTTACGGAAAACTTCCTAAAAACTGCTTGCGAGTACGGTCAGAACTGTGTTCTTACACCTATATTCACACCTCCTCTTGATACTGAGGTCGGCAAAGAAAGGCCTACGGTACAGCTTGTTGATATAAGTGTCACAAAGGGTAAATACAGCTTTAATTTTGATAAGCTTACACGCTGGATTGAAATGGCTCACAGATGCGGTGTTGAATACTTTGAGCTCGCACACTTTTATACTCAGTGGGGCGCAAAAAAAGCTCCTAAGATTATGGCAACCGTTGACGGTGAATATAAAAAGCTTTTCGGTTGGGAAACTAAAGGGGATTCCAAAGAATATAAAGACTTTCTCAGTGCTTTTTCTGCAGAACTGAAAAGATATTTTGAATCAAAGGGCTTAAAGGATAAGGTGCTCATTCATGTCAGTGATGAGCCTAATTTATGGATGATTCCCGCTTACAGAAAGGCTTCAAAATATATCCATAAGCTTTTTGGCGGATACAAGATTGTTGATGCACTTTCCGATTATTGGTTCTATCGCTTGAAGATTGTATCAAATCCCATTCCGGCAAATGACCATATTGATAAATTCCTCGGCAAAAAGGATAAGCTCTGGACATATTATTGCAGTGCTCAGAACGGTCACTGTGTTTCAAACAGGTTTTTCTGCAACGACTCTCTGAGAACAAGAGTGCTCGGTTATCAGCTTTACAAGTATAATATTGCAGGTTTTCTGCATTGGGGATATAATTTTTACTATACACAGCTTTCAAAAAAGCTTATAAAT
This sequence comes from Acutalibacteraceae bacterium, assembly GCA_045531265.1. Lineage (GTDB taxonomy): Bacteria > Bacillota > Clostridia > Oscillospirales > Acutalibacteraceae > UBA6857. The sequence goes on from JAZSDP010000011.1 coordinate 18,451, forward strand.
CCCTTTGAGGTTACCGATGCCGGCGGAAAATTTCCGTCCGGTGACAGCTTTATGGTTTATCCCGCCGAAGACGGTACCCCTTATCATTCATTAAGACTCAAGGTGTTCTATGATGCACTGCAGGATATGGCGGCGCTCAATACTCTTGAAAAGCTTACTGACAGTAAAGTATGTACCGATATAATTGAAGAAAACGGTGCTTACAATATTACTTTCAGAGAGTATCCCCACGATGATGAATGGCTCCTCACAACAAGAGAAAAGATTAATTCTGCAATTAAATCTAAATTATGAAATAATATTTGAATTTTTGTATTTTTACTATTGAATTTTACTTTTCTATTTGCTAAAATTATTGTATATTTGAATTTCAGGAGTGATTGAATGAAAGCAATTATTAACGGAAAAATCATTCTTAAAGACAGAATTGTCGAAAACTGTGCCCTTATTTACTCAGATGTAATTGAAGGCATTATCCCTGCGGAAAATGTTCCTGAGAATGCTGAAATTATTGATGCAAAGGGCGGTTATGTTTCACCCGGACTTATTGATATGCATATCCACGGCTATCTCGGTAAGGATGTATGTGACGGCGAAGAGGAAAGTATCCGTACCATATCAAATGGTCTTCTCAAAAATGGTGTTACCGGTTATCTGCCAACAACAATGACTGTTGATATGAAGGTTATCCGTAAGGCACTTGAGGTTTGCCGCGGACTTAAAGAAGAAAGCAAGACCTGGCAGGGCAGTACTATTCTCGGCTGTCACGCTGAAGGACCTTTTATCAGCGAAAGCAAAAAAGGTGCCCAGGATGCACGGTACATACTTAAACCCGACGCCGCTTTTGTAAAAGAGTATGCGGATATTATAAAAACAATTACCCTTGCTCCCGAGACTGACGAAAATGATTTTGCGGCTATCCGTGAAATCTGCCGTGATACGGATGTTGTGGTTTCAATGGGTCACACCTCGGCTGATTATGAAACGGCTATGGCAAGTGTAAATGCAGGCGTAAGCCATGTCACACATCTTTTTAATGCTATGACACCTTTACAGCACAGAGCTCCCGGTGTTGTTACTGCTGCTATGAATTCCGATATAAGCTGTGAGCTTATTGTTGACACCTTCCATGTTGACGCAAGTCTTTACGACCTTCTGTGGAAGCTTAAGGGCAGAAAGCTCTGCTTTATTACAGACTGCCTTCCGGCAGGCGGACTTCCCGAAGGTGAATATACCCTCGGTGGTCAGAAAATCATCTATAAGGGTATCGTATGTCGCCTTGAAGACGGTACGGTGGCAGGCAGTATTCTTCACCTTAACAAGGGTGTGTGGAATGTTTATACCAATTCTGCAATACCTCTTTATGAGTGTGTTAACTGTGCATCGCTCAATGTTGCAACAACGCTTGGTATTGAAAAGAATAAAGGCTCACTCGAAATCGGTAAGGATGCCGACATTATTATTACAGACAGTGAATTTAATGTTCAGAAAACTATTATTGGAGGAACAGTAAGATATGAAGCTTAAAGTAAATGCAAAACTCGACCCTAAATTTCAGCCCCTTGCACTTGTGTGCCGTGAAATGAGAGAGGCTACAAAAGAAAACGGTCAGGATATAGTTATTGCCGCTGAAAGAAACGACGGATATATCTGTACATATAAAACAAGAGTTTATCCCGACGGAACAGGTCACGACGAAGAAAACTTCCGTTTTGTTGAAAGAATTGCAAAATCCCTTCTCTGGGTTGCTGGCGGTTACAAAATCATAATTGCAGGCAGTGACACAATCGGTGCACGCATCAAGGCAGCCTTCTGTGACGGAGGACTTCGTGATTTTGATGTTCACCATATGGAAAAGGTTTATGAGCGCCCCTTTGAGGTTGAATATTGTGCTCTTGAAGATGCTCCCGAGGATAAATCCTCAGCTGCTCCTATCGGCAGACACCTTGACGGTTGCCGTATCGGCTTTGATGCAGGCGGAAGCGACCGTAAGGTAAGTGCCGTTATTGACGGTGAAACCGTATATTCCGAAGAGGTTGTATGGTTCCCCAAGCTCAACTCCGACCCCGAATATCACTATCAGGGTATTCTTGAAGCTATGAAAACTGCCGCGTCAAAAATGCCCAGAGTTGATGCTATCGGTGTATCCTCAGCAGGTATTTATGTTAATAACCGTATTATGGTGGCTTCACTGTTTATCAAGGTAAGCCAGGAGGATTGCAATAAGAGAGTTAAGAATATGTATCTTGATATTGCAAAGGAAATCGGTGAAAACATTCCCATTGAGGTTGCAAATGACGGTGACGTTACAGCTCTTGCCGGTGCAATGGACCTTAACGACGATTCTGTTCTCGGTGTTGCTATGGGTACAAGTGAAGCCGGCGGCTACATTGATCCTCAGGGCAATATCACAGGCTGGCTTAATGAGCTTGCTTTTGTTCCCGTTGACTTCTGTGAAGAATCAATGGTTGACGAATGGTCAGGTGACTACGGCTGCGGTGTTAAATACTTTTCTCAGGATGCAGTAATTAAGCTTGCTCCTGCCGCAGGTATTGAGCTTGATGAAAGCCTTTCACCCGCCGATAAGCTTAAGGTTGTGCAGAATCTTATGAAGGAAGGCGACGAAAGAGCAGCCGCAATTTATGATACTATCGGCGCATATTTCGGTTATGCTATTGCTTATTACACTGAATTTTACGATATTAAGCACGTTATTATTATGGGCAGAGTTACATCAGGCGAAGGCGGAACAATTCTTCTTGAGCGTGCTCAGGAGGTTCTTGATAAGGAATTCCCCGAGCTCAGCGAAAAAATCAAGCTTCATATCCCCGATGAAAATTCACGCCGTGTAGGTCAGTCCGTTGCAGCGGCAAGCCTTCCCAAGCTTAAATAATTAATACAAAACAATTACCCGCTATGTGTCTGTACATAGCGGGTAGCTTTATATTAGTTGGTTGAATAATATACAAAGTTTCCGATGTTAAGTGGCTTTAAGCGGTAGAAGAAACGGAAAAGCGGCTTCTTCAGGGGCTGTTTTTTGAATTCAATATTATTTGTGCAGGTTACTTTGAAATCCTTTGGCGGATTTTTGAAGGTAACTGTTTTTTCTTCGTCTTCATAAAGGCTAAAATAGTTTCTGTCGGGAATTTCATCGCTTTCAATAAAGATGTTATATGCGAAGGTGTTACTTTTTATTGTAAGCTTATTTCCGTCAAGCTTTGTTGTAAACTCAGCTTTTTTTAGTTCGAGCGCAGTCGGAACGGTAAAAATCTCCGTAATAACCTCGTCAAGGAAGGAAAGCTGAAGGATACTTGTCTTTTTAACCTCTAATTCGTCAACGACCCTGAAGCTGTTCGGCTTGAGTGTAATATCGTATTCCTTTGTGATATCGGGATTTTTAAGCTTTGCCGTAAGACGGAATTTAACCTCACTTAAAGTATCGTTATGGGCAAAGATAATAGCCTTTCCTTTTTCTTTTTTGCAGCTTACTGTAACGGGTGCAAAAAATTCCCTTGATTTATACTGTAACGCCTTGGGTACTCCTTCAAAGTCAACTGACGACCAGCTCGGGCAGTTCCACACATCGTTGTACTGCCAGAAAAGGGAGCCGTTACATCTGCCTTTGTTCTGCCTGAAATGTACCGTTGCGTTCTTAATGCATTCCGATTGCACAATGCCGGTAAGGTAGGGTAAATCCTCAAAATGCTTGGGGAAGTTGAACATCTCCGTTAAATAGAAAAGCATTTTTTCGTTACCGCCGATGCATTTCTGATGACGGTTGAAGGCGGCGGAGTTAATATCGTATTCCTCTTTGGGTGCAAAGGTTTTTATTGCCTTCATTGACGGAAGTGATTCAAGACCGAACTCGGAAAGGAATCTTGAATATCTTGTTGCATAATAGTCAAGCTTTTTAAGTCCGTGCCACACATTCCACATATGGGTGTCACCCACATTGTCGCTTGAGCATTCCTTAAAGCATTCACTGCCTATGGGGGAGGTGGGGATATATGAAATATCCGTCATATCCTTTATAAAGTCAGGCAGAATGTGATAATAGAACTGCTCATAGGATTTCATAAGCTTTGTGGTTTTGGGCATATATGAGAACATTGTTTCAATTTCGTTGTTACCGCACCACAGAGCGAGTGAGGGGTGAGTTGTCATTCTTTCAACATTTGCCTTGACCTCAGCTAATACATTCTCAGTAAACTTTTCATCGTAGAAGGGATAAAGCTGACAGGCAAAGCAGAAATCCTGCCATATAAGAATACCTCTTTCGTCACACAGAGAGAGAAGGTAATCGTCAGCATAGCTGCCGCCGCCCCATACTCTAATCATATTGAAGTTGGACTTCTGAGCCATATCAAGGTAGTAATCAACAGTGCTGTTGTCACTGTCCTCGTAAATTGCTGAGAAGGGGATAAGGTTAGCACCCTTTGCGAATATTTTTTCACCGTTTAATACAAAGCAGAAATTACTGCCGTATTCATCGGCGCTTCTGTCAAGGTAAATGCTTCTCAGTCCGATTTTCTTTTCCTTTTTATCCTCTGCATTTTCAAAAACTACGGTGTAAAGAGGTTGTATGTCTTTACCGGAAAGCTCCTTTGTGTACCATAATTCGGGATTTTCAACGGTCAATGTTCCGTCAGCATTAAAGTATGTTACAGTGCCGTCGGGTGATATAAGGCTAATTCTGTCAGTGTTATCGGCAGAGGCTTTGATAACAGACCTTTCCTTGGTTGTATCCTGAGTGATTTTTATATTTTCAATTCTGCTGTTATAAAACTCAAGCTCTATTTTATCCAGAATACCGCAGTAGGGTACGCAGGGGCCCCAGTCCCAACCGAAATGGCAGCCCGGCTTTCTTATGTACGGTATACCGTCAATACCGTTAAAGTTTTTCGGAAGGGGATTTTTCTTCTGCAAAGCTGTTATGTAGTTTACTGCCGAGTCAAAATGAAGCATTATTGTGTTTTCACCTTCGTGAAGGTACTCTTTAATGTCTCTGTCAACGGGAACATACGCGTTTTCACTTCTGAAAGCCTCTTTGCCGTTAATTGAGCAGGTGCAAAGGGTGTCAAGTGAAGTAATGCAAAGATTAATGTGTTCGTTTTTAAGTTCATCTGCTGTGATAGTGAAGTTTCTGCTGAATTCATAATCATTACTGCCCGTTTCAATGCCTTCCTTTTCGTCACCTGAAACAAGGGGGTTTTTAATTGCGCCGAGTCTTATAAGGTTGCCGAAATCAGTGCCGGGAATTATGGCATCATAAATCCTTCCGTCAGCACAGTTTTTCATTTTCCAGCTGCCGCCGAGATTTAAAGTGTTCATAGTATTCTCCTTTATATTTTTGTTCTTAATCCTTTGGGATAGTGGTTTTTTGCTCTGCCCGAAACTACTTTTACTCCGCCTACACTGCAACCATTTACGGTTACAACTGCCCAGCCGTTTTCGCAGTCGGTTTGGAATTCTTCGCCGTGAAGGTACTTCTTTATTTCATAGCTGTCGGCCTTAAGGTCGATTTTTCGTCTGAATGAATCTCCCATAGCCATAAAGAACTGATGGTGCGGCTGAATATAATTCTTTCTGATTTCACCTATTGTGACACCGCAGGAAAATGCTGTTCCTTTTTTTATTTCAAAGTCGGGTGTGAAATATACGGGGTTGCCGTTATACATCAGTACATTTTCCTTGTCATATTCTGTCAGTACATCGTCAAGAAATTCGAGCACTGTTTTATCAGGACTTTCTTTGCTTTTCTTTAACGCCGTAATTTCTTCGTCCGGTGGAAGGGTATTGTGCAGAACTGCCATAAACTGACCTTCACCTTTTGATTTATGGGGATAAAAGCGTCTTGCATAATGAATGTTTTCGATTTTGCGGCCTTCGAAGTGTATTCCGTCGCTTGTGTTATAAATAACTTCTCTTTTTACGGGAACTATTTCAAATTCACTGTGCTCAGAAAGAAAACTGTCAACGGTCATTTCGTTTTCTTCCAAAGAGAAGGTGCATGTGGCATAAATTATGTATCCGCCTTTTTTTAGAAGCTTTGAGGCATTATGGAGTATTTGCTTCTGCCTTTCGGCACATCGCAGAACATTTTCCTCGCTCCATTCGTCAATCGCAATTTCCTCCTTGCGAAACATACCCTCGCCTGAGCAAGGAGCATCTACCATAATCAAGTCAAAGCAGGAGGGGAAAACTCGGGTAAGTTTATCTGTATCCATACAGGTTGTTACGGTGTTTTTAAGACCTAGTCTTTCAATATTACCTGTAAGAATTTTACATCTTGAAGGGATAATCTCATTTGAAACAAGTATGCCTTTTTCTCCAAGCTTGTTTTTTAGCTGTGTGCTTTTTCCGCCGGGAGCAGCGCACATATCGAGAATTTTCCATTCGGGATTGATTTCTATGCATTCTGCGGGAGCCATGGCACCGGGTTCCTGAACATAAATCATACCTGCGTGGTGATATGGGTGATTACCGATTTTCTCTTCTTTAAGATAAAATCCGTTTTCAACATAAGGTATCTTTTCCGCGGAAAAGCAGTTGATTTTTTCAAATTCACTAAGGCTGATTTTGTCTGTGTTTACACGGAATGCTCTTACGGGCGGTTCATTCAGTGCTTCAATATAATTGTCAAAATCCTCTTTTAAAAGAGCTTTCATTCGTTTTATGTACTGTTCGGGTAGCTGTTTCATATCAGTTTTCCTCAAGTTCAATATTAAGCATACACATTCCGACGGCGGTTATTGCGGCAGTTTCCGTACGGAGTATTCTTTTGCCGAGTGAAACGGTTTTACAGCCGCAGGAAAGAGCTTCTGTAATTTCATTTTCGTCAAATCCGCCTTCAGGCCCTATAAGAATGCCCACGGACATACCTTTTTTAATCAGTGAAAGCACTTCGGCAGTGGATTTCATACCGTTTTCATTTTCGTAAGGTACAATAAATATGTCAAGCTCTTGCATCTGCTTCATAACTTCTTTGTAAGAGGTTACATCTCTTACTTCGGGAATTATATTGCGTTTGCTCTGCTTTGCCGCAGCCTCGGATATTGCCTGCCAACGGGCAGTTTTGTTCTTTTTCTTTTTATCCTCAAGCTTCACAACACAGTTGCGCATTTCTGTAGGAATTATGGCATATACACCTAATTCCACAGCCTTCTGAATAATAAGCTCCATTTTATCGGCTTTGGGCAAACCCTGATACAAGTATATTTTAATAGGCAACTCAGTATCGTTATAATTTTCTTCAATAATTTCAGCCGTGACCGTGCTTTCACCGATTTCGGCAAGAATGCATAAATCACTCTTTCCTTCACAGCTTACAAGGAATCTGTCACCCTCACTCATACGCAGAACATTGACTATATGATTACGATCGGGGTCATTTATAACATAAAACCCGTCATAACGATTTTCTTTATTGACAAAAAAATTAAACATTTTTTCACTCCGTTTAAGATTTATTGTTTATTATAACAAACATATAAAACATTTACAACTAAAAGCCGGAAAATTAAGATAATTACTGTATAATTTATTTAACTTTAAAGAAAATATTAAAAATACAACCTTATCTTGATAATAGAATAAAAGTATGATATTATATAAAAAGAGATTTTACAGAAAGGTCTGAGTTTTTTATGAATAAAAAAATTAAGGCAGTCTTATCTATGTTACTTGTTGCAATTACTCTTTTCTGTATGAGCGTGCCGATGTTTTCTGTAGCTGCTGCATATGAAAACGATTTACCAATTGTATATCTTCATGGTAGAGGTCAGCCGATTTACGATAAAAACGGTAAGCAGATAATGCCTTTTTCCGAAGAACCTGAAGATCAGATAATGAAAGAGTTTGACAGATTGGTTACAGCTTTTGCCAGTGGTGTGCTGATGAAAGATTGGGATGTTTATTGTAATGAGCTTATTTCTGTTATAAGTGACATATACAAGGATGTTAAACTTGATAATAACGGCGAGGCTTCTGACGGTTCAAAACCGAAAAAGAATTCAACACCGAAAGCAAAAACCTCTAACTATACGCTTTCGGATTATGTTTTCCGTTATGACTGCCGTCTTGACCCATGGAGTGTTGCACCGGAGCTCAGAGATTATATTAACGCTGTTCTTAAGGCTACAGGTAAAAGTAAGGTTCAGTTAGTTTCACGTTGTCTTGGTTCTAACTATGTTTCTGCCTATCTTACAAGATATTCTAAGGAAGCCAAGAGCAAATTGGATACTTGTATTATGTATGTTCCAACTGTTAAAGGAACTACTGTAGTTAGTAGTTCTTTCAGCGGTGAGTTTAAATTTGATTCAGAACTTATAAGTAATTATGTTAACAATTATATGGTTGACAGTGATATCAGCGAAATGTTGAAGGCTGTTGTTAATGTAACCTACAGATTAAGCCTTCTCGATGTTGGAACCGGTGCTGTTGAATCTGTTTTTGAACAGATTGCAGATACCGTTGTTCCTGCAATTCTCCGCAACTCATATGCATCATGGCCTGCATATTGGAGTATGGTAGATGATGAACATTTTGAAAAAGCAAAAACTCTTGTTTTTTCAGGCGTTGAAGATGAGTATGCCGGTCTTATTGATAAGATCGATAAGATGCATTACACCGTTTCGAATAATGTGGAACAAACACTTGTAAGTCTTAAAAACAACGGTGTAAAGGTTGCTGTTATTGCTAAATATAATAAAGCTTTACCGCCTTTGTTTGAACACAGTACCGTTCAGGCCGACGGACTGGCAGAGCTTTCAAGCCTTTCATTCGGTGCCACAGCGGCAGATATAGGCAAAACTCTTTCAAAATCATATCTTGATGAGGTGCAGCTTAGCGGATGCATTGATTATGTTTCTGATGACCTTATTATAGATGCTTCAACAGGTCTTTTCCCTGATTATACCTGGTATATCAAGGATTCAACTCACGGTGATTTCCCTGCTAGCATAGATAAGCTTATTTATGAGATTCTTCATACTAAAAAGCAGATGACCGTAAACGATAACTCAAAGTATCCTCAGTTTTTACAGTATAACGGTGACGGCTCAATTACTCCTGTAGAAGCTGCTAAACCCGGAGATGGTGCTGATGGCAGTGGCGGCGCTCTTAGCGGTATTATGAGTGTTTTCAGTGTAATTACAAATATTTTTAACAGAATAATTCAGATATTTAAATCTCTTTTAGGTATTAAATAAAGGTGGTAAAATAACTATGTCATATATTGAACTTTTTGATGAAAACTATAAAGATGAGGTACTGAACGAAAATGATGTACCCGTGCTTGTTGATTTCTGGGCTCCCTGGTGTCAACCTTGTCAGATGCTTGCTCCTGTAATAGATGAGATTGCCGATGAACTTGACGGTTCAGTAAAGGTTTGTAAACTCAACTGCGACGAAGCAGGAGAGAAGGCAATGGAAAACGGTGTTATGTCAATTCCTTGTATGATTCTTTTTGTCGGTGGTGAAGAAAAGGATAGACTTGTGGGTCTTCACTCAAAGGATGAAATTCTCACCTTCATAGAAAACAACAGATAAAAAAATAAGGGCTCAGGTTACCTGAGTCCTATCTTTTTTATTTAATGGCGTATTCAAATATTCTTTGTGTGCTTTTACCGTCACAGGCGGACATAAACTTATTTCTGAATGATATAGTATTATCCTTGTCAAAATCCTTTCCTGCTGTCAGCACGGCATTTGCAAGGTCAGATGAATTTTTAACAATAACACCGGGTACAAAGCTTTCATAATCGTAATAAAAGCTTCTGTCGTTATTGTATCCATCAAGGTCATATGCATAAAAAATCATAGGCTTTTCTAAAAGTGAATACTCAAAAATAAGTGAGGAGTAGTCGGAAATGAGTATATCCGCAAAGCAGAGTGCTGACGAAATACTGAATTCATCGGAGATATCATACACAAAGCCCTTCATATCCTCGCCTATATCTTCTGCTTTAATCTTCTTGGCAAGGTGAGGGTGGAATTTACAAAGGACAGCATAGCTGTCACCTAAGACGTTTTTTAGTAAAGAAAAGTCAATTGCAATCGGGTTTTCGGAAGATTTCAGGTTGTTGCCTCTGTAGGTAGGTGCCCAAAGCACGATTTTTTTGCTTTTTAGCTCGGGATACCTTTTGTAAAGCTTATCCTTTTGTGATTTTAAAAAAGAATCATCAAAGAAAATGTCTGTTCTCGGTACGCCTAAAGCCTTTACCTTTTCAATATTGCTGCCAAAGGCTTCAGCATATTTATCATTTACAAATTTTGCTGAGGTCGTTATAAGCGAATAGGTTTTATGAACATTGTATTTTTCAAAAAACTCGTCTTTAAGCCCCCAACTTCCGCTTCTTGTGGAATAACCCCATTTTTTAAAAGCACCGCATCCGTGCCATATCTGAATAAGTTTAGTACCACGTCTCGGCTCGTTTGCAAAGCAGGGGAGAAAGTAGTCGCACACAAAGGTTGCTTTTGACCTTGCATAGTAATACTGAAATCTAATGTCGTTGATTATTTTTTTTAGTTCATTTTTATAAATCACATCGCTTGTGTTAGGTGACTTGAAAATAAAACGGACATTATATCCTTGGTTTTTACCGTATTCGGAAAGGCTTTTGTATTCCTCGGGTACAGTGAAATCGTTTGAAGCTACAAAGAGCACTGCTTTTTGTTCCACGGGTAAAAGGCAGAAAACTTTGTATAAAGCTTTCCACATAATGAAAAGAAAGCTGTTGAGTCTGTCTCGGTATTCTTCTTTTGCAAGGTATTTGCGGTAATGATTGTTAAGTTTAGCTTTTATTATGCTTTTCACAAACATACCTCCTTTGCTTTTTATTATATAATATTTAATTGCTTTTTTCAATACGGTACGAAAAAAGGACCTTCCATAAGGAAAGTCCTATATCGCAAATTTCATTTGATCAGATGGCACGAGTAACCTTACCTGAACGTAAGCAACGAGTGCAAGCATAAACTCTCTTAGGTGAGCCGTTTACGATAGCCTTTACACGCTTTACATTGGGCTTCCAAGTTCTGTTTGAACGTCTGTGTGAGTGAGAAACTTTGATGCCGAAGGATACATCCTTACCGCAATATTCACATTTTGCCATGTGTCGCACCTCCTTAGAAATATAAATAAACTACATAAGCATTTGATATAATAGCAGAAACAAAATAAAAAAGCAAGTCTTTTTTCAAAAAAAATCTATTTATTTTAATTTGCGGTGAATTATGTTGAATTACGGTATATTATGATGTATTGACTTTAAATGAATTTTGCTTTATAATTGCTTCAATGATAACAAAGGAGATCGAATATAATGAAAAAGACATTAAAAAAGCTTATGGCTGTTATTCTCGCATTAACTCTGATTTTTGGCTGTTTTGTTTTCAGTGCTTCAGCCGTTAACAGTGAATACCTTACATATACTGTTAAGGATGACGGAACTGCTGAACTCAAAAAATGCAATGCAGATGCTGAAGGAACCGTTGTTGTGCCTTCCGTAGTTACAATTAAGAAAAAATCCTATGATGTAACCTCTATAGGCGACTCAGCTTTTGAAGATTGCAGCAAGGTTACCTCAGTTTCAATTTCCGAGGGTGTAAAGTCTATCGGTGCACGTGCTTTTGCAGATTGCACAGCACTTACTGATGTTTATGTGCCTCAGACTCTTTCGCTTTGCCAGTACAATGCTTTTTCCGGCTGCGGAAAAATTACAGTACACTGCTATTCATCAAATTATCAGTTCTTTACTGTTTACGGCATTAATTCAAATCTCAGCATTAAGATTGTAGACGGCGAAGAGGCTGACAGCGAAGGCTCAGGAATGACGGGAACAATTATTGACCTTATAAGAAACATCATACTTATGATTCTCAGCCTTTTCCTGAAAGTAGGCAAATAATTAAATATTTCCCGGTTGTTTTAATTAAAATAACCGGGTACATTTTTTTGGACTCTAAATTTAAAAAAAGTGTTGATTTTTTATTTTATATATTGTATAATGCATTTAACGAACATTTGTACGATAAACGGAGGAATTAAATATGGCAGATAAAAACAGTGCACTTAATGCGGCTCTGGCTCAGATTGAAAAGCAGTACGGCAAAGGTGCCGTTATGCGCCTTGGTCAGAATACGGAAATGAATGTTGAAGCTATTTCAACGGGCTCAATAGGCCTTGATGTTGCAACGGGTATCGGCGGACTTCCAAAGGGACGAATTGTTGAAATTTACGGTCCGGAATCATCAGGTAAAACTACCCTTGCTTTGCACTGCATTGCTCAGGCTCAGAAGGCGGGCGGCGAAGCTGCATTTATTGACGCTGAACACGCTCTTGATCCCGTATACGCAAGAGGTCTCGGCGTTGATGTTGATTCTCTTCTTGTTTCACAGCCGGATAACGGTGAGGATGCTCTTTCAATTACAGAAGCACTTGCCCGTTCAGGTGCTCTTGATATTATTGTTGTTGACTCTGTTGCAGCGCTTGTGCCCAGAGCAGAAATTGAAGGTGAGATGGGTGATAGTCACGTAGGTCTTCACGCAAGACTTATGTCGCAGGCTCTCCGTAAGCTTACAAGTGTAATTGCAAAGTCAAATACTCTTGTAATCTTCATTAATCAGCTGCGTGAAAAGGTTGGCGTTATGTACGGGAATCCTGAGGTTACAACAGGCGGACGTGCACTTAAATTCTATTCCTCCATCAGAATTGACGTAAGAAAAATTGAACAGCTTAAGGCAGCAGGTAACGAGTTTATCGGTGCAAGAACAAGAGCTAAGATTGTTAAGAATAAGGTTTCACCTCCATTTAAAGAGGCTGAATTTGACATTATGTACGGCACCGGTATTTCAAAGGTCGGCGAGATTGTTGACCTTGGTGTTAAGTTTGAAATTATCAATAAAAGCGGTGCTTGGTTCTCTTACGGCGAAACAAGACTCGGTCAGGGCAGAGACAATGTAAAGAATCTTTTCCTCCGTGAACCGAATCTTGCTTCTGAGGTGGAAGAGAAAATCCGTAAGCATATGAATAATATGAAAAAGGGTATTACTGACGATAAGAAGGACGAAAAAGGTGCCGTTATAACACCGGTGACACCCAGAAGAAGCACAGGCAATGTAAGGGCAAGAATTGACATTGCCGTTGATGATGACGAATAATGATACTGACATATAAAAAGGGTAAGGGTGATAAGATACACCTTCTTGTTGACGGAGAATACTTCACAACCGTTGACGAAATGTATTTTGACTCCCTTTACCTTAAAAACGGTCAGGAAATTGACGGTGAAAAGCTTTGTGAGCTCAAAGGTGTAACTGATGTCCGCAGAGCCTATAATTATGCAGTATCCCTTCTGTCCCGAAGGGACCACAGTTATGCCGAGCTTTTAAGAAAGCTCACGGTCAAGGGCTTTAAGGACGGTGCCGAAGAGGCTCTTATTAAGCTTCAGACTCAGGGATACATTGATGATGAACGCTTTGCCGGGATGTATATCCGTGAGCTTATCGCCTTCAAAAACTACGGTAAAAGGCGTATAGAGCAGGAGCTTTACAAAAAAGGTATTGACCGTGATATTATAAAAGAAGCACTTGAAAATGCAGAATTTCCCGAGGAGAGACTTACTGATATTATACGGAGAAGGTATATAAGATATCTTACCGACGAAAAGGGCGTACGTAAAACCGTTAATGCTCTTTTGCGTTTGGGTTACTCTTACGGTGATATCCGTGATGCCCTTACGGAAATTAATGATGAATTGGATTTAGAGGTAACTGATGAATAAAATTGCAATGATTGGCTTAGGCTGTCCCAAAAATCAGGTTGACGGAGAAATGCTTCTTTCTGCCTTAAAGGCAGACGGATTTGATATAACAGGTGAAATTGAAGGTGCAGATATTGTTATTGTTAATACCTGTGGCTTTATTGACGATGCTAAAAAAGAAGCAATTGATACTATTTTATATGTTGCCGACCTTAAACAGCAGGGCATTGTGGGCTCACTTGTTGTAACGGGTTGCCTTGCCGAAAGATATAAGGAAGAAATTTCCGTGGAAATCCCTGAGGTTGATGCTGTTGTGGGTATCGGTGCTAACGGTGATATTGCAAAAATCTGCAGAGAAGTTATAAACGGCAACAAGGTTAATTCCTTTCCGTCAAAATACTGCCTCAGCCTTGAGGGTGACAGAATTCTCACAACTCCCTCGCATTATGCTTACCTTAAAATAGCAGAAGGCTGTTCTAATTGCTGTACCTACTGTGCAATACCTTCAATAAGGGGTAAATTCAGAAGCCGTGAGATGGAAAACATTGTTGCTGAAGCAAAAGCTCTTGCTGAAAACGGCATAAAGGAGCTTATAGTTGTAGCCCAGGATACCACACGCTACGGAATAGATTTGTACCGTGAGCTTATGCTCGCAAAGCTACTTAAAGAGCTTTGCAGAATTGACGGAATTGAATGGATAAGAATTCTTTACTGCTATCCCGAAAGTATAACCGATGAGCTAATTGAGGTTATGGCTGCGGAAGATAAAATCTGCAAATATATTGATATTCCGTTGCAGCATTGCGACGGTGATGTGCTCCGCAGAATGAACCGCAAAGGTGACAGAGAAAGCCTTACTGCACTTATAAACAAGCTAAGGCATAAAATCCCCGATATTATAATAAGAACAACTTTTATTGTTGGCTTCCCCGGTGAAACTGAGGAGAATTTTGAATCTCTTTCAGAATTTGCGGAAGAACTTAAATTTGACAGATACGGATGTTTTGCTTATTCGCCTGAAGAAGGCACCTTTGCAGCAAAAATGGAAAACCAGATTGACGATGATGTAAAGGCCGAAAGAGCAAGTATCATAATCGCTCAGCAGCAGCGCATTTTTGAAGATATGCTTGAAGATATGACAGGTAAAAAGCTGACGGTTATTGTTGACGGCTTCGACGAAGATGAAATGCTTTACTTCGGCAGAAGCTATATGGATGCTCCCGAAATTGACACTGTTGTTATTATTTCAAGTGAAGAAGAGCTTACATCGGGTCAGTTTGTAACAGGTACCGTAAAGGGTAACCTTAACGGTGAGCTGATTATTGAAGCTGACTTAACACCTATTGATGAACTGTAAATAATTAATGTAAACTCAATTTTGTAGGGTGATAATATGATATACCTCAGTACCTTTCATTTCCCTTCACGGGATGAGGATGAAGGCTATTTTTTCGGCTTTAACCCGAAAAATATGCGTAATTGCTATACAACAAAATATCCCTTTGAAATGTTTCGTTACAGAGGCTTACCCGAGGAATTTGAGTTTGATGATATAACAATTATCTGCGGAAACAACGGAAGCGGTAAAAGCACTATACTGAATGTTATTGCTGAAAAGCTGAACCTTAAACGCAATTCACCCTTTAACAGAAGTGATTTTTTTGAGGATTATGTTGAACTTTGTGATTATACATTGGAAAAAACATTATCATGCAACAGCAGAGTTATTACGAGCGATGATGTTTTTGACCGTGTTCTTGATATCCGCCGTGTAAATAACGGTATCGACTCTAAAAGGGAAGATTTGCTCAGAGAATGGTTGGATAGTAACAGCTCTGATGCAGATACTGCTCTTCACGGTCTTGATGATTACGAGCGTTGGAAAAAAGTGGCTGATGCAAGAAATAAAAATAAAAGCCAATCACAGTTTATCCGTTCACGTCTTATAAGAAATGTTCAGGAACGCTCCAACGGTGAAAGCTCTTTATCACTGTTTGTTGACAGTATAGTTGACGATGCCTTATATCTTCTTGATGAACCGGAAAACAGCCTTTCGCCGGGGAATCAGCTTGAACTGAAATATTTCATTGAGGATTGTGTAAGAAATCACGGCTGTCAGTTTATTATATCAACCCATTCACCTTTTTTACTTTCGCTAAAAGGTGCAAGAATATATGACATTGATTCAAACCCCGTAAGACGGTGTAAATGGACACAGCTTGATTGTGTAAGGGTATACAGAGATTTTTTCAGTGAAAACGATTATGCTTTTTGAGTTTTAATGGAAGGGAGATTTCTATGAGTAAAAGCAAAAAAATAATTATATCTTTAATTGTTGTTGCAGGTATTATTATTTTAATTCCGTGTGCTATTTATCTTGTTGATATGTCTTTGATTTTTATGACTCACAAAGCAAATGTTACATCAACACCCGATTCATCTGAATGGGTGTTAGAAAACGATGAACATAAGGTTGTGCCGGTTATAGATGAAGATAGTGTAACTTTTTATGTTGAAGATAAAAACGGAAAATTAGTTTTTGAACCGGGACAAGGTTGGCGTGATTGGGATTTTAAATATATTATTATTGATGAAAACAGTGTTATTACCGCTTCGAGCGGTGATACGGGCGAATATATTTATAAGCTTAATGAAGATGGCTCATTTTATTTAGCTTCACCTGTTTATTGATTGAGCAATAAACTGTTGACAAATCTTTTTTCTGTGTGTATAATGTATTAAACAAATATTTAAATGTGTTTAAAGGGAGAAGTAATCGCTTTCCCTTCATCTCAGAGAGGAACTGCAAGGTGAAAGTGTTCCGTTGAAGAAGCGATGAAATGCACCCGTCAGCACCCGAGGGGAAAAGAGTATCCGAGGGCGTAAACCGGCGTTAACGGAAAGGCTATTTTAATGTAGCTGAGTTATAAGTCAGAGTGGAACCGCGTATTTTAACGCCTCTGTACCGATTTTTTTTCGGCACAGGGGTTTATTTTTTTGAAATTAGGTGATAATATATGTTTGAAAGAATGAAAGAAGATTTGCAGTGCGTTAAGGACAGAGACCCTGCCGCACGCTCAAATCTCGAAATCATGCTTCTGTATCCAGGCTATAAGGCTGTGCGTATGTATAGAAAAGCTCACTTTTTCCACAAGAAAAAGATGTATTTCATTGCCCGTGCGATTTCTCAAAGAGCGTCGAAGAAGACTAATATTGAAATTCATCCCGGTGCCCAGATCGGAAGACGCTTTTTTATCGACCACGGTACAGGTGTAGTAATAGGTGAAACTGCTGTAATTGGTGACGATTGCACCATTTATCAGGGAGTTACACTCGGCGGTACGGGTAAAGACCACGGCAAAAGACACCCCACACTCGGCAACAATGTTCTTATCGGTGCCGGTGCAAAGGTTCTCGGTCCTTTTAAAATCGGTGATAACTCAAATGTTGCCGCAGGCTCCGTTGTCCTTTCGGCTATACCGGAAAACTGTACGGCAGTCGGCTCACCGGCAAGAGTCGTAAAGCAGAACGGCAGAAGGGTGGACAGACTTGACCATATCCACACGCCCGATCCCGTTGCTCAGGAAATCTGTGTATTAAAATCCAAAATAGAAAAGCTTGAAAAGCATATTAAAGAACTGGAGGAAACAAAATGAAAATTTTTAACACACTCACAAGGTCAAAGCAGGAGCTTGTACCTCTTAAGGAGAGCGAATTTAAAATTTACGCCTGCGGTCCCACTGTTTATAACTTTATCCACATCGGTAACGCAAGACCTCTTTGTGTATTTGATGTTATGCGCCGTTACCTTGAGTACAGAGGTAACAAGGTTAATTTTGTTCAGAATTTTACTGATATTGACGATAAAATCATCCGCCGTGCAAACGAAGAAGGTGTGACCTTCAAGGATATTTCAGAAAAGTTTATTGAAGAATTCTGGAAAGATGCTAAGGGTATGAACATCCGTGAAGCAACAACTCACCCCAAAGCAACAGAAAACATCGGCGAAATTATTGACATTGTTTCAACTCTTATTGAAAAGGGCTATGCATACGAGGCTGAAGGCGACGTTTACTTCAGCACAAAGAAGTTCGGTGAATACGGCAAGCTTTCACATCAACCTCTTGAAGACCTTGAAGCGGGCGCAAGAATTAATGTTGGAGAAGTTAAAAAAGAGCCTATGGACTTCGCTCTGTGGAAGAGTGCAAAACCCGGTGAGCCTTATTGGGAATCGCCCTGGGGTCACGGCAGACCCGGTTGGCACATTGAGTGCTCCGCTATGGTAAGACGCTACCTCGGAGAAACAATTGACATTCACTGCGGCGGTCAGGACCTTATCTTCCCTCACCACGAAAATGAAATTGCACAGAGTGAATGCTGCAACGGTGTTCCTTTTGCTAAATACTGGATGCACAACGGCTTTATCACCGTTGACAAGGTTAAGATGTCAAAGTCACTCGGAAACTTCTTCACCGTTCGTGATGTTGCCGAGCAGTACGGCTATGAGCCCATCCGTTACCTTATGATTTCCTGCCAGTACAGAAGCCCCATCAATTACAGCTTTGATGCAATTGCACAGTGCAAGGCTTCACTTGAAAGACTTTACACCTGCCGTGATAATATGGACTTCGCACTCAAAAATGCTGTGGATGAAGCAGGGGATAAGGATGCAGAAATCATTGCTCTTATTGACGGCAAAAAGGATAAGTTCATCGAAGCTATGGAGGATGACCTTAACACAGGTGAAGCTCTCGGTGCAGTGTTTGAGCTCGTTCGTGATATCAATACCAACGTAAATGATGGCGTTCAGTCAAAGGCTCTTGTCGGATATGCTATTAAAGTGTTTGACGAGCTTATGGATGTCCTTGGTCTTCTTTATAACCGTAAGGCAGGTTCAAGCCTTGATGATGAAATTGAAGCTCTTATTGCTGCCAGAAACGAAGCTAGGAAGAACAAGAACTGGGCAGAAGCTGACCGTATCCGTGACGAGCTAAAGGCTCAGGGCATTGTGCTTGAAGACACGCCTCAGGGTGTTAAGTGGCACCGCGCCTGATTAGTGGCTAGGATTCAGGGTTCAGGGACTTTAGTCAATAAAATTCAAAATCTCGGATGAAGATTGAGGTTGCGGAAAATAATTCCGAATTCCGAATTCCGAATTCCGAATTCATATCGGTGGTTTTATGAATTTAAAAACAGATCCCATAGCTGTGGTTGATTCAGGTATGGGCGGCATTACGGTGCTTCGTAAGTTGCACCGTATTATGCCGAATGAAAATTATATATATTACGGTGATTCTGCTAATTCACCTTACGGTACAAAGACTAAGGAAGAAATCAAGGAGCTTACTTTTGAAGCCGTTGAAATGCTGATGAAACGGGGTGCTAAAAGCGTTGTTATTGCCTGCAACACAGCTACAAGTGCGGCAGCAGCATTCCTTCGCGAAAAATATCCCGATTATCCCTTTGTAGGTCTTGAGCCAGCAATAAAGCCTGCGGCACTTTCAGCTCAGTGGCCGAGAGTTCTTGTGCTTGCAACTCCTCTTACCTTAAAAGAAGAGAAGTTCAATAAGCTTATGACCCGCTTTGAGGGTGAAGCTGAATTTATCAAGCTTCCTGCACCTGAGCTTGTCGGTTTTATTGAAAGCTGTGATCTTGATTCCACAGAGGAAATCGCATACCTCGAAAAAATTCTTGCGCCCTATTCAGGTAACAGAGTTGATGCGGTTGTTTTAGGCTGTACACATTTCCCCTATGCAAGAAGACAGATTCAGCGTATTCTGGGTGATGAAGTGCTTGTTTTTGACGGCTCTCTGGGTGCAGCAAGGCAGTGTAAGAGATTGCTTGAAGAAAGAAACCTTCTAAATGACAGTGAGTCGGTTGGAACAATCCTTTTTGAAAACAGCGACGAGAGCAAAATCGAAAAATGCAAATTTATGTTTAACTATAAAGGCTGATAAAATGAGAATACAGGACGAATTAAAAGAATATCTCATATCTCAGGGCGCAACAGATGTAGGCTTCTGCCGTGTTTATGACGGAGATTTCGGTGAGTGCACCTATGGCATAAGTATTGTGGTGCACCTTTCCGATGCTATCGTAGATGAAATCGGTGCTGAGCCTACCCACACTTATTTTAACCATTATCGCACAGTTAACGCATTTATAGACTCGTTGCTTTTAAAGGCAGGTCTTTTCCTTGATAATAAAGGCTACAGGTACATTACCGTTGCCGCTTCTCAGAGCATTAATAAAGACGGCTGGAATTACAAAGGCCGTTATTCCCATAAAAAGGTTGCCGCCCTTTCAGGGCTCGGTACAATCGGAAAAAGCTCAATGTTTCTCCATAAAAAATACGGCGCCAATGTCCGTCTCGGCTCAATTTTTACAAACTGCGAGTTCGATGTGAGTGATGTTGTTCCCGTTTCACTTTGTAAGGGCTGTAATCTCTGCGTTGAGGCTTGTCCTTCGGGTGCAATAAAGGGTATTGAATGGTCGTCAGACCGTACCCGTGAGGATATGTTCGACCCTGAAAAATGCAGTAATTATATGAAAAATAATTTTAAGCATATCGGCAGGGGAGCAGTTTGCGGAATATGTATGAAGGTATGCCCATACGGTAAAGTAAGGTAATACGGAGGCATTTTATGAAAAAGACAGCTATTGTAACAGGCGGAAATTCAGGTATTGGTGCAGAAACAGCAAAGGCTCTTTATAATTTGGGTTGTACCGTTTATGAGTTCAGCCGAAGGAATATCTCTACTGAAAATATCATACATATTTCCTGTGATGTTACCGATGAAAATGCTATTAGAGATGCCGTAAATGAGGTAATCACAAAGGAAAGTAAGGTTGATATTCTCGTAAACTGTGCAGGCTTCGGTATTTCGGGCGCTGTTGAATTCACTACTCTTGAAAGTGCTAAAAAGCAGTTTGATGTGAATTTTTTCGGCACTGTTAATGCAACCAAGGCTGTTCTTCCCTTTATGCGTGAAAAGGGCAACGGTAGAATAGTAAACATCAGCTCCGTTGCCGCTGTGGCACACATCCCTTTTCAGACCTATTATTCAGCCTCAAAGGCAGCAATTGAGTCCTATACCTGTGCGCTCGGTAATGAAGTCAGACCTTATGGTATAACTGTTACGGCAATTCAGCCCGGTGATATCTGCACTCCCTTTACTGAGGCGAGAAACAAGTCCTTTGACGGTGACGATATTTACGGCGGCAGAATCGCAAAAAGTGTTGCAGGTATGGAAAAGGACGAAAAGAAGGGTATGAGCCCCGTTGTTGCAGGTGAGTATATAGCAAAAATTGCACTGCAGAAAAGGGTCAAGCCTGTTTATGCAATAGGCTATAGCTATAAATTTCTCAGCACACTCTGTAAAATCTTCCCTTCACAATTCAGAAATGCCGTTATAGGAATGCTTTATGCAAGATAATTTTCTCTTGACAATAAACTCTTAGTGTTATATAATACATAAGCAAATCCCGAGCCGGTGTGTTGGAATTGGCAGACGAGGCGGACTCAAAATCCGTTGGTAGCGATACCGTGCGGGTTCGACCCCCGCCACCGGCACCAGATAAAAACCTCGTTCTTATGAACGAGGTTTTTAGTTTTTTGTTATAAGAAATCTTTTATATCATCTTATATGGAGGAAATATGTTGTTGAAAATAAAAGAATTTTTGAAAAAAGAGATAGTATTTACGATATCGTTGTTTTGTGCTGTATGTACAATGTTTGCAGTTGCTCCGGATAAAGAGTATATCGGTTATATTGATTTAAGGGTATTGTGTCTGTTATTTTCTCTTATGGCTGTTATTGCAGGATTTAAAAGCATTGGTCTATTCAGATTGCTGACATCCGGATTACTGTCTAAAATCAGAAACGGCAGAATTTTAGGCATCGGTCTTGTTCTTTTACCTTTCTTCAGTTCGATGCTTGTAACTAACGATGTTGCTTTAATTGTATTTATCCCTTTTACAATATCGTTGCTAACAGAACTCGGGTGCACCCATAGCATTGTTCCCGTAACGGTACTGCAAACCGTTTCGGCAAATCTCGGAAGCACTGCCACTCCTATAGGTAATCCTCAAAATCTTTACATATATTCAAAATATAGCCTTAGCCCTGATGAGTTATTCACAGTTATATTGCCTGTGTGTGCTGTCAGCTTAGTTTTACTTATCGTTTGTTCTGCTTTTGTAATTCCTTCAAAGTTTAACGACAGAGATTACGGAAAGGAAAACATCAATAAGAAGAAACAGTTGTTAATTTATCTGATATTGTTCGTTTTGAGTCTGCTTACTGTTTTTGGTGTTATAAATTATTTGTTTACCACCGCAGTGGTTGTTGTTGTGCTTTTATGTTCTGACAGAAACAGTCTTAAGAATGTCGATTATATATTGCTTTTGACTTTTGTATGCTTCTTTGTGATTTCAGGAAATCTTGCAAGAATTGAAGCAATAAGTGATTTTCTTCAGAGTTTACTTAGCGAAAACTCTATGATAACGGCAGTGGGAGCAAGTCAGGTTATCAGTAATGTTCCTGCAGCTGTACTTCTTTCGGAATTTACTGATAATTGGAAGGATTTACTTTTAGGGGTTAATATCGGTGGATTGGGTACACCTGTTGCATCTCTGGCAAGTCTTATTTCATTAAAATTTTATATGAGAAGTGAAAAGCCTGAAATACTTAAGTTTTTGCTGCTGTTCTCAGTGGTTAATATTATTTTTCTTGCTGTGCTTCTTATCTTTAATATATAAATAATAAACACTCGAGCATATATTGCATTTCTTTTCTAAATACTATATAATCAAAATAGATTGGAGGAGAAAAAATGAATGTATCGGAAATTGTTTCAAAAGTAAAAACAGTTCCAGGGTATGTGAAAAGCCATTGGAACACACCGGGTGAAGGTGAATACCTATCTTTAAAGGAGATGGCGGCATATACGCTGTCTCAGATGGGTACATATATTTATATGACCGCTTCGGCAATTGTAACCTTTTCTGCATCACTTTTCTGCGGAGCTATTATGGAAATTCCTGCAATGGATTTCTATTTGATTAACCTTATCTCAACTGTTATAGGATATATTCTTATGTTTACGAATCCTGTTGGGATGCTCCTTTACGAGAATCACGGCAGACTTACACCGAAAATGAAAGCGTTTGCTCATGCAACTTATTTTGCTCAGCTTTTATTAGGCGTTCTGTGCTACTTCATTCCTGCAAATACCTTTGAAGGCTTTATGATGGGTATGCCCCAGATTGCAGGTAACATTCTCGTCTGCGGCGGTATCACAGGATATATTACATGGATTATCCGCCGTCTTTTTTGTGCAAAATACGGCAGAGTAAAGCCATTTATTCTCGCCTGTGCCTTACCCTCGGCAGCAATTCTTTCAATAATACCATACCTTCCCGTACAGAATGTACCTTATGTTACGAAGCTCGTTGTTCTTCATTTCGCTTTTACAATGATGAACTACTTTTATAACAGCTTTATTGGTGTAAACGGACTTGTTGCCTTTATGACGCCTAACTCTCAGGAACGTCAGAAACTGTATTCCATTGTTCCTATCATTACGGGCTTTGCACCATCAGTTATAAATATTTTCTTCCCGATCCTTATTGCTTCAACCGGCGGTTATACTAGCCTTAAAACCTACAGAGTTTTCGTTCCTGTCTTTGCTGTTATAGGTGCTGTCTGCTCACTTGCCGCATTCTTTTGTAAAGAGCGTACTATTGAAGAACAGATTGAAACTCGTAAAAAAGTATCTTTCTTTGAGGGGGCAAAAAATGCTCTCAAAAATAAATATCTGTGGATAATAAATATTTCAAATGTTGTAGGTCAGTGGCAGTGGATGATAAACAATTTGCTTCAGTGGTGGTTCATTTATTCTCTCCGAGAACAGAGGCTTTTTGGTATCGCTTCAAGTCTTGTTGTTATCGGTATGACACCCGGCAATCTGCTTTGCGTATGGCTTACAAAGAAATTTCAAAAAAGAGACCTTCTTATTATTGCAAGAGCGGCATCCATTGTAAGTATATTCGGCATGCTTATTGCCATAAGAAGTGAAAGCATAATTGTTTTTCTTGTCAGCTTATTTCTCAGGAACTTCCTTCAGACCATTGACAGTGGTGTTTCAACAGGTCTCGGTGCTGATGTTCAGATTTATCACCAATGGAAGTTTGGTGAACGCTGCGACTCAATTTCAGGCATCTTCACTTGGTTTACTAACCCTCTCAACCTTGCTCTCGGATATTTAAGTCCCTGGGTTCTTGAGCTTATCGGCTTTACATCAGACTGGGATGTGCTTTATGATACTGAAATCTGTGCCGATGTTTTCAGCGTGCATGTATGGTTTACAATCATAAGCCTGTTCCTTGCAACAGTACCCTTCATCTTCTATAACCTAACCAAAGAAAAACACGATATGTGCGTAAAAGAGCTCCAGGAAAGGTTGGAAGAGTCAAGGAACGAAAACAAATCGGCTGAAATTAGTTGGGAGGTAGCGGAATGAAAAGAATTATAGCAGTATTATTACTTGTTTCAGTTTTATGCTTCAGCTTTGCTTCCTGCGGTAACAGTGACCTTCAATTCTTTTCGGGCAAAACGGATATAACTTACAGAATTCAAGACGGTGAAGCAATTGTTACAAGCGTACCAAACAAATCAACCGTTACGGAAATTGTAATCCCTGATGAATACGAGGGTGTACCTATAACCGGAATTGCCGATTTTGCAGCTGTTAACCTTGAGTATGTAACCGAAATTTCTATAGGAAAAAACGTCAAGGAAATTTCAGATTGGGCTTTCAGCAACAGTAAAAGGATAACAAAATTCGAGGTTGACGATAACAACCGGTTTATCTGTGATGTTGATGGTGTAATTTACACCAAGGACATGAAAGCCATTCTTTTCTATCCTCCGCAAAGAGATGTTGTATCAGATAAAGATAAAAACGGCAACGAAGTAAAGTCTATTTCCTATGAAATACCCGAAGGTGTAGAAGTAGTACGTTCAAAGGCATTTTACAAGTGTCTTGACCTTACTGAAATCGTTCTTCCCTCTACTCTAAAGTCAATCGAGGAAAAAGCCTTTTTCCGTTGCAATTTAAAATCAATCACTTTACCTAACGGTCTTGAATACATAGGCAAAGATGCCTTCGCCTTCTGTTCTGCCACAGAAAAGGTGACAATTCCCGCAACAGTAAAACAGATTGACGAATATGCCTTCTTCAGTTGTACATCAATGCTTGAGGTTAATATGCAGGGCAAGGAAAGTGAAATGACTCTCGGCAAAAAGTGGTATCCCACGGATAACGGTATAGAGCTTGGCGATAAGCTTGTTATAAATTGGGAAAACAAATAAAAAGGAGATAGAATATGGCGGCAATTATTCAAACAATACTCCGTTTTTACACTTCTGTTATCGCTTTTTTTACCGGTTCCTCCAGAGTTAACGGTAAAGCTGATAATTTCAAAGTAACATCCTATTTAAGAGGTGACAGTGTTCATTCTGCGGACGATCTTAATTCTGAGGATTTCGACATTATAACTGACCTTATCATTTTCGAATGTGCCACCTTCAACAGTAAAGGTGAGGTTGAATATGACGAAGCCAAAATGGAAAGAGTTATGTCGGCAGTTCGTAATGTCATTGGTGACAGAGATATTCACATTACGCTCAATCTTCTTGGTCCTCGGGGTAATACGGATTCCGATGTGTGGAAGAAGCAGATGAAGGCACAGAGTGCAGAGCACAACAAAGCCTTCAAAAGTGGAGTTCTTGAAAAAAACATTGTAGATGTTCTTGAAAAATATGACTTTGACGGTGTTCACTTTGACTACGAATACCCGATTACCGGTGATGCATGGCACTATTTCAATAAATTCCTTGTTTCGCTCAGGCTATGTTTGAGCGATGATTACACCCTCGGTGTTGCACTCAGCACATGGAATGTTTCACTAACACTCGGAGCTATTGCGGCTATTGACACACTTGAACTTATGACCTATGACTATGTTGATGCAAACGGAAAGCACGCAACTTATGAGGATACTGTTGCTCAGATTAAGAAGCTTAAGAATAAGGGCGTTCCCGCCGATAAGATAAATATCGGTCTTCCTTTCTATTCAAGACCAAAAGATATGTCACCATATTGGTATGAATATAACAGCTGCTATGACAAAATTACCGAGGATGGCTGGTATCATTGTGATGATACAAACAAGGATTGCTGGTTCAACACACCGGAGGTTATAAGCAAAAAAACGCAGTACGCCATCAATAACGGCTTCGGCGGTGTAATGATTTGGCATTACAGCTGTGATTTTCCGTTAAGCCACGAGAGTTCACTTCTCAGAGCAATCGGTGATACAGTAGATTTTAGTGTTGATAAAACAGAGCCTCACATTGTGTGAACAGTGTGAGGCTTTTGCAAAGGAGATATGTTATGAAAGTTATTAAAGAGGGTTGGTGTTTCGGCAACAATTCTTATCCTACAAACGGTGCAGATGTTGAAAGATATATAAATGTTACTCCTTCTGAGCGTCAACTTGAGTTTATGAAGCTTGAATATTATAATTTCATTCACTTCGGCATAAATACAATGACCAATCGGGAATGGGGTGAGGGGAATGAGGATATTTCCCGCTTTAACCCGAAAAAGCTTGATACTGATCAATGGTGCAGTGTGCTTAAGGCAACAGGTAGCAAGGGTATAATAATTACTGCCAAGCATCACGACGGCTTTTGCCTTTTTGACACTAAATTTACCGATCACAATGTTATGAATACACCTTTTGGTAAGGATATAGTGAAAATGCTTTCGGAAAGCTGCAAGAAATATAATCTTAGATTCGGCATATATCTTTCTCCTTGGGACAGACACGAAAGTACTTACGGCACGGAGAAGTATAATGATTTCTTTGTAAATCAATTGACAGAGCTATGCTGTAACTATGGCGATATATTCTGCTTTTGGTTTGATGGAGCCTGTGGTGAAGGAAAAAACGGTAAAAAACAGGTTTATGATTGGGAGAGATATTACTCCATTATCAGAAAGCATCATCCTGATGCCGTTATTTCTATCTGTGGGCCTGATGTACGCTGGATAGGTAATGAGGGTGGCAGAGTCAGAAAAAGCGAATGGAGCGTAATTCCCGGCGAAAAGGACAGCACCGATGCGGTTGCAGGTAATTCACAGACTGCGGCAGATCAGACAAAGATGATGGCAGAGAAGCTGAGCGACACGACCGAAGACCTCGGTTCAAGAGATGTGCTGAAGAATTATGAGAATCTTGTCTTCAAGCCTGCAGAGGCCGATGTTTCAATAAACCTCGGTTGGTTCTGGCACAACAATCTTTACTATCTTTTCAAAAAACAAAGAACTGCCGAGGACCTTGCAAAAATATATTTTGATTCTGTGGGCGGTAATGCTTCAATGCTTCTTAATGTGCCTCCTAACAAAAACGGTCTTATAGATAAGCGTGAAATCAAAACTCTTAAAAAATTCACTGAGCTTATCACTGAACCTTTTAAGAATGAAATAAGAAATATAAAGCTATCCGTATACTCTCCCGAGAAAAAAACAAGAGAGATAAGTGAAGAAAGTATTTGTCTCGACGGCGGTGAATCAGGTGTAGCGGTTGATTTTCCTTCAAAAAAACAGGTGAAAATTATTACTCTTTCAGAAGACTTGACATACAGTCAACGCATTGAGGAGTTTAAGGTTTATGCAAAAAAAGAAGACTCTGACTATAAACTTATTTATACAGGTACTGTTGTAGGCTCAAAGAAAATTGTGAAGCCTGATTCTCCCGTAACAACGGACAGAATTGTTATCGTTGTCACACAGTCAAGGTCAAATCCCGTACTGAAAGATATAAAAATATACGAATAAGTAAAACGAACCGAGACATCGCGGGGCGTGTCTGTATCTTGAAATTAATAATTATTAGTGATATAATAAGCAAAAGTAAGTTTCGGAGGGATAATATGAACATACTCCACTTGAAATATGCAACGGAAATTGCCAAGACTAAATCAATCAGCAAGGCGGCAGAAAATCTTTTTATGGGTCAGCCTAATCTCAGCAGAGCTATAAAAGAGCTTGAAGAACATATAGGAATAACCATATTCAAGAGAACCTCAAAAGGTATAACTGTTACAGATGACGGCGAGGAATTTCTCAGATATGCACGCCGCATTATCGCTCAGGTCGAACAGGTCGAGGATATATACATAAACGGCAAACGCAAGGTTCAACAGTTTTCTGTAAGCGTGCCGAGAGCAAGCTATATTGCTGAAGCTTTCACCGAGTTTTCAAAAGAAATCAACCTGACCTCACCTGCTGATTACTTTTATAAAGAAACCAACTCAATGAAAGCTATAAATAATGTTCTCAGAGAAGACTATAACCTCGGTATAGTACGATATAAATCCACCTTTGACGAACATTATAAAATTATGTTCAGAGATAAAAAACTTATCAGTGAAACAATAACAGAATTTTCATATGTGCTCGTAGCCTCCGAAACAAGTCCTCTCGCGAGAATGGACAATATCACATCACAGGAGCTTACAGAATTTATTGAAGTGTGTCACGCTGACCCATATGTACCTTCAATGCCTCTAATCGATGTTAAAAAAGCAGAGCTTTCCGAGTCTGTTGACAAAAGAATTTACGTTTTTGAAAGAGCAAGTCAGATGGAAATACTTTCAAGAGTACCCAATACTTTTATGTGGGTATCTCCTATTCCCGAGGATACAATGAAAAAATACAAGCTTGCTGAAATCAAAACCTCTGTTGACGAAAAAATATATAAAGATGTGCTGATTTACAGAAGCGGTTACAAGCTTTCGGAGCTTGACAAAAAATTCATTGAAAAGCTTACCGAAGCAAAAGAAAAATATATCAACTGTGAAGAATAAAGTCATACACTTAAGCAATGGACTTTTTTGTGGCAGAGGGCAGAAGGACTCGAACCACTTCGTGGCCCTCTTGCGGTTCCCAAAATCACATTTCGGCTTGGTGCGCCGAGTAATTTTGACCGCTGCTCCATCATCGCCTCGCTTATTCTCGCACTGCGAGTGCTTCGGCGATGATGCCCGACACGCTCCGCGTGCCTCGGGTTCGGTTTGCTTGTTATTTGGAAAAGAAAAAGACACCACTTTCGTGATGTCCTTTGGCAGGGGCAGAAGGGCTCGAACCCTCGGCACGCGGTTTTGGAGACCGCTGCTCTACCAACTGAGCTATACCCCTATATTAAATTGGTGGGCCATCAGGGACTCGAACCCCGGACCGACCGGTTATGAGCCGGTTGCTCTAACCAACTGAGCTAATGGCCCATGTCGTCAGCTGACTTGTGATAGTATATCAAACAAGAATATGTTTGTCAATAGATTTTTGAAAAAATATTTATATTTTATGCCTTCTTTGCGGTTATAATTCGACAAGATTTGACAAAATATTACAAAACTGATAAAATGCAACTGAATTTAAATTTAAAGGTTTGGTATAAATGTCGGAGAGAAATGAAAAGCGTATTTTAAATGCTGTTTTTGCAGTTTTGGCAATTATTATTATTATATTTGCAATTGATATTGAAGTTAAACTTTCTGTGCTTATGAACAGTGAACCGCTAATTGTCAATACATATCCCGAAACAAGTGATTCTGCTATGGTTGATATTTATTCTTTTCATAACGAACTGACAGCTGATAATTCAACTACAGCTCATATTTTATCAACAACTGCACAAGCAGAGATTAATACTTCTGAATCAGAAGCTGTAATTTCAAGCAATGTAACAGAACCGTATACTCAGGTAACAACTACCGAAGCTACAACACAATACATACGTCCTTCTTATACAACTACAATGTCAATAAACGAACAGCCAACGGCAGTTGTACCTTCGACCATATGGAGTGTTGATGCTGACCAGAATTTTTACAGAACGAAATCAGGAACAAAGTATCATAAGGCTGATTGTCCTTATCTTAAGAACAGCAGAATTTTAGTTTCTGTTGAAGAAATAATAAGCGAAGGTTATGAGCCTTGCTCCAAGTGTATGAAGGGAGAATAATATTTCTCTGAAAGCATTAAATTTTATAGTGTTATATATTTTATATAATATATTTTGTGTTTTAAGCCTTTGTTTTTCATAATTTATCAATTGACAATATATTGTGTTATATGTATAATTTAAGCATAACTTTCATACTACTGACGGAGTTTGCGGATGACCGCAGGGGAATATGAAAGCTTTATGCCGACCGTCTGGGCAAACTCAGTTTATTTTGTAGACTGGTTTGCCCTTTTTATATTTTTTACAGGAGGATGATTAAAAT
>JAZSDP010000094.1:0-46690 GCA_045531265.1 Acutalibacteraceae bacterium
AATAAAAGTTATGCCATCTTATGACATTCTATGGGATACGATGTAAAACAGTTGGATAAAAAAGTAAGCGAAAAGCAGGGAAAATAAGGGTATGGGAAATACCCGGGCGAGTTCCCCACAATGAAGTCATTGGATAAATAAGAACCTCTCCATTCGGTCGAGAACCTTGTTGCTCACGCAATAAATCTCCCGGAAACCCGGCAAAATCAAGGGTTACGAGAGATGGTAAAATTGTAAACAATCGGTTTTACGACAGATTTACGACAAATGAATCGTGTATAGAAAAGAGGATATGCAGGTTGTCCTGCATATCCTCTTTGTTATGAATGTATTATGCATATTTTGAAATCATCTGTTTTCTGTCGATTTTTCCGTTGAAGGTTTTGATGATTTCCTCAACAGTTTCAATTTTCTTTGGGATTTTATAAGGCTCAAGATTTTCGGAAATAATGTTTCTGATAGCATCCTCGTCAAGCTCTGTGCCTTCCTTAAGGACGACAAGAAGCTTAAGGGCGATGTTGTTGGCTTTTACTGAGGGGATAAGCAGACATTCATCAACGAAGGGCAAACGGAGAACAACCTCTTCAACCTCAAGGGGAGCGACCTTAAGGCCGCCAAGATTGATTGTATCGTTGCTTCTGCCTACGAGAATGAGCTCACCGTTAGGGGCAAAGTAGCAAAGGTCGCTCATAACAAGCATACCGTTTTTAATTGCTTTTGCTGTCTGCTCAGGCTCGTTCCAGTAGCCCTGCATAACAGACTTACTCTCAATTGCACAAAGGCCGGGATTCTGAGCAGTTGCATTCTTGACTTCATTGCCTTCTTCGTCAAGAAGAATTATTTTGCTGTAAGAGTTGGGCTTGCCTACACTGCCGGTGTATTCGCTTCCGCCGGAAACACAGAATTCGTCAGTGCATACAACACCTGCTTCACTGCAACCAAAGCAGTTGTACATATAAACATCTGGCATAAGCTTACGCATTTTTTCTTTGTCCGTTTCGGGATAAGCTGTTGAGCTTGAATAAATGAAACGGATTTTGCCGTTAAGCTCTTCAAATTTCTTAGCTGCAAAAGCAAGAAGAAGATGAATTGCTGAAGGGGGAAGATAAAGTGATGTTACGCCGTAATCCTCAATGGTTTTGAAATACTGCTTGAAGTTTCTGAAGCCTTCAATAAGGCAGCTTGTGCTGCCCACAGCCATTGCAATATGAACCTTTCTCAGACCTGCTGCGTGGTTCATAGGGGTGGGGATAAGCCATACATTATCTGATTTGATGTTGGTGGTTTCAATACCGGCAAGGGCAATATTCACCTGATTGCCGAAGGATACCATAACACCCTTGGATTTACCCGTTGTACCTGTTGTGAAAAGGATTTCTGCAAGGGATGAATCTTCGGGCTCAGTTGCCTTATAATTGTCATCTTCCTGCATAATTTCAGGGATGATATCCTCAAGAGACCATCCTTCGGGAAGGTCTTCTCTTTTCTGAAGGGTAACCATTACGGAAGCATCAAGCTCTTTTGCAATTTCCTTGATTCTGTTGGTCGGTGTGTTCTTTTCAACGGGTACAAAGGTAGCACCGCGCAGCTGAATACCGTACCAGAAGTAAACATATTCAAGAATGTGGTCTGCTTCCACCACGATTCTCTCATTGACGTTTACACCCTTTTTTTCAAGATATGCCGCAACCTTGCGGTTACATTCAGCAAGATGCTTATATGTGCACTTTTCTCCGCCGGCGATTACTGCAATCTGTTCAGGTGTTTCAAGTGCATATTTCTGAATAGCGAGGGCAATAGATTTTTGCATATTTTTTCCTCCTTGTTTTATTAAGCGGACCTTTAGAATCCGCCGTAAATGAATGATTTTGCATCATATGCGGGACCGTAGGTTCCGAAAATAACAATAGCGAGTATAAGTGCAATTATAACTGCCCAACGGAATACGATGTTCTGCTTGGAAAGAGTTTCACGGATTTTCATACCGTTTTCCTGAAGCACGCTGATAAAGGTAAGCACTGCAATTGCTGCAATCAGAAGTCCCATATCTGTTTTATCAAGACCGAGCTCATAAATTCTGCCGTCTATACCGAAAATGAAGGGCAGGTCGATATCAGTGAAGAATGCCTTGATCATTCTGCCTGCCTCGGTAATAGAGGGGGCGCGGACAATAATTCGTGAAATGAAAAGAAGAAGGGTTGTACGGAGAATCTGGAAAACACGGAAGCTGAAGGCTTCTGTATTGATTTTGAGAGCTTTTATAAGCTTTTCAAAAACAGGTGCCATTGCAACACTTCCGGAAATGAGAAGGGCATTGTAAAGACCGTTTGTAATATACTGCTTACTTAATCCGTGCCATATACCTATGAGGAAGAAAACAACCATAGGAGCTGCAACGGAGGGGACAAGCTTACCTGCATAGGTGCCGTATTTTTTACGCATTTTCTTGCTGAGTGATGCAACGGGCTTGCAAAGCATTACGGGATAGAACACATATTCTCTCATCCAGGCACCGAGCGACATATGCCATCTGCGCCAGAAGTCTGCCATTGAAATTGCAAAGAACGGTCTTTCAAAGTTCATCGGCAGGTTTATGCCAAGCATCTGTGCAGCACCGCGGGTGATATCAGTACCGCCGGAGAAGTCGCCGTAAATCTGGAATGAATAGCAAAGCACGGCAAAGAAAATGTGTGAGCCTGTATAATCCTGGAAGGAGGCTGAGAAGATTGTTGCCGGAATTACTGCAATACGGTCAGCAATAACAAGCTTTTTGAAAAGGCCCCAGAGAATAAGCTGTGCACCGTATTTTACGTTGTTATAGTCAAATTCATGCTCCTGCTGAAGCTGAAGACCGGCATCGCCGTAACGGTTGAGAGGACCCTGAACAATAGAGGGGAAGAAGGAAACGAAAAGCGCAAACTTACCAAGGTGTTTTTCTGCTTTAAGCTTGCCTCTGCCCACATCTATAAGGTAACCGATTGAGTTAAAGGTATAGTATGAAAGTCCCAAAGGTGCAATCATGTTTACAAAAGGAATGGAAATATCCCATTCAAACATGGAAAATACTGAATTGAAGCCGCCGATAAAGAAGTTGAGATATTTGAAATAAGCAAGAATGCTGAGGTTTACAAGAACTGTAAGAACCTGGATACGCTTGATTTTATTTGCTGCTTCCTTCTTCATTGCAACGCGCTGTTCTTTTGTCAGCTCGTCACCGAGGGATTTTATTTTTTCATTCTGTTTGTCTCGGATTTTCTGCATCCAATGACTCGAAAAAAATGAGAAAAGCGTTGTAAAGATAATGTAAAGAACATTATCAAGACCGCTTGAAAGGTAAAAACCGTAGCTGGCAATCAGAAGCACACACCACTGGAACTTTTTAGGCACCAGATAATAAACAGCTACAACAACTGCCAGAAAAGCCATAAAGCTAAAAGAATTAAGAGCCATATTTCTTTCTCTTTCCTTTCATAATTAACAATCTGAAACAAAGTAAAGATTAATCTTACTCTGTCAAAGGGTGACAGTCTATTCTGTCACCCTTTGAAAGTTTTAAATTACATTTCGTCAACAAGGCGTTCAACAAGCTCGTGAATTGCAGTTGCGCTGTTGAAGTTTTCAGGTTCCATATCGTCAACGGTGATTGTAATGTCATAAGCATCGCAAAGCTCACCAACAATTGAAACGATATCAAAGCTGTCAAGAATACCGTCGTCGATTAACTTGTCTTCCTTTTCGTAGTCAATGTCATCTCTGATTGAATTGAGGATTTCTAAGATCTTTTCCATGATTTTCTGCTCCTTTGAATAATTTAATATTTTTCTTTTTGCCTGAGCTGTTCGGTTCAGGCAAAAAGGTTTATACTGTTTTTATTTGTTTTTGCTTTCAGCAAGAAGACGTTCGGTTTCTGCCTTCTTTATTCCGGCAATTTTTTCCATATAGATTTTAGCCTTGCCGCGCATAGTTTCAGGCGCGTAGTCTTTGTTGAATTCATCTTCATCCGTCATAAAGAAGATATCGTGAATTCCGTAGTTATCTCTTGTAGTAGTAATGGTTGTATCAAACCTTGTTGTGTTGAGTGTTGTTCCGAGCTCATTGCTGTAAACAAGAATATTAATACCGCGTCCGGGGGTAATTGCTGATTTTTTATCAATGAGGATGTCTGCCATATTACCGCTGTCCTTACCACCTGATTCAAGACGGTATTCAGTCTTTCCGTCGGGCAGAAGTCCTTTGTGACCGATGGTTTTTTTTGCGTCAATGTTTCCTGCCTGTTCGTATATCACTTCGCCGTTCTGTATTACAGCGATATATGAAACATTAGCAGGAAGGTCGGCAAATTTTTCAAGTCCGTTTTCACGGAAAAACTTTTTGTCTTCTTCCGTAAGAGCACCTACAGCATTTTCCTGAACGCTGAGAAGCACCGTGTTGTCACCCTTGAAAGCAAGGCTAAGATATTCGGTAAGGGATTTGGAGGAAACAAGGTTCACGTGCTGAAGAACCCTTGCTTCATATTCCTTATATTGCTCTTTCATAAAATCGTACTTCGGATTATCTCTTATATCTGTTGCACCGCATTTTTCTGTAAGGTATTCACCCATCCACTTTGTGAATTTATATGCGCCGTAATAGTTCAGGTGCTTACCGTCGCTTCCGCTGTCAAAAGCGTGAAGGAAATTGTTGGTGCTGTAAAGGGGTTCAAAGTTGAAATCGTAAAATTCAATTCCGTATTTGTCTGCAAGCTCCTGAACAGCGTTGTGAAGCTCCGAGGACCAGATAATTGTTGAGGTTTTTATAAACACGAGTTTTAGATTTTTTTCTTTGCAGAACTGTACCATTCTGTCAAGGTACAAGAGTGAGTCATCAAGAAGTTTGGAGGGTTCTGCACTTTTATCAAGAATAAGGGGAGGTGTCTGTACTGCATTTAATCCTTCTGCCTTGAGATAGCTGTTTTTGATATAGTAGTAACCTCTGGTACCGGTGTCTTTTTCCCAACCGTATTTTGTAAAATCGGATTCTTCAAGAGTGCTCCAGCGGTTGTGATATGAAATGAGGGGAACCATAAAGGATATGGTATCTGTTATACTTTCGTTGCAGTATTCGTAAACACCCTGTATTTTGTTTTTGGAAAGCTTCATATTATCAAAACACTTATGATAAAAAGCTTTCTTTGATGTGCTTCTAAGTGCAGAAACATCAAACACAACATTCTTAAGGGTTTCAGAATGGTAGTCATAGGTTTCCTTAAGCCAATAATATGAGCCGAGAACGGGCTGCTGTTCTGTAGCAAGATTATAAGAGTTGATGCCGTATTCATTGTACATCTCCATAGGTGATACACTGCTTTGCATAACGCTTGCGCCTAAGAATACGGTTTCGATGGTGTTTTCGGGTTCTTCATAAAAACCTTTGGTAGTGTAATAATTATTCCATTTTGACCATACCGGTTGGAAAAAGCTGTTAAGGCAAAGAAGTATAACTGCGGTGAGCACACTGAAAAGGCAAACTCTGAGAAGAATTTTAGAATTTAATTTCACCTTGTTAGTTCCTCCTTAGAACAAATAAAATTATTTAAATCAATCCATAAAATGATAGCATATTTTACGCTGATTGTCAATGTTTTATTGCACCGGAGAGCTATCATTATATTCTGCAAAGGTTACAAAGATTTACCTTTAAAAAGTAAAAAAAATATTGAATTTTATGTATTCGAATGTATTTTGGTTGATTTGAAATAAAATGAGCTGTAAAAAAACAAAAGTTTTTTACAGCTCATTTTCAGGGGCGTGAAAAAATGCGCAGAATGAACAAACTGAGCAAAAATAAAGCCTTGGCTTTATTTTTGGTTACCCGAAGGCGTACGAAGGTACGTCGAGAGGCGAAGTTTGTTTATAGCATAAACCGAAAAAACGGCATTTTTACAGTTTATAGTCATTTTTATATGTTTTAAAGGGCTTCTTCAGATTTTTCAACCTGAAGAAACCCTTTATTTGTCTCGGTTTATGCGGTCTGCACTTTTTTTACAGCCCCTTTATATGTTCTGTTTTATTCAGCTTCAAGCATACCGTGGTATCTGCCCATCCAGTATGGGAGGGTGTAGGTTGTTGAGCCTTCCATCTCATAGGGATTGTGATGATCGTCGAGCTGATAGGTTGAGCCGTTGAATTTGTGAAGTGCTCTTTCGTCAGGTGCGGCGACCTTCCACTTAAGTGCTGCGCAGGAAAGTACGATGCCGATAAGCTTTATGATATCGTTATCACTGTCAGCAAAGAGAGGTCTTCTTACATTGGGATCGTAGCTGAGAACTCTTGTTCCGCCGATACCGCAATCCTCTTCAAGGTCAAGCTCCTTGATATCGTCTCTGTTGGCATTTGTTGCGCTGTATTTTATTGTTTCAATAGGATGGCGTGAAAGTGACCAGGCGGCAGTTTCAATAAGGCTGTTGCCGTAGTAGTCAGTTTTTATTTCATTGGGGTATGCAAGCTGATAGATATAGTACCAAAGGGGATTTTCGCTTATGCTCATTGAATACCACCAGCTGTCAATACCGTCTCTGTAATAAGAGAGAAGCTCTTCGTCATCTTCCATCTGGAAAAGAAGGTAATAAGCAAGCATTGCCATTTCCTCGTCAGAGTAGTTAAGAATTATACGGTAAATTGTTTTAACGAGGGTGGTGTTCATAAGCGGTCTTATAAGGAAGGGGATGATTTCAGATACACTTGCGGCATATTCAAGAATAGCCATTTTGTATCTGTCCCAGTTCTGAGTCATAACTGTTGCATATTCGTAGGACTCGTCAAGGGCTGCCATACGGTATTCATCTTCCCATTTCTGATCACCGGTTACGTAAGCTGCAAGCTTAAGTGCACTGAGAATAACTGCGGAGTGAAGAGGACCGCCGCCAACATTCTGGCCGTTGTGGAAGTAAGTACGGTTTAATTTACCCCAGGTTGTGGGCTGTCCTGTTGCTTCGCAAAGGGAGTAGCCGTTATCCGTGAGATGACGGGCAAAGTCGGTCATGGTCTTTTCAATAAGAGCCTTTATTTCGGGATCCTCGGGGCCGAGGATATCATAAGCGAGCTTGTAAATGAAAAGGTGTCCGATAATTTCGTCAGCACTTGTGTCGCCCTTATAAACAACATCCGTAAGGTCATATCCATTACCTATAAGGTCATCCCAGAGTCTTTGCGGCATTTCACCGGAAGCATCTGTTACAACACCTCTCAGGTTTTCGCCGTGAAGAAGGTATTCGCTTTCATGGGGCTGCTTTGTGGAAACGCCCGTTGCAGTGCCGTCACCGTTATGCTGCCAGTAAATATTTCCGTCAATGGGGTTACCCTCTTGCTTGAGAGAATATGTTCTTGCCCAGAAGCCTTCAAGAAGTCTTGTTCTTTTTGCGTATGTCTTATCTGTTTCAACTGAGGGGTCAGCCCAGTCAGAAGCATAGATAAGTGCAAGGTTATCTGAAGACATAATGTATGAGCGTACGCCGAGAGTCATATACAGAAGATTCATCTTCTCAAAAGCGTCTGCGGGGCTTTCTTCAGGTATATTCTGTGAATAGTTACCGTTTTCAAGAAGTGCTTCATTTGTGTAATACTTACCTAAGTCAAGCTCTGTAACATTGCCGTTACGTTGAGCTCTTATGTAGCTTTCTGTTGTGCCCTGACGCATTGAAACATAAGTAAGGAATAAAACGGCTTCCGTTGAAAGGGTTGCGGTTTTCTTGGCTGCGGCAATTTCTTCAGCCGTAGCGTTGGGGTCGTCACGGAGAACGGCATAGCGCATAAGCTCACCTGCGCCGTACATTGCAGTCCACAGACCGTCGTTATCTGTTTCAGAGGGAATCCATTTTTGTGCACCGCCGTTATAGAAAGCGTTGGCAACCATACCGCGTCTTGCAACATACTTTTGTGAATTATCACTCATAAGGGCAGCTTTGTCGGTGCCGTTCATTTCTACCATTTTAATATGGGTGTAGCCTTCCTGCATAACGGTCCATATACCGTTTTCACCGTCGGCAAAAATTGCAAGCACCTTGCCTTCGCCTGAATCGGCAGCATAAAAATATCTGTCACCCATAAAGCGCTGTTCTTTGTCGCGTTCGTTCTTTGCATTTTCGTCAGTTCTGAGAACACCGTAAGCAGTAATTGTCCATATTGCTCCGTCCTGAGTTACGGCAGACTGTGCCTGGGCGTAAGTGCTTTCATCCTTTACAAATGAGGGCACATCGTTACTGTCCTTGGGAAATCTGTCAACAAGCTTCTGAAGTGTGTCGTTTTCCTTCACAGCTTCACCCTGATAGTCGTGCTTTTCTTTGTTTTCTTTATCTGCTTTTGTTGCGGTTTCGGTAACTGTGAGGTTAACCGTATACTTAAGACCGTCGGCGGTTGTTGCGGTAACGGAAGCCTGACCTTCCTTTACTGCGGTAACTCTGCCCCACTCGTCAACACAGGCAACTTCACTGTTGTCCGTTTCCCATGTGAGTACACGGTTGGTGATTTTTTTGTTGAAGACTGCTTCAACCGTTCTTGAGTCACCTTCGTTCATTTCCCAGTTTTCGGGAACTACTAACTTGAAAAGCTCTTTTTCCGTCAGGCACGATGCCGATGCAGGCACCAAGGCAGAAAAAAGCATAATGCAAGAAAGTACAATTGCAATGATTTTCTTCATAAATTTTCCTCCTTAGGTTGATAATATTATCATAGCACTATTTTACCTGTTATGCAATGTGATAAGAAAAAATATTTATTAAAAAATATACAGGTATTTCAAATGAATCGTACTTAAAATACCTGTATTGTTATTTTGTTTTTTTGGTCTGTGCTTAACGGGCGGTTCCGAATTATTCGCCCTTCATTTCAAGAAGCTTAGCCTTACCGTCAAAAACAGCCTGGCTTACCTTGATTGAATCGGTGATAGCTGAAACGATATCGTCTTCTGTTGCACCGAGCTCAACGCTGTACTTCTTATCGATGAAGAGGTTGATGTCCATAATGTCTGCAAGACCGTCAACATCGATACCGCTTTCAATACCCTTTGCGGCATATTCCTTCTTAACTCCGCCAAGACCCATACGCATCATCCAGGGAGGAATGCTGATAATCTTACGGTTGTTGCCCATGCCTCTTGCGGCATAAACAATTTTAAGGAATTCTTTCCATGTCTGGTTGTACATGCTGATGGGCCATGCCTTAGCGCCTTTTGACTTTTCAGCAGCACCAACAATAACCTGACCTACCTGGCGTACTGTAAGCATCGCAGTACCTCCGCCGGGATACATTGTGCAGGGAAGCTTGTCCATCATCTTGATCTGCTCAATAAGGATAACCCAAACGGGTTTTCTGCCGGGCTGTGTGCCGAAGATGTAGGGAAGCTCAAGAACTGCAACATCGAAGTTTTCGTCAGCAAAGGAGAATGCAACCTCTTCCTGATCAATACGGCTTCTGATGTAGGGGTGCTTTTCTGTAAGCTTCATTTCGGGATACTGCTTTGCAGCATAGGAGAAGTATGAGCCGAGGATAACGGAGTTCTTCATACCGACTTCCTTACAAAGGGGAAGAATTCTCTTTAAGGGTGCGATGTTGTACTTATAGTAAGCATCGTAAACGGGAGCGGGGAATTCAACTCTTTCGTCAATACCTGCGGCAAATACAAAGCAGTCATAGCCCTGGAGCATAGCTTTGATTTCGTCATCTGACTTTTCGTAAATGTTGCAGAATTCAAGCTCCATTTCTTCGGGAATGGGAGCTCCTTCGGGAAGGGGAGGAAGAGCAACGCTCTTTACCTGATGGCCTCTTTCAATGAAGATTCTTGCTGCTTCACAGCCAAGAAGGCCGGTACCGCCAATCATAAAAACTTTCATAATATAAAAATCCTTTCATTTTATATTTTTTCCGTAGTCTATTTTACATCATTATGAAAGGATACTCAATATGTATTTATTAATAATTTGTTAAAACAATAAGAAAAATAATTGCAAATTGTAAAAAATAACTCTTTTGGAATATGACTAAAAAAAGTCTTTTATGCCAAAAACAATTCTGAGGTGATAAGCTTGTGTACAGCAGTAAGCGTAAGAATGAGAGAGCACTTTTTCGGCCGTAATCTTGACCTTGAATATTCTCTTAACGAAAGCGTGGTTATAACTCCGAGAAATTTTCCTTTTTATTTCAGAAAATCAGAAGCGTCGGAGCATCATTATGCCTTTATAGGAACGGCAATTGTGGAAAATGGTGTACCACTTTATTACGATGCAACAAATGAAAAGGGACTTTCTGCGGCAGCGCTGAATTTTCCTGAGGCAAAGTACGGAAAAGAAGTTTTGGGAAAGAAGAATATAGCATCCTTTGAGTTTATTCCACGTGTTCTTTGTGAATGTGAAACGGTTCGGGATGTTAAAAAGCTCCTTCTTCACACAAACATAACGGATATGAGCTTCAGCGAAAAATACCCCGCAACGCCTATGCATTGGCTTATAGCCGATTCAAAAAACAGCATAACCGTTGAGCCTATGGGAGATGAACTTAAAATTTACGATAACCCCGTAGGAGTGCTTACCAATAGTCCTGAATTCAATATGCAGATGTTTAACCTTAATAATTACATCCACCTTACGGAAAATCCACCGCAGAATACATTTCTGCCTCAGAATAACCTTAAGCTTTACAGCAGGGGGATGGGTGCAATGGGTCTTCCCGGGGACCTGAGCTCAATGTCACGGTTTGTAAGGGCGGTATTCACAAAGGAAAAGGTGTTGCCAAAAATCAGTGAGCAAAAAAGTGTAGGTCAGGTGTTTCATATTTTAGGCGCTGTCTGTCAGCAGAAGGGAGCCGTAAAGCTGCCTGACGGACAGTATGAATATACGGTTTATTCCTCCTGCTGTAACACGGACAGCGGTGTTTACTATTACACAACCTACTATAACAGCACCGTAAGAGCCGTTGATATGCATAAGGAAAAGCTTGATTCAAGGGCGCTTATAATTTACCCTATGACGGATAACAGAGAGATAAGAGTCATTAACTGAACAAAAGACAGCAAGCCATCAGCCTGCTGTCTGTCTTTCTATAATTCCTTTGATTTCTTCTGCTTGCTGAAGTGTCAGCTGAGCCTGACCGTTACTGTTTCTTGCAAAATACTTTTCAAGGTTAACGGTGAAGCTTCCCATTTCTGTTTGAATGTGAATTCCTTCGTCACATTTGCAGTGATTATCTTTAAAACTGTGATTAGTGTAAAATGAAGTCAGATTAACGGAGTCGCCGTACATAAAAGTATATTCCTTACCTTCGGTGGTAATTGTTGTTTGCGTGTTTCCGCACCAACCACCCGTGTAAGGGTCATCGCAATACTGTTCTCTTTGGGCGGGGGAATGGTCAAGATTGCATATGTCTTCTCCCGTGCTTTTCGGCATATATCTGTCGGTTTTGCTTTCCCACAGTCTGTCAAGGGACAAAAAGTTGTAAGGAAAGAAATAAAATTCAGTTGCCTGATAAATATTATCAGCATCAACAAGTCTGTTCCATTTCACAAGCTTATATGTAAGGGCAGTAAACTGCTTTGTGCCGCCGTCTTTAACGGCACCGTTCGGGATGGGAATAAGCAAAATCAGAATCATAATGAGAATTATTATTTTTGTTTTCTTTTTCATTTTGAATCACCTTCCTCAGAATATTCCGGGAATTATATGAGCGAGCATAAGCCCAGCTGCAAAGGAAACGGTATTGGAAACGAGGGCAAAAAGTATATTTCTGCTCTTCTTTTGATCCTTCAGGGTAAAGGAATAAACTGCCGCTTCAATTGCAAAAATCATAAGCTCAAAGAAAATGTAATATGCCGTAAATGCCATATAACCCTCTTTGTAGTTTTCAATATTGAGGGCTATGTTCAGAATAATCTGAGTAATAATATTAACTGCGAATATTACCGTAAACTCTCTTTGGCTTCTGTAAGCAAAAACCAGGGCTATAACCGTTTCAATAAGGATTGTTATAAGGATTCTTGCAACAAGTGAAATCATTTCCCATTTATAGTCGTAGCTTTTTTCTGCCGTGAAAACATCGGATGTTTCCGTGAGGTTCTGAGCGTTTACTGTGTAATAGCTGTCAAAAGCATAGCGTTCGTAAATTCCGCTTCCGATAAAGGTGTCACTTTCGGGGTAATAAAGCAGAATCTTGAAGCTGTCGGGGGGATAGTAAGTCCATGCCAGCTCCTTCACTTCCCCAAGCTTCCATATTCTTTGCAAAAAATAGTAATTGTCAGGGTCACTGTATTCGACCATCTTCTTCCAGACAGACTTGTATTTGGCTAAAGTATCAAGCTCTTCGTCAGCACCGTTATCGCTGACATAATAGTCAGGTGCTTCCTTGCCGTTCCAATACCTTGCAGGGCCTGAGCTATCGCGTAAAGAAAGAAGTGTTGCATAGCAGACCTCATCGCTTAAACCTTCAAAGCGGATTCTTACCGAGGGCTTGGGTCCCGTATCAGCCGAGGCGGTGAAAGAAAACAGAAGGCACATTAAAGCTGCTGTAAGGGCAACAAGACTCAGTTTTTTCTTCACATTAAATCCTCCTCTCAGATATTCAAAAGGATTTTCAGTTCTTTGATTTCTTCTTCGGACAGATGATAAAACTCCCCTGTTTCATTATTTTCAACGCCCTTTTCATAAAAATTGAAGATATGTTTTTTTATGCCGTTATCTGATAACTCAAGGGTGAAAGAGCAGATTTTGTCACCGTATATTATTTTGCTGTCCTCTGCTTTATCGTGCACTGCCGATGAGGACTGCGTACGGTTTTCTGAATGAAAATATTTTTCCGCAAAGTCGGAAATTTCCTTGCCGTCAAGGGTATAGCTTTCTTCTCCCAATTTTACCGTTGCAATAATTGTTCCAGGGGGATAAACACTGCTTGGATAACCTGCTTCAGGGTCCGTAAGTACGGACTCAGGCGGTGCAGATTTATCGGAAACCATTGCGGGCATCATTGCAGGGAGCATAAATATGCCGAAAAATAAAACGGGTATCAGGGCACATATTATAATATTTTTCTTCTTTTGCTTTTTAAGGTAAATTCTTCGTCTTTCATAAACCTCATTTATAAATTCTTCATCTGTTCTTCTCATAACAAAAGCTCACCATCCTTTCCCAAAAGGGCAGAAAGCTCCTTTTTTCCGCGATAAATTAAATTATCAACCTGCTTGACAGTCTTTTTCATAACCGTTGCCGTTTCCTTATAGCTGAGCTGTTCAAAATAAACAAGATAAATTGCGGTTTTCATATTTTGTGGCAGCTTTTCAATTGCTTCAAAAAGAATTTTATCCTTTTCCTTCT
Source organism: Acutalibacteraceae bacterium (assembly GCA_045531265.1). Lineage (GTDB taxonomy): Bacteria > Bacillota > Clostridia > Oscillospirales > Acutalibacteraceae > UBA6857. Next base: position 13,331 of record JAZSDP010000094.1, read on the forward strand.
TTTCAACAAGAAACTGAAAATCATAATGAAGTCCATTTTCTCCGCCGTCAAAAGAAGTCTCGTTACGCCTTTTCTTTTTGCGTAAAAAGTCAATCGCACGGCTTCTGCCAAGCATAAAAAGGTAGGTTTTAAGGCTTACTTTAAAGTTGTAACGGTTGGGGTGGACTATTATGTACATAAAAACATCAATGGCAATATCTTCGGCTGTGCCGTAGTCATTAACAAAGCGGTTAATGAAAAAAGTCAGGCTGTCACGGTAATTTATCATTATTTCGTCAAAGGCACTTTCATCACCCGAAAGAAAACGGCGGTAGCTACTTTCACCGTTTATCATTTTTATACCTCCTGATATGTCCTTTCACTTATTATACGAAAAATCCAAGGTGTTTTCCTTATTATTTTTATTCTTTTTTCTTAATTCTACCAACAGTAGGGTGACTTTGCAAGTCTTATATGCTAATATGTTGATTAAAGAGGTGATGTTATGAACAACAAAAAGACGGGCGCATTTATTGCCGAGCTGAGGCGCGAGCTTTCGCTAAGCCAGAAGCAATTAGCAGAAAAGCTGAATGTTACCGACAAAGCCGTTTCAAAGTGGGAAACGGGACGAAGTGCACCTGATATATCACTTCTGATGCCTTTATCCGAGATTCTCGGTGTTACGGTTACGGAAATACTTGAGGGCGAAAGGCTCTACGAGGAAAAGCTCAACGCCGCATCAAATGAAATTATAGTAAGAACAATAAAAAAATCCAGAAGAGGGATTATCTGTGCTGTTGTATCGGTTATTCTTGTAATCTGCCTTACAACTTTATCTTATCCCGCCTATCATTTTTTTACTTCCGTTGATGCCGATAACACAGCGGCAATTGAAAATATGGCTAATGATTATTTCCGCACTGATGAAACAGATATGAAAATTGTAAAAACAGTTAAAAAGGGAGATTATTATGCCTTTTTAATGGGTAGTGAAAAGGAAACCAAGCTGAGGCTTTTCTGTAAGGACAGCCTTTTTGAAAACCGCATTTCTGTTTTGGGCGGAAGCGGTGGCAACGGTGTTGAAGAAAATACCGTTCATCTTTACTGCACCGGCGAAAAAGGAATGACAATAAGTGTTTTTTACGGTTATGACATCTCTGACTCCGAATACAGCTACACATACCGCGGCGTTGAATGCACAAAGAAAATCAAAGATAATACTGTGCTTGATATGTTTGTTGATGTTGACGATTCCTGGTCGCATCCGATACTTTATTGAAAACGTATGAAAAAAGGACTGCCGAGGTGGCAGTCCTTTTTTATAATATTCAGTGTTGTTTTTGTAAATCCGGCGGTAAACAACTTTGCCGGTTACACCTTCTTAGTCGCAATTCCGAATTCCGAATTCCGAATTCATAATTACGAATTCAATTTTATTCAGGCTTCTTAATCTTATTAAGCTGTGCATTAAGACCTAAAAGCTGTTCTTTAGTCATCTTGAGGCCTGTCATACCTAAAAGTGAGGTGAGTCTTATTACGGTGAAGCCACCCATCATCTGCATCATACCCTCATTCATTTCAAAGCCCATAACATCTGTGCCTGCACCGATGCCTGCCTGAGCCATCATACCCTGAAAAAGTGCAGCACCTTCCTGTGTTCTGAGAACATCGCTCATCTTATCGTTAAGTGAAAGATGACCTTCCACCTCTGTAATGTCAAACCAGTTGAGAATTGCACCCTTTTCCTTGAGTCTGTAGCTTTCGTTAAAGGTGTCAACCTTTCTTATGATGCTTTCGTCGGTAAATTCGCCCGCTTTTGCTGTGAGTACGGTTTCACCCTCGTTGGGAACATCAAAATAGAAGAAGTGTACATCCGATGCTTTTTTGCCGAGGCTTTTTCCGTTTGCAAAAAGCTCAACCTCGGGAAGGTTGGAGTAAACCGTAACCTTAGTTACATATTCAACACGGTCAACATATCTCTTGCCGCAGATGTGAACAAATTTTTCATCGCTCAGCCAAGCCTTGTATGCATAGAAGGAGTCCTTCTTGTACTTTCTGTCAAAGGTAACAAGGCCCTTGTGATTCTGACCGTTTTCGCCTCCCTCGTTTCTTGCATCTGCGCCGAAGTCAAACATATTCCATACATGGGTTACCCAGAGGTATTTCCTTGTGAAAAGCTGTTTGATAAGCTCCTCGTGGTAGTATGCCTGATATTCCTCCGTGTAGTCGCCCTGAACGGGATTTGAGGTATGCCAGTCAAGTGCCTCACAGCCGTATTCACTGCAGCCGATGGGGATATTGGGGTGAATCTTGTGGAAATTATCGAACCAGGGTCCGTTCATCCCGGTGTCACCGCCGTACCAACCGAAATAGTGGTTGTAGGAAACGGTGTCGGGCACATTTATATAGGGGTCATTAATGTCACACATTGAAACACAAGCCATAGTTGTAAGTCTTGTCTTGTCCATTTCGTGGCAAAGGTCATTGAGAATGTTGTGGTTCTCTAAAAGGTCTTCGTCGGAGCCGTTCATTGTGATTTCATTTGAAAGACCCCATACAACGATTGAAGGATGATTGTAATTCTGTGTAATAAGCTCCTTCATCTGACTTACGGTGTTTTCTCTGCCACCGGGAAGGTGCTTTGAAATATAGGGTATTTCAGCCCATATGACCATACCTTTTTCATCGCAAAGGTCGTAGAAATATTGGTCGTGCTGATAGTGTGCAAGGCGGATTGTTGTTGCACCCACCTCGCAGATAAGCTCCATATCCTCTTCGTGATGCTCGGGAAGGAGTGCATTGCCGAAGCCCCAGCGGTCCTGATGGCGTGATACACCGCGAAGGGGGGATTCCTCACCGTTAAGGATAAAGCCTCTGTCGGGGTCAATTTCAAAGGTTCTGCAGCCGAAGCGGGCAGAAATATTGTCAACAATCTCACCCTTTTCAATGAGTTCTGCCTTTGCGGTATAAAGATAAGGATCTTTTCTGCCGTGCCAGAGCTTTACGTTTTCGATTCTTAAGACTGCAGCCGTTTCTTCGTTAGTACACTCTGCAACAACATTTCCTTCATTATCTTCAATCACATAATGAATACTGTAACCGTCATTGGCTTTCCCTATGAAAACTTCGATTTCAATATCAGCGTTATTTCCGTTTATTTCGGGAGTAACCTTGATTCCGGGACCTCCGTAATAGTCAAGGTCAAAGTGACTTTCTGAAACGCAGATAAGATTAACATTTCTGTAAAGACCGCCGTAGAAGGTAAAGTCTGCCATCTGAGGGTAAACGGTTTCGTTAGCAGAGTTGTCAACAGTGATTGCAACCATTGTTGACACACCGATTTCATCTGTGATGTCAACACGGAAGGTGCTGTAGCCGCCGTCGTGATGGATGAGCTTTTTGCCGTTCACAAAAACATCGGCAGAGGAATTAGCACCGTTAATTTCAAGGTAATATCTGTCCGAAACGGGCAGGTCTTCTTTTTTTATTTCCTTCATATAAAGGCAGGTGCCTCTGTAATAATCGTTGTCACCGTCCTGACCGTCAATTGCATTCCAGGAATGGGGGAGATTGACAAAATTCCACTTTTCGGAAATCCCGGAGGGAATGCCTTCAAAATCCTTTGTAAAGGACCATTTTCTGTTGAGGCTTAAAATCTGTCTCATAAATGTTTACTCCTTTGGGTTTTAATTTTCTTTTTTATTTTCACTTGCGTGCTTTTGCGCAAGAATTTTTACATTTTCTTCAACCCTTCTTTTGTGAAGGGGGTACCAGAACCAAAGAATAAGGGCAAGAACAATAAGCCCCACGGCAGGAACAAGGGTGGATATATTGAAAATACCGCTTTTTATGGAGTCGGTTACATTTTCTGCTGTTGTATAGCCGATAAGGGATAAAAGTCCCCCCGATATACCCGATGAAGCCGCCTGACCGAGCTTGCGCGCAAAGGAATAAAGGGCGTAAACGGAGCCGTCCTCCCGTATGCCGTTTTTAATTTCGCTGTAATCAATAACATCTGTAATAAGTGCCCAGTTTACCATTGCGAATACTCCGAGACCTACCCATGAAATGCCCTGAAAGAGGATATAAACAAAAACATTTTCGGGTCGGACAAGGAAAAGAATAAGAGTAAGCACCCCTGCAAAAAGGTTTGATGCCACGCTTACCTCCGCCTTACCGAATATACGGGACAGAGGCTTGGACACAATGGCGGCAACGGTCATACCCACAGTCATAAGAATGGTTGAAACGCTCATCATTTTTGCATTGCCGTAGGTTATTGGGTATACATAATTTGACATCTGCTGCATTGTAAGCTGTGAAAGCAGCATAACTATTGATGCGAAAATAATTGAAATGAGGGCACGGTTTCTGAAGGCGTTAAGAAGCATTACTCTTACGCTGTTTTTATGCCGTATTTCATCTGTCTCGGAAGGTTTAATCCGTTCGGTGGTAAGATAAAAGCAAAGAAGATAACAGCCCACTGCGAGAAGGGAGAAAATTCCTGCAATCAGGGTAAATCTTGTGGGGTTAATAACATCAATGCCTAATTCTTCGTTTTTATCGAAGGCTATAAGAGGAACGCCCGCAGTTACAAATGCACCTGCAAGCATACCGCCCATTGTGCGGTAGGTTGAAAGGGACTGTCTGTCCTCGGGGGCACCTGAAATTGCAGAGGCCATTGAGCCGTAGGGGATATTGATTGAGGTATAAAATACCGAGCCCCAGAGGATATAGGTTACAAAAAGATATATGATTTTTGCCGTCATGGGTAGATTTCTCAGTGAGCCCTGATACAGAAGAAAGGAAGAAAGAGCAACGGGGCCGCACATTCTTCTTATCCAGGGCTTGAACTTGCCGTGCTTTGTAAATCTGCCCGAGTCACATATTCTGCCCATTGCAACATCGGTAAAAGCGTCAACAAAACGGGCAATCATCATAATAATGCCCACAACGGCGGCATCCACGCCCATAACATCGGTATAGAATTTCATAAGAAAGCTTGAGGATAAAAGGAAGGTGAAATCGTTGCCGAAGTCACCGAAAAGGTAGCCAAGCTTGTCCTTTATCCCGAATGGTCTTATGCTCTCATTGTTCATATATTATGCTCCTTTGAGGTCAGTAGGTATTGAAGGGTTATACATTGTCTTAAAGATTGTAACATGGCAAAAACAATAAGTAAACGAACAAATTATGGAAGAAAGTCCGTATTTCAGAAGTATATTCCTACTTATTCTTGCCTTCTGATTCAAAAAGAATACTGATATAACAAAGAAACATAAGGATAATTTATCTGTATTTCTGAAAAGCGAGTCTCGGGTCACCGTCGGAAAGGAAAATTGTTCCGCAGAATTCATAGCCCAGCTTTCTGAGCATATTCTGCATAACGGTGTTGTTTTCGTGGGTATCAATGCGGATATTCGGAAACTGACTTAATGCCCACTGCATCATATAAGTGCCCACACCCTTAACTTCACCCGAAGAAGCAATACGGTGAATTACGGCATACTCACCGTCCTTTTTCCATTCACCTATAATCTTTTTATATGTGGTATCTTCACCGATAAAAAAGCATAAAACACCGTGAACCTTACCGTTAACGGTGCACACATATCCGTTGCCCGTTTCAATATCACCTTCAATCTGCTCAGGTGTGGGCTTATGCTTTTTCCATTGGTCAGGATTGCCTGTTTCTTCCATAAACTTTCTTGCACGGGCATATATTTCACACACCCTCGGTAAATCTTCGGGGGTGGTTTTTCTCATTTCAAATGTAAAATCGTTTGTGTTTTGCATATTGTTTATCTCTCTTTTTGTTATTAAAAAATAAGGTCAATCAGATATATTGCTGCCAGATGGCAGGGATAAAAGGCATAGAAAAAGTATTTAAGGTTTTTTCTGCCACCGCTTCCGTTATAAAAACATAAAAGAAGAAGGGGGATGAGGGCACATAATCTGCTTGCTGTGTCACCGTACAAGCTTAAAACGCATAGAACAAGGGCCGAAGAAAAACAAAAGAGCTTTATCCTTTTGTTTTTTGAAACTGCAGCGGAAAGAGGCAAAAGCATACCGCATATGCCGTAATCAAAATAAAAACTTATACCCGTAAGACGGTAGCTGTGCGCAGAGAATAATTCAAGCACTGCCACAAGCAGAAGTACGGACAGAAAAGTGCAAACACCTTTTATTTTTTGCGATGTATAAGGTGATCTGAGCTTTTCCGAAGCGTATAAAAAGGATATGCATACTGCTATTGCCACGGAAAAAGTAAGAAGTATGTTAAGATATGCCCAACCGTCTGAATGAGTGATGATGCTTTCTGCTAAATATACTGCCTGGCAAATAATACCAAGAACAAAGACACGCAAAAAATACTTTTTTCTGTCTTTAGTGTATAAGCAGCCCTCACCTATAAAAAAGGCAAATATCGGCATTGCAATTCTGCCGATAAGCCTGAGGATTTCAATATGGGGAAAGAGCACAAAGCCGATGTGGTCAACAAGCATTGATATGCAGGCAATAATTTTAAGATGATTTCTGTTCACGATTTTCACCTCAGGGATTATTTTAACATAAAATATATACAAAAAACAATAAAAAAGAGAAAATTCCGATTCGGAATTTTCTCTTTTCTGAATTATAAATTATCAATATAACTGCAAGCTGCAAGGGCGGCTACTGCACCGTCAGAAATTGCCGTTGCAATCTGTCTTATTCTCTTGCTTCTGCAGTCGCCTGCAACAAAAATCCCCTTTTCGCTTTCGGGAACACAGCTTTCGTCAGCTACGATGTAGCCCCATTCGTTCAGTGTAACATTTTCCCTGAAAGGCTCATTTTCAGGCTTCTGACCGATGGCTACGAATATACCGTCAAAGCTGAGGTCTTTTTCCGCTTCGGTTTCAGTGTTTTTAATTCTGATACCCTTGAAGGTGTCTTCTCCGATAAGTTCGGTTACAACACTTGAGAAAATAAAGCTTACATTGTCTTTGTTTTCAAGCTCCTGAATAAGCTTTGTTTCACCCGTAAGGAAGGAGAGATTCTGTATTACCGTAACTGATTTACTTGTTTTGGAAAGAAGAACTGCTTCCTGCAAGGCTGAGTTTCCTCCGCCTATAACGGCAATGTCCTTGCCACTGTAAAATGCACCGTCACATACGGCACAGTAGGAAACGCCTTCACCCGTAAATTTGTCTTCATTGGGAAGACCGAGTCTCCTGTGAGCAGAGCCGGTGGCTATGATAACGCTTTTGCCCTCGTAGTTGCCTCTTTCACCCTTAAGGGTAAAAGAGCCTTCATTCTTTTCAATTCCCACTACGGTATCAAGCTCAATATCAGCACCCTGAGCCATTGCCTGCTCAACAAGCTTTTCGGCAAATTCATTTCCGCTCATCTGAATAAAGCCGGGGTAATTTTCCACTCTGGGAGAATGGGTAATCTGACCGCCGAAGGTTTCTTTTTCAATTATGAGCACCTTTTTGTCGGCTCTGCCGGCATAGACTGCACTTGTCAGCCCTGCCGGTCCTGCACCGATAATTAAAATATCGTACATCTTTTACCTCTTATCTTTCGGTGAAAGCTCTGATGTTTGAAAGGTTAACGATTTTTTCCATCTGACCGCCCTTGATGCTGATAAGGGTGGGAGCTTGCTGTACACCGTATTCCTCTGCCATTGCTTTGTCCTGGTCAGCAAATACCTTTTCGTATTTGATGCCTGCTTTATCAAGGAACATTGCAGCCATTTTGCAGTTTGGGCAGGTTGTTGAAGCAAAAAGAATTACCTTATCCTCTGAAGCTGTTTCTTCTATTGCAGCTTTGATAATATTCTTTGTGCCGCTGATTTCCTTATCGAACTTGTCGGGGGTGTATTCAAGTCTGTGTGCATATTCCTGGCTCTTACCGTCATTCCAGTTCTGAACGGGTCTGTAGTAGCCTGTGATACGGCTGTAAACCTCTGTCTTTTCGCCGCATTCGGGGCAGGTGTACTGCTCGCCTGAAATATAGCCGTGGTTCTTACAAACTGAATATGTGGGGGAAAGAGTATAGTAGGGAAGCTTATAGTTTTCCGCAATCTTTCTGATAAGTGCTGCCGCACTCTTCCAGGAGGGAAGCTTTTCACCAAGGAAGGCGTGGAATACGGTACCTGAGGTGTAAAGGGTGTGGAGCTCATCCTGCTTGTCAAGTGCCTCAAAGATATCGTCTGTGCTTCCTACGGGAAGGTGAGAGGAGTTGGTGTAGTAGGGTGTTTCGCCCTTCTTTGTGTCGCCTGCTGTGATGATTTCGGGATAGTGCTTCATATCGTGCTTTGCAAGGCGGTAGCTTGTGCTTTCAGCGGGAGTGGCTTCAAGGTTGTAAAGGTCGCCGTACATTTCCTGATAGTCGGAAAGGCGTTCACGCATATGGTTAAGAACATCCTTTGCAAACTGCTGAGCCTTTTCCTCGTTAAGGTTAAGACCGAGCCATTTTGCATTGAGACAAGCCTCGTTCATACCAACAAGACCGATTGTTGAGAAGTGGTTTGCAAATGAGCCGAGATATCTCTTTGTATAGGGATAAAGACCTGCATCAAGAAGGTTTGTGATAACCTTTCTCTTAATTGAAAGTGAGCGTGCGGAAATATCCATAAGCTTATCAAGTCTTTCGTAGAAATCCTGCTCGTTTTCTGCAAGGTAAGCGATTCTGGGAATGTTGATTGTTACAACACCTACTGAGCCGGTGCTTTCACCGCTGCCGAAGAAGCCGCCGGACTTTTTACGCAGCTCACGAAGGTCAAGACGGAGTCTGCAGCACATTGAACGTACATCACTGGGCTCCATATCGGAGTTGATGTAGTTTGAGAAGTAGGGTGTGCCGTATTTTGAGGTCATTTCGAAAAGAAGCTTGTTGTTTTCTGTTTCTGACCAGTCAAAGTCGCTTGTGATTGAATAGGTGGGGATGGGATATTGGAAGCCTCTGCCGTTGGCATCGCCTTCAATCATAGTTTCAATGAAGGCACGGTTAACCATATCCATTTCCTTCTTGCAGTCCTTATACTTGAAGTCCATTTCCTTGCCGCCCACAATAGCGTTGAGCTCTGCAAGGTCATTGGGAACTGTCCAGTCAAGGGTGATGTTTGAGAAGGGAGCCTGAGTACCCCAACGGGAGGGAGTGTTAACACCGTAAACGAAGGACTCAATGCACTTTTTAACCTGATCGTAGGAAAGGTTATCTGCCTTAACAAAGGGTGCAAGATATGTATCGAAGGAGGAGAATGCCTGAGCGCCTGCCCATTCATTCTGCATAATACCGAGGAAGTTTACCATCTGGTTACAGAGGGTTGCAAGGTGCTTTGCGGGTGCTGAGGTGATTTTGCCCGTAACACCGCCGAGACCTTCCTTGATAAGCTGCTTTAAGGACCAGCCTGCGCAGTAACCGGTGAGCATTGAAAGGTCGTGGATGTGAATATCGGCATTTCTGTGAGCGTTTGCGATTTCATCGTCGTAAACCTCACTCAGCCAGTAGTTAGCGGTAATGGCGCCTGAGTTGTTGAGAATAAGACCGCCGACGGAATATGTAACCGTTGAGTTTTCCTTAACGCGCCAGTCTGCAACATTAACATAGTTGTCAACAATCTGCTTGTAGTCAAGAAGGGTTGTGTTGATATCACGGAGCTTTTCGTGCTGACGGCGGTAAAGGATGTATGCCTTTGCAACATCGCTGTAGCCTGCCTGAACAAGAACGTGCTCAACGCTGTCCTGAATGTCCTCAACTGCAATGCGGTGGTCCTTGATTTTGGGCTCAAAGTCTGCAGTTACCTTGAGGGCGAGGAAATCAATGATATCGGGGTTGTATTCTCTTTGCTGTGCATCGAATGCAAGGGTGATTGCCTGAGTGATTTTAGAAAGGTTAAAGTCAATAACCTGTCCGTTTCTTTTTAAGACCGTGTACATACCTGTTCTCCTTCACTTTAGTTGATTAAAATTAGTTTTATACATAAGGAAACAGAAAAGAATAAACCCGTTTCGAGCCGTAATCTTTTCTGTCCATTTGTGCGGTACGCACACGATTATATCACAACATATTGTAAAAGGCAATAGGTAAAACACAAATTATTGTGTTATTTTTTAAAAAATATCCACAATTTGCAGTGCTTCAGCTTTCGCGCATTAACACTTTAAATCCTTTTTTCTGAAGCTGTTCAACAACTGTCTTCATTCTTTCCGTTTTCCAGGGTGAAAGCCCCTGAGAAATCAGATTTCCCGAATCCCTGAACTGCTGAAGATAAAGCCGGCTATCATTGCCGACAAGGCCGCATATTTTTTCAATATCGCTTTCATTATGAAGCTCGGAAACAACGGTTGTTCTGAATTCATAGTCGGGAGCAGCGGTTTTTATAAGCTCAATGCTTCTGATTATTTTATCTGTATCAATGTCGGCTCCTGCCGTAAGGGAATATTTTTCCAAGGAATTTTTTATGTCCATAGCAACATAATCCGCAAGCTTTTGCGAAAGAATTTCAGCGAGAATGTCGGGATTATATCCGTTTGTGTCCAGCTTTAGAAGGAACCCCATATCCTTTATCTTTTTCATAAAGGGGATTATATCCTTCTGATTGGTGGGCTCACCTCCCGTTATGCACACACCGTCAAGTATGCCCTGACGCTTTGAAAGGAAGGCAAAAATCTCTTTCTCACTTATAATGCCTTCTGCTTTTTCCGTAACAAGCCCCGCGTTATGGCAGAAGGGACAACGGAAATTGCAGCCGTAAGTGAAAATTGTGCAGGCAGTTTTTTCGGGGTAATCCAGAAGGGTGAGCTTCTGTAATCCGCAGATAAGCATACGGTTCCTCCTTATATCCACTATAGTGGATGATATATACTATAGTAGATATTACCACGGAAAGTTTGATAAATCAATATAAAGATAGGCTGTTTTCCCTTGACTTCAGCAAGATAAAATGGTAGAGTATAATTTATAATGAAAAGGAGTGATAAAATGGAACAAAAAATCCTTAAGCTGTTAGGCGTCAAGGGTACCTTCAAAAATGATGTTATTCCTATGATGAACTACAGCAGTGCAAACATCACAACCTCGGGTGCAGGATATGTTGTAAGCCTTTACTATATGAAATTCCTAACCGATGTTGTAAACCTTCCCCTTGGTTGGGCCGGTCTTGTAACAACCGTTGCTGTTGTTTGGGACGCAATTACAGACCCGATTATGGGCGTTATTACAGACAGAACCCGTTCAAAATACGGTAAGCACAGACGTTATATTCTCTGGGGTATGCCCCTTTTGTGCCTTTCCTTTGTTATGATGTGGAACGGCTATGGCTTTGACGGCAGAACAGAGCCGCTCAAGACCTTTATTTATTTCACATTTGCCTATATGCTTTATAAAACTGCATATACAGTAATTGATATACCTCATGTTGCAATGCTTCCCGAGCTTGCACCGGACTACGACCTTAGAATACAGTATAATTCCGTAGGCTATATCTTCAATTCCTTCGGTATGTTCCCCTCATTTTTTCTTGTGTCGGCAATCCTCGGCTCATTCGGCTTTAGCACACCTCAGGCAGGGGCTCAGAAGCCTATGCTTATAGCGGGTATTATTCTTGCAATTGTTTACGGCCTGAGTCTTTTCACCACCTTCAAGCGTGTAAGAGAAAAGCCATCGCTTGACCTTAAAACAGAAAAGTTTGACTTCAAGCATCTTATGAATGAGTATAAATATGTTGTTAAGAACAGAGCCTTCAGAGAATACTTCTTTATGAGCCTTTGCTATAACATTGCAACCTATTTCTACACAACAACTCTTATTTATTACATTGAATATGTTGCAAAGCTGCCTTCAATGTACACTCTTTTCACCACCATTGCAGGCGCATTTGAAGCGGCATCCTTCCCGCTTAACTATGCTCTTACAATCAAGTTTGGTAAGAAAAAGTGCGGTGCTATTGTAACTCCCCTTATGCTTGCAGGCTTCGCGGTATGTCTTTTAATGAATCCCACGGCAGAGAACGAAGGGTCAATTATCTGGAAGATTATACTTATGGCTACGGCAGTGCTTTATCCCTTCGGTAAGTCAGGCCTCGGATATGTTGCCACAAACATTCTTCCCGATATCTCCGATGTTGACGAACTTATCACCGGCAGAAGACGTGAGGGTGTTATCGGCACCTTCAACACCTTCATTAAAAAGACAGTATCCGGTGTTATGAGCTCCGTTGTTATGTTCATTCTCGGCGGATTCGGTCTTGTTGTAGGCGACGAGCTTCAGGATAAGCTCACTGTTGACCCCGGATTCCAGCAGTCCGACAGTGCACTTTTAGGTGTAAGAATCTGTATAACCTTTGCACCTATTGTATTTACCCTTATTTCTCTTTTCCTTCTTCACCGTTTCCAGATGAGCAAGAAGGAGCATACTCTTATCCGTGCAGCTGTTGCTACCAAGCATAAGTACGGCTCAGTAGCTCTAAGCTCAGAAGAAATTGGAATTATGGAAAAGATTTCAGGTCAGAAATACGAAACCACCTGGCTCGGTAAGAATAACAACAGTGCCGAGGCTCACGCTCTTGAAACTAATGACAACGGCGAATATCAGATTCTTATTGACATTGAAGAAGAGATGAAAAAAATCAGAACCTCAAAAGAGGGTAAAAAAGCTCAGAAAAAGCTTGAAGAAGCCGAAGAGGCAAACGAAACCCTTGAGCAGGTAAAAGCCGCTTTAGGCGAAGATGAATAAAGGAGAAAACATTATGACTAATATTGATATCACTCAGAAGGAACCGGCAAAAAGAGAGAAGAACTGGAAAAATTCACTTATTGACTTTCTTTTCTATTTTGTACAGTGGACATGGGGCCTTACCGTTAACCTTATCGGCTGGATTGCTTTCACAATCTGCACCAAGGTAAAGGGCTACCGCTGGCAGCATTTCGGCTATGCAAAAATTGTTTATGTTCCCTGGAAGGGCGGCGGACTTTCACTCGGTCTTTTCATCTTTATGAAGGATAACCATAAGAACAAGAAGTGGACCTATAACACAAGAATCCACGAATACGGACACACCTGGCAGTGCCTTCTTTTAGGTCCTCTTTACTGGGTTGTCATTGCACTTCCTTCCGTAATTTGGTGCAACTGCTTTGCCAAATACAGAGAAAAGAACAATGTTTCATACTATAAGCTCTACTGTGAATCCTGGGCAAATTCCTGGGGTGAAAAGGGTAGCGGAATGAAGCGCACAGAAACAGATAAATAATTTCCCATTAAGCGCAGAACCAAAAAGCAAAAATAAAAATGCAGATATTTCAAGTAGAAAATTACTTGAAATATCTTCATTTTTACTTACTACTTGCTACTCATTTCTGATCAATAGTGTTTTCCTGATTGCGGTAAACCACAAACTTGCAGAAAAGATATTCGAGCACCATGTTTGACAGCATTGTCAAAGCAAGAACGATATATTCATTCACGCCCTTGCCTGTTGCAAGCTCACCCAACCAGACCGAAAGGGGTGTGAATACAAGATAGAAACCGAAAACCTTCGCCATAGCAACGGGGATGTTAGCAGCGGATTTGAATGTGAAGCGGCGGTTAAAGGTGAAGTTCCATAAAACCGAAAGAATGAGAGCTATCAGATAGCATACACCGTACTCAGCACTGAGAATTGCCATTATCTTTTCGTTCTGAATGCTGATGTTAGGAAGCACAACCTCATTCAGAAGAGTGAACGAGCCTACCTGGATAATTCCCGCAGAAGCGGAGAATAAACCGAATTTGACTGCCTGCAAAATGTTGTTGTTTTTCATATTTTTCATCCTTTTCTTTTTTCTATGTTTTTATTTCAACACATATATGTTTATTCCGGCTTGTAAGGAAAGCTCGGCATAAGCTGAAGCTTGAAAAGGTTGGCCTTGTGCTTCCTGTCAATAAGCTCCTTTGTTTTTTCATCCTCGCAAATGCCTGTTCTGATGTACTTATCAAGCACTTCATAGGTAAAGCCAAGGTTATCCTCGTCGGTTTTTCCGCAAAGCCCGTCGCTGGGCACCTTATCCACAAACATTGAGGGAAGACCTAAATATCTTCCGATTTCCTTAACCTCCTGAACAGTGAGGTTTGAAAGGGGGCTGAAATCACCCACGCTGTCACCGTAGCGTGTGGAATAGCCCACCCAGTCCTCTGAAAGGTTGCAGGTGTTCACAACTCTGCCGTTAACACACTGGGATACGGCATAAACCGTGGACATACGGAGTCTCGGGGGAAGGTTTACCCTTGCAAGGTGTGAAAACTCCATTTTGCTTTCAATTTCGCTGACAAGACCGTTGAAGCAGTCTGCAATATTTATTGTTACATTTTTAATGTCAAGAAACTCGCAAAGAGCAACGGAAACATCAATATCGCTCTGTGTTCCGTTAGGCATAAGCACACCGAAAACCCTCTCTTTGCCAAGAGCCTTTACACAAAGTGCCGCCGCAACGGAGCTGTCTTTACCGCCTGAAATGCCTAAAACTGCATTACAGCCCTTGCCGTTTTCTTCAAAAAAGTTTCTTATCCATTCAACAAGGTCAGAAGTCACCTTTTCAACATTAAAGCTCATATTTATCTCCTTTTCAGATAATATCAATCTGGCACATCTGCATTGCCTTCAGCGCATTTTCGTGGCTTTCGGGAGTCACACCGGCACAGCACTTACTGTCAACGGTTATTTTAGTTTCTGGGAAGGTGGCCTTTACAATAAGTGTGTTGGAAATTACGCATATATCCGTGCAAAGACCGACGAGCTCAATTTCTTCAATATCCCTTAAGGCTTTGAGATATTCCGCAAGCTCCGCCGAGCCGAAGGTAGGCTTATCGATTATCTTACTGTCGGCAACATTGAGTTCCGGGGAGACTTCCCAACCGTCCGTACCCTCAATGCAGTGGGGAACTGGAAGCTTTTTGCCTTCAGCAGTATCAAGGTAGTTTTCCTTGTGGGTATCTCTTGTAAAAATGACCGTATAGCCATTTTTGCGGTAAAGGTCAATTTTTGCTTTTACAAGGGGAAGGATTTTCTCCGCTTCCTTTGTGCCCAGGGCACCGTCTATAAAGTCGTTCTGCATATCAATAACAACAAGTACCTTCATAATGCTTCACCTCAAAAATATCTTTATCATAATTGTATTACAACTGCACACCTTTGTCAATGCCGACCGTGTTTAATTTTTATTGACAAATAGTAATTATTAATATATCATATATATAACTATGGACATAGGGAGGAAGTATTATGCAACAGAAGATTTCAGCATTATACAAAAAAATTCTTGCAGTAATAATGTCATTTCTTGTTTCTCTCGGACTTGTGTGCGGTGGGGATAACAGTGCTGACAGCATTACAAGACCGGAAGAAAACACAGTTACCGCTTACGATAGGGAAAATTCCGACTATCAGCTCAGTATTGATGCATCAAACAAGGTGCACGAAATAAGCGATATGCTTTACGGAATTTTCTTTGAAGATATCAACTTTGCCGCAGACGGCGGCCTTTATGCGGAAAAGGTTATTAACCGCTCCTTTGAGTACGGTGAACTTGCTGCAGACGACGAGCTTCACGGCTGGAGCAAGGTTGGCGAACCTATGCTTAAAGTCGAGATTGGCGATAAGTTCGGCGGACTTAACGAAAACAACACAAATTACCTTGTTATTACCAATACCACCACAGGCTTGGCTGGTGTTCAGAACAGAGGCTTCCTTGACGGTATGGCTATTGAAAAGGGTGCAAATTACTATTTCTCCGTTTATGCAAAGGACCTTAAGGGCGGTAGCACACCCATTACCGTAAACCTTGTGGCTGACGGTAAAATTGCCGCAACGGGCACAATTCCCGCAGTGGGTACTCAGTGGGAAAAATATGAGCTTACCCTTGTTTCAGATACCACAGCAACTCAGAATGTATACCTTCAGGTGCTGACTAGAGGCGGTAAGGTTGCAATTGATATGGTATCACTTTTCCCCGATACATATAAGGGTCACGGAATGAGAATTGACCTTGCACAAAAGCTCGCCGAACTTCAGCCGAAGTTCCTCCGTTTCCCCGGCGGATGTGTTATTGAAGGCTACGATGAAAACACGGCATATAACTGGAAGGATTCCGTCGGCGTTGGTGCAAACGGACTTCCCGTAAAGTTTAACGGTAAGCTCGGTGATGTGGCTGCCCGTTCATATGGCATCAACCTCTGGACTAATATCGATGCTACGGAAGACCCTCTTCCCTGTTATATGAGCTACGGACTCGGCTTCTTTGAATATTTCCGGCTTGCTGAGGATATCGGTGCGGTGGGTGTTCCCGTTATCAACTGCGGTCTTTATTGCCAGATGAGAGGCAAGGGTCCCGTTGATATGTATACACCTGAATTTGAACAGTATCTTCAGGATATGGTTGACCTTGTTGAATTCTGCCGCGGTGACGAAACCACAGTATGGGGTCAGGTAAGAATTTCCCTCGGTCACGAAGAGCCCTTTGAGCTTAAATACATCGGTATCGGCAACGAAAATGAAGGCGAGGACTACTTCCTGCGATACGAAGCCTTCCTTGAACGCTTCAATGAAGAAAAAGCCAAAAACCCCGCACTTTATGAAGGCATTGAGCTTATTTATTCCTCAGGTGCATCCGATGCAATCCACAGCGGTAATTATTACAATGCTTATGTGAATGCAAAGGAATATATTGACGAAAAGGGTATTGATGTTAACGAATATGCAGGTGCAATTGACCAGCATTATTATAATGACCCCTCCTGGTTCCTCAAGAATGTTGACCATTACGACGAAGAAAACTACAAAAGAAACGAGGAAAATATGACCGACACCATTTACGGCGGCGGAATTCAGGTCTTCCTTGGTGAATATGCGGCAAAGTCAAACAGACTTGAAGCCGCCCTCGCTGAGGCCGCTTATATGACAGGTCTTGAAAGAAACGGCGACATTGTTAAAATGGCAGCCTACGCTCCCTTGTTCGGTAACCTTACGGCAACCCATTGGGCACCTAATCTTATCTGGTTCAATAACCACCTTTCAACGGGCTCTATAAGCTATTATATGCAGAAGCTCTTTTCAACCAATGCAGGCACAAGCCTTCTCGGAACAACCTTTGACGGTGCTGAAATTCCTCCTCAGGACCTTAAGGGTAAGGTAGGTCTCGGCACATGGTATACCGAAGCAGAGTTTGACAATGTAAAGGTTATTGATAACGAAACAGGCAAGATTTTAGCTCAGGATAAATTCAGCATGCCCGATTTCTGGTGGAACTGGCTTAAAATAAGTGACGGTGACTGGAAAATCAAAAAAGGCAAGCTTACCCAGAAGCAGAGTGAAATTCCTTACCACGAGCTCGGCGCTTCTGCCGTTTTCGGTGACGAAAGCTGGTCAAATTACACCTATACCTTTGAAGCAACAAAGCTTAAGGGTGCAGAGGGCTTCTATGTACCCTTCCTTTATGAGGACGAAAACAATATGTTCTTTTGGAACATCGGCGGCTGGAATAACGAATATTCAGGCCTTCAGAGAGTTGAAAACGGTGTAAAGTCAGGCCTTCTCAACGGCACAAAGTCAGACTTTACAGTTGAAGACGGCGTGACCTATGAAATTAAGCTTGTGGTTGACGGCTATAACATCAAGGGCTATATTGACGGTGAGCTTCAATTCGATTATATTGCAGAATCCGAGTGCAACGCTGAGTGCTATCAGGTTGTATCTGCCGATGAAAGCGGAGATGTAATCATCAAGCTCGTTAATGTGACAGGCTCTGACAGAACCGTTGCAATTGACCTTAACGGTATGACCTCAATCGGCTCCACAGCAAAGGTTTATCAGGTTGCAGGCGACAGCCTCAATAACGATAATATTCTCGGCGCTGAGGAGGACTGCAAAATTGTTGAATTCACTGCCAGCGGTATCAGCGAAAAGTTCAACTATACCGTACCTCAGTATTCCGCAACAGTTATAAGGATTTCGAAGTAAAGTATAAAAGAGAGTCATTTCTGACTCTCTTTTTCTTTACTTTTTAGAGAATGTTGTGGTATAATGCATATAAACCCTCTCCGACAGACCTTTCGGTCTGCCACCTCTCCCAAGGGGAGAGGCAAGCGAAACAGGAAAGTTATTTGTGAATGTCTGTGTGTAGTCATAACTCAAAAAGAGTTAATAAAGGATGTGCTTCAGATGAAAGTCAAAAAGAATAACAGTATGTTGCAAACGGCGAAAATGTTGAGAAAGAATATGACTTCCCACGAAAGAAAACTATGGTATTTGTTTTTGAGGCACCATCCTGTTAAAGTATACAAGCAAAGAATAATAGAATCATTCATTGTGGATTTTTATTGTGCTTCGGCTCGTTTGGTTATTGAAATTGACGGTTCGCAGCATTTTACGAATCAAGGAATAGAATACGATAAAGAGCGTAGTGCGATAATTGAAGCTTATGGGTTAAAGGTGCTCAGATTTACCAACTATGAGGTAGACACAGATTTTAAAAATGTATGCGAAGCGATAGATGCAGAAATAAAAGCCAGAATTGATTTAAAAAAGCCCTTCAAGTCAGAGTAATTGCAAGGTGAAATCTTGGCTCTCCCTTTGGGAGAGCTGTCAATCGAAGATTGACTGAGAGGGCAAGAAACGAGGTTTTAAAATGGTAATACCTGAAAAAGGAAAACGTATTTCTAAAATAGATACATATCTCAACTGTGCAGAAACCTTTGCCTACAGAAGTACTTGCTTAAAAAGAAAATACGGAGCAGTAATCGTAAAGGAAGATGTGGTAATTTCAACGGGTTATAACGGTTCACCAAGAGGTTTTTCAAACTGTTGTGATTCGGCAAGCTGTCCTCGTATTGAACGCAATATGCATCAGGGTGAGGGATATGGAATTTGCAGAGCAATTCACGCTGAAATGAATGCTCTTCTTAACTGTTCAAGAGCACAGACAATGGGTGCAGATTTATATTTAACCGGTGTAAATCCGGATAATACCATACATAATGCTAAGCCTTGTCCTGTTTGTGCAAGAAATATTATTCAGGCGGGTATAAATAATGTTATACTCCGCATAGGAGAAGGAGAAAATAATTATATAATCGTTCCTGCTTCGAAACTTGAATGGTATCAAATCCCTGATAAAAAAGGAGAATAAATATGAACCCCAAAGTATATTTCATACCCGACTGCGAAAGTCAGAGTGTGCTTAAGCTTTATAACGCCCTCGGTAAACAGCTTACGGGCAATATTGCCGTTAAGGTGCACAGCGGTGAAACAGGCAATCAGAATTTCCTTCGCCCCGATTTCTGGAAGGAAATCATTGAAACTGTTGGCGGTACCGTTGTTGAAACCAACACTGCCTATGAAGGCACAAGAAATTCCACAGAAAAGCATTTGCAGACCTTGGAAAATCACGGCTGGAGCGAGTTTTTCCCGACAGAGATTCTTGATGCAGAGCCTGAGGATATGGTGCTGGAAATCCCCGACGGTAAAATGATAAAGAAAAACTATGTTGGCAAAAACACGGCGAAATATGACGGTCTTCTGGTGCTTTCACATTTCAAAGGCCACCCTATGGGCGGATACGGCGGAGCTCTTAAACAGCTTTCAATCGGTATGGCATCGTCCTTCGGAAAGGCTTATATTCACGGGGCAGGTGAGCCTGAAAAAATATGGACGGCTGACCACGATTCCTTCCTTGAGGCTATGGCGGATGCGGCAAAAAGCGTTACGGACTATTTCGGTGAAAACATTGTTTATATCAATGTTATGAAGAATATGTCTGTTGACTGTGATTGCTGTGCTGTGGCTGAAGATCCTTGTATGGGTGATATCGGTATGCTTATTTCTCTTGACCCCGTTGCAATAGATCAGGCGTGCATTGACCTTGTTTACAAAAGCGAGGATAAGGGTCGGGATCACCTGATTGAAAGAATTGAAAGCCGTAACGGAATTCATACCGTTGAAGCTGCGGCAGAGCTCGGTATCGGCTGGAGAGAATACGAATTGATTGTTTTATAAGGAGATAAAAATATGAAAGGAATAACAGCTTTTATTATGACATTACTTATGCTTATTGAATCCTTACCCCTTGCTTGGGTGCCCACACTTGAGGTTGATGCTTCAAAAAGGCTCAAGCCCGTTTCAACAAGAGCAACGGGACATCTTTACGGCCTTGCCGAGGAGGGCGTACCCTCAAAGGCTATGACCGACAGTATTGACATTTCCTCCGTTTCTCAAAAGGTTGTTGACGGTCTTCAGCACCCCACAGGCGATGTTGAGCATATCGCTTCACAGCTTGAAGGCTGTGACTATACCGTGGTATACCTTCAGGATAGCTACAGCACCTGGTATTACTGCCACGATGAAATTATGGAAATGCGCAAAAACGGCACCTATGACTGGAAAAAATTCCTTACGGAAAGCTATTTCCCCCTTATAAATGAAAAGGTGGAAAAGCTTAAGAATGCCTCATATAAAAACAGCCTTGTTTATTGCATTTACAATGAATGCGACAATGCGGTATGGTTCGGAAATTATGTTGACGGCGCAGTTCATTATGACGATATCGGTAAGAAGAATTTCTATGAAGCGTGGAAAATGACCTATGATTATGTGAAGAGCCTTGATCCCGATGCAGTTATCGGCGGTCCCGGCTTCTGCGATTACGAAACAACAAAAATCGAAGGCTTTATGACCTACTGCGCAGAAAATGACTGCTTGCCCGAAATTATGATTTATCACGAGCTCGCCTGGTGGTCACTTTTCGATTGGCAGAAGCATGTTGACGATTACCGCAGAATTGAAGCCGAGCTTGGCATTAAAAAGCCTCTTCCCATAGTTGTTACCGAATACGGTGAAATGCAGGACTGCGGAAATCCCGGCAAAATGATTCATTACATAACCCAGATTGAAAAAAGCGAAACCTGGGGACAGATGGCATACTGGCGTCTTGCAAATAACCTTAACGACACCGCTGCAGACGATAACTCACCTAACTCAAACTGGTGGCTTTTCAGAAAGTATGCTGAAATGGAAGGCTCACTTCTTGAAACACAGGTGAAGTCCCTGAGTGAAAAATCCCTTTATGACACCGACTGGCGTGCTACATATAAGGGTATTGCTTCAATCAACGATGAGGGCGACGAAATCAGGGTTATTGCCGCAGGCAGTGACAACAAGCGTGCAGTAAAGCTCACAAATCTTGATACCACAAAGCTCTCAGATAAGGTTAATGTAAAGGTTGAATGTGTTTACTACAAAGGTCTTTCAGGTGTTGTTTCAGCTCCCATTGTTTTAAGGCAGTATGATGCAACCGTTTCCGGCGGTAAGCTTAATATAAACATTCCCGGTACGGATACGGATGCCGTGTATTTCATAACCGTTTCACAGCCTGACGGTAAATCAGAAACGGTAAGGAACACCAATATCCCCGTAAGGTATGAGTTTGAAGAAGGTAAGCTTCTCGGCGATTCCTATACCTATGACAGCGCTTATGCCACAACAGGTGAGGATAAGGGTATGGTCGGCGGAAACGAAAAAGACGGCGACGGCGTAAGAATCAGAATCTTTGCCAAAAAGTCGGGCACATATAATTTTGATATTATCTTCGGCAAGCATAATGACGGTGCCGATAAGAATGGCCGTGACTTTGCAAAGGCAATTTTCTCCCTTGACGGAAAGGAAAGTACAATCTCCTTCCCCAACACCATAAAGAGTGAATATACTGATTGCTATATTATGGAGCTTGAGCTTTGTGCGGGTATTCACACTGTGGAATTCAGGCACCTTGAAGGCACCTTTGTTCTGGATAGTGCACTGCTTTACCTTAAAGAGGATAATTCGGCAATCTCCCTTCTCCCTGACGGTGACAAAGCATACCTTGCCGTTGCTCCCCATGACGGATATTATGATGTAAGTGTGTCAGAAGCTGTTGAAGCCACCGTTGACTCAGCAAAGGCAACCCTTTGTGAGGGCAGCAAGGTCTACCTCAGAAGGGGACTTAATGAAATCACTCTGAGTAAAGATGCTGAGCTTATGCTTCTGAAATCATCAGACACCGTTGACACCGTTACGGTAAACGCAGAGGATATGCTTCTTTCCGACGGTGCAGCTCTTTCCACGGATAAATACGGCAACACCTATGTTGACGGAATTTCCTCTGAGGGCGGAAAAGCTTCCTTTAAAGTAAACGCTCCCGAGGAAGGCTCATACAGAATCACCCTCAACTATGCAAACAACCGTGAGGGCGGCTATCACGCCTATAATGTTGACCTGATTGAAACAATGCTCACATATACCGTTAACGGTGAAAGCAAAAATGTATTCACAAGAAACACCTATTCACTTTATAATTACAAAACAATGACCTTTGATGTTGAGCTCATGGAAGGCGAAAACGAAATCGTGCTGTGGAACAGCGGCGAGGTGCTTTTCAACAACCAGGAAAGCTTTGCACCGCAGGTAAAGAGCCTTACAGTGAATAAGGCTATTAAATAAACCTTGGAGTGATGAATATGGACAGAAAAATATACCTCAGAGGTATGGCAGGTCAGTATTGGTATAATTTTACGGAAGGTCTTGCCTATGCGCTCTTATACCGACCCACACCCAAGGAGCTGATATACGAAAAGAAGGTGCCCTACGGAAAGGAGAAAAAGCAGTATATCAATATTCTTCACCGCAAGGACCTTGAAGGCAAAAAGAAGCCGGTGCTCATTTACATCCACGGCGGCGGTTGGATTTCGGGTATAACGGAAATGAGAAATAACTATATTTCTTCTTGGGCAAAGGAAGGCTTTTTCACTGCAAGCATCAGCTACACCGTAGCACCCCAGAAGCAGTATCCCGATTCAATTCAGGAAATTTACGATGCAATAGATTTTCTTTTTGACAACAGGGAAAAGTACAATCTTGACACGGATAACATTGTAATTGCAGGTGAGAGTGCAGGCGGTTATTATGTAATGTACCTTGCTTCTGCTATAGCCGATAAGAGCCTTCTCCAAAAGGCGGGTCTTACCTTCAGGCACCGTGATGAATTTTCCGTAAAGGCTATGATATCCCACTGCGGTTGTTATAACCTTGAAAGCCTTCTTGATGACAGCAAAAAGCAGTCAAAATTCCCCGATATGAAAATGATGGCGACCTCATTTTTAGGCAGAAGCAAGCAGGATGCAATAGCCTGGCTTAAAACAGATGAAGGCAAGCTTGCAAGCCCTAAGATAAGCGAAAGGTTTCCGCCCACATTTGTTACCTGGTGCACAAGGGACTGGCTCAGATATGAGGCCTTTGACCTTATGAAGGAGCTGAAAAGCTACGGTGTACCTTACGGCGAATTCAAGGGCGACGGCATAATAGGCAACCACGCCTGGACAATTGTTACGGTTTTTAAAAAGGGCAGGGAGTGCTTCGAAAAGTCAAAGGAATTTGTTATGGGGTATATAGATTAATAAGTATTATTTAGGAACAACACAGGGGACAGTTAGTTTTTTACGCTAACTGTCCCCTGATTTTTAAGTTTCGTCCGAGGGCGTTTTATTGTGCTTCAATTTTCTCAAAAAAATTTTCACTTTTTTTGTCACAAAGGGCTTTAAACGGGTAGTATGTATGTGATAACCTATTTATCGAAAGGAAAACTAAATATTTTTTCAGGAGGTGAGTGCCGAATGGAAGACAGTAAGATAATCGAGCTTTTCAATGCGCGCTCGGAAAGAGCGATTGACGAGCTGTCTAAAAAGTACGGTACAAAATGTATGCAGGTTGCCTATAATGTTCTGGGCAACAAAGAGGACAGTGAGGAGTGTGTAAACGATTCCTATCTCGGTGTGTGGAATGTTATACCGCCGGAAAATCCAAACCCTCTGCTCACCTTTGTTCTCCGCATTGTCAAAAATACATCCCTCAAGCGCTGTCGCTATAACTCGGCAAAAAAGCGTGCCGATGTACATACACAGTGCTTTGATGAACTTGACGAACTGGTTTCTTCATCTTTTTCTGTTGAGGAGCAGTATGACCTGAAAGCGGTTACAAAGGCAATTAACGACTTTGTACATTCTCTTAGCCGTGAAAATCAGATGCTTTTCATCCGCCGTTACTGGTATATGGATTCTTATGCCGCACTTTCGGAGATTACAGGTATGAATGAGGCGGCAATCCGCAAAAGACTTTCAAGATTCCGCACAGAAATGGTGCAATTCATAAAAAAGACGGAAGGGGTGACGGCATGAATATTGATGTTAACACCCTTATCGCCGCCATTGATGCAATTGATGACAGCCTTGTGCTTGAATTCAGTGACACAGAAAAACTGAAAAAAGAATTCGGGCAAAAAGAGAAAAGGACCACCCTGCGATTTAAACGGATTCTGCTGGTTGCCGCAATTTCGGCTTTGCTTCTTGCGGCAGGGCTTTTTGCCGTTTCAAGCTCCGACAATGATTTCATCCTTGATTTAAAGGAAGGCATTTACAGCATTTTCGGCAACAGTGTGAGTATCAATGTTGAAGACCTTGACAAAAAGCCGGAAGAAATAAAATATAAATCCGGTGAAATGATTGACATTCTTGAAAAAGAAGGCTTTACGGACATTGTTCTGCCCACTGCCATGCTTACGGATGAATGGGGAATTGTGGATTATGAGCATACACGAAGTGATGTTATTATCTATAACCATAAAATCAATTTTAATATGACAAATAATTGCACAATCCGGTTAGATGAACACAGAACAGAGCAGACTGTCGGTTATTCAAACAGTGTTGCAAAGAATATTCAAAGCCTGACAGTTAGCGGCATAGATGTTGTTGTGACCGAGCTGGAAAACGGAATATGTAAAATCGATTATACCGTTTTGATTGACATTGGTGAAGGAATGTTCAAAGAGAGCCAATATAGAATACACTTCCAATCCGGCATCACTTTTGAGCAAGCAGTTGAAATTGCAAAAACAATCGCCTGATATTTTTTTCTTTTCGTAAATAGGTTAACGGAGAACTCCCTCCGTCTGCGGCAAAGCCGTCAGGTTGTGACTGAGGGAGTAACAAAAACCTCTCCGTCAGCTACGCTGACACCTCTCCTTAAAAGGAGAGGCAAAAAAGGCTCTCCTCGTGAGGAGAGCTGTCACGAAGTGACTGAGAGGTGAAACACAAAACACAATTACAGAAAGGAAGAAAAATATGAAAACAAAAAAATTATTATCAATCATATTGGCACTAATGATGATGTTATCGGTAGTGCCCTTTTATGCAAGTGCGGAAGCGGTTGCTCTGACAGAGGCTAATGTTGTTGAATGGCCGACTGCAAGTGGAGAAATGTATTATACACAAAAAGTTGGAGAGCATATAACACTTTCCGGCGGTATTGTAACAGAGGATGGAACGGCAACAGGTAAAACCGTTGCTGGACATTTTGATTTTATTGACCCTGAATATATGCCATCAGATAATGATAATGAGCGTGCAAGCATTAAGTTTATTCCTGATGATTCAAATTTATATATTGGATTTGAAATTAACCGATCTCCCAATGTAACTTTCCCTGTAAAAAAAGCAACAATGGAATTTGTTGATCCTGCCGCTGTTCCTACAGCAACAGATGTTGTAGCTGGAAAAAGATTAAGTACTTCTGATATTACCGGTGTTGCCGTAAAATGTCAGCTTACAGGAGAGGTTTTAACATCAGCAAAATGGAGCTGGACAAAAAGCAGCACAAAAGTAAACGAGAGCGGATATTATTCTGCAAAAGTTGTTTGCAGTGGGTATGAAACAATAAATCTATACATTTATGTTAGAACACAGGGTGACACAAGTGAACCTACAATAAGTGAATTCCCCACCATTCAAAGTGTTACATATAAGGAAGGACTCACAGCAGCCGATCTCACAATAGTTGGCGGTACTACAACTATTCCCGGAACATTTGCTGTTGCTGACCCCTCACAGGCATTAAAAGGCGGTAGCAATGTTGTTGGTGTTGTATTTACTCCTGATGATACAACTGAAAGTGCAGTTAATATTTCAATGGTAATAAATGTTGAAAAACTTACGGCTTCATTTATAGATGATGAAGGTAACTCTATTGTTCCTGAAGTGCGCGTAGGAATCGGATATGAGCTTACATTCAGCTCATTGAAAAATTTAGTTGAAAGACTTACTGCTAATTGCGGAAAATTTACAATTGAGAGTTTTTCTAATATTTCATATGATACTTCATCCGTTAATGAATATGAAAATGCAAAAGCAAGAATCAAACCGTCAAACAACAATTATTCTAATGAAATAAACTTTAAACTCATCGTTGAACCCCGTGAAGTCAACCCCTCAATCAAAGCCTACGGCAATGATGAATATATGATCTCAACAGGTGACTACCAGACAAAGCCCAAGGGCACATATGACCTTTATGTAAACGGCGAACTTGTTATGGAAGATATCGCTTATCAGACAAGATTTACCTGGCGTCCCGAAAAGAGCGGCAATTATACTCTTAGGGCAGTTTATAATCCCATTGAAAACGATACCTTTAAGGTTAACGATGCTATGCGCGAAGATATGGTTCTCAACCTCGTTTGGGACATCAACTGCATCAACTGTAAGGCTAATCCCTGCGCCTACGGCGAAAAAGCTATCGTTATACATGAACTCGGTGATAAATTTGCAGGCTGGGTTGTCTATGACCAGAACGGCAACGAATTTACTCCCGAAAATATGGTAACAGATACCTCTTCATTCCTTTATTTCACAATGCCCGATTTCCCTGTTACTGTTGAAGCAAAGGAAAAGGGTGCAGCCGGCTCAGACACCTCAGGCGGTATAGATGATATCTTCGGTAACCTCGGTGACCTTACCGAGGGCGACAGCGAAAGCAAGCTTGTTAATATAATTAACAACATCATCGCATTCATCAGAAACATCATCGAAAAAATTACGGGCTTCTTCCGTGCAATCGGTGATGCATCTTGACCCTTCCACCGCTAACGCGGTCCCCCTTTTCTTAAAAGGGACGGCAAGGCTCGGCTCCCCTTTTAAGGGGAGCTGTCAAGACGAAGTCTTGACTGAGGGGTTAAAAACCAAACCAATTCGTCCCAACTTTTAGTTCTATTCTCCTTAGTGAAAGCACCAAACCCCTGAGGTCTGACCCTTCGGGGGTTTGGTGTTTGCCAATCAGGAGAGCCGAGTCTTGCCTCTGCTGAAAGGAGAGGTGGCAATGCGTAGCATTGACGGAGAGGTTTTTCTTGATAGATAACATAAGACTGTCGGCACTGCCGACGGATGAGGCATTACAGCGGTCATCACCCTCGGTGAACGCCACTCCGATATCAACCTTTGCAAAGCAAAAAAATTCCTCGTTTTTCCAAAAAAACTATTGACTTTCAAAGAAAAATGTAGTATCATCTCGTATAGTTAGTGAAGACTAACTGTGATTTATGTGTGTTGAGTTAGAATAAACTAACCGACACTTGCTTATATATTACCGTACGGGAGGTACAGCTATGACACTAAAGGATATTAAGGTCGGTCACAGAGCAAAGGTCATAAAGGTGAACGGCGAGGGCGCAATCAAGCGCAGAATTATGGATATGGGTATAACAAAGGGCGTTGAAATTTATATAAGAAAGGTAGCGCCTCTCGGTGACCCTATGGAGCTTTTTGTAAGGGGCTATGAGCTTTCCTTAAGAAAAGCCGATGCACAGATGATTGATGTTGAAGAAATAAAATAAACGGATTTCTGTTTTGACTTTCGGCAAGTCTGTTTTATTTGCCGAAAGAGTTAGTTATAACTAATAAGCTTTGAAAGGATGATACAAAATATGGGCATAAAGGTTGCTCTTGCAGGTAATCCCAACTGCGGAAAAACTACTCTTTTCAATGCACTTACCGGCTCAAATCAGTTTGTAGGAAACTGGCCGGGAGTAACCGTTGAAAAAAAAGAAGGTAAGGTAAAAAAGAACAGTGATATCACCGTTGTTGACCTTCCCGGTATATATTCTCTTTCTCCCTATACTCTTGAGGAGGTTGTTGCAAGAAACTATCTTGTTGACGAAAAGCCTGATGTTATTCTCAACCTTGTTGACGGCACCAACCTTGAAAGAAACCTTTACCTCACAAGTCAGCTCACAGAGCTGGGCATTCCCGTTGTAATTGCAATAAATATGACGGATGTTGTGAGAAGAAACGGGGATAAAATCAATATTGATATGCTTTCAATTGAGCTTGGCTGTCCTATAGTTGAAATATCCGCACTTAAGGAAACAGGTCTTACCGAGGCCGTGGAGCTTTCCGTTAAGGCGGCGGCAAAGGGCAGAAGGGTGCCTCAGCATAATTTTTCCGGTGAGGTTGAACACGCCCTTGCTCATATTGAAGAAGCAATTCTTCACGAGCTTCCCGACGAGGAGCAGAGATGGTACGCCGTTAAGCTTTTTGAAAGGGACAGCAAGGTTATTGAAAAGCTGAAAATCAGCCCTGAGGTGCTCTCTCACATTGAAAAGGATATCCGTCACGTTGAAGAGGAGTTCGATGACGACTCAGAGGCTATTATTACAAACGAAAGATACGATTATGTTGCAAGGATTCTCCGTGATTCCTACAAAAAGAAAAACAAAAACGGACTTACGGTGTCGGATAAAATTGACCGTGTTGTAACAAACCGTTTCCTTGCACTTCCCATTTTTGCCGTTGTAATCTTTTTGATTTACTACATATCTGTTTCAACCGTCGGCACATATGTAACCGACTTTATGAACGAAGGGGTGTTCGGAGAGGGCTTCCGCTTTTTCGATGTTGATGTTCCCGGTATCCCGACCCTTGTTGAGGCTCTGCTTGTAAATTTAAATTGCGCCGATTGGCTTCAGAGCCTTATTCTTGACGGTATAGTCGGCGGTGTTGGTGCAGTTTTAGGCTTTGTACCTCAGATTTTTGTGCTGTTTCTGTTTCTCGCTTTCCTTGAAGGCTGCGGATATATGTCCCGTATCGCCTTTGTTCTTGATAAGCTTTTCAGAAAATTCGGCTTATCGGGCAAATCCTTTATTCCTATGCTCGTAGGTACGGGCTGCGGTGTGCCGGGTATTATGGCATCAAGAACAATTGAAAGCGACCGTGACCGTAAAATGACGGTTATGACTACTACATTTATGCCCTGCTCGGCAAAGCTTCCCGTAATCGCTCTTATTGCGGGTGCCCTTTTCGGTGAAGCCTCATGGGTAGCTCCAAGCGCATATTTTCTCGGTATCGGTGCAATTGTTGTTTCGGGCATTATGCTCAAAAAAACAAAGCTTTTCGGCGGTGATGTAGCTCCCTTTGTAATGGAGCTTCCCGCTTACCATATGCCTCCCCTTAAAAATGTTCTTCGCTCCACCTGGGAAAGAGGCTGGTCCTTTGTTAAAAAGGCAAGCACCGTAATTCTTCTTTCAACGGTTGTCCTCTGGTTTTTGCAGAGCTTCGGCTTCACTAACGGCAGAATAGGTATGGTTGACGACCTTAACAACTCAGTTCTTGCCGCTATCGGTAACGCTTTTGCATGGATATTCACACCCGTCGGCTTCGGTAACTGGCAGAGTGCCGTTGCTACCATAACGGGTCTTATTGCAAAAGAAAATGTTGTTTCCACCTTCGGTGTGCTTTTAGGCAGTGCCGAGGTATCGGAAGCAGGTCGTGAAATCTGGACGGCAATGCAGAATATGTTTACTCCCGTTTCAGCTTATTCATTCCTTGCCTTCAACCTTCTCTGTGCTCCCTGCTTTGCGGCTATGGGCGCAATCAAAAGAGAAATGAACAACTGGAAATGGACTGCCTTTGCTATTTCTTATCAGTGTATTTTCGCTTATGCCGTAGCTCTTATTATTTATCAGTTCGGCTCACTTTTCACCGGCAACGGTAATATTTTAGGTATGATTGCCGCAGTGGCTGTGCTCGGATTCATTCTGTTTATGATGGTAAGACCTGCCGCAAAAGCAAAGACAAAATGAAAATGAGGTGAAAAACAATGACGGAGTTTTTATCTGCTAACGGTGGCACAATCCTTGTGGGTGCAGTGCTTCTTCTGATTATTGTCGCCATTGTGCTGAAAATGAGAAAAGACAAAGCTGAGGGTAAGTCCTGCTCCTGCGGCGGAGGCTGTGATGGATGCCCCTCAGCAGGAATGTGCCACAAATAAAAGTAACGGCAGTTGCGTAAGCAACTGCCAATCTTTTTTGTTTTTCAAGAAAGTTTTGCCATAAAAGTTAATAAAATACCCGTTGCAACAAACTGTTGCTTTACTTTTTACTTTAATTTACATATACTGAAACTGAAAAAACAAAAGGGAGGTTTCGTTATGAAAACAATTGCAAAATGCTTCAAGATCGTTTTGGTAACATACATTTCAATGTGTGCCGTTGCATGGGGCTCTCATTTTCTTTTTTTAAAGTCTAACAGAGCTGATGTGGCGGTTGCAGTTTTGGCGGCCGTGGTGATTTGTGTTGCCTTTTCAGTGGTAGGTGTATATCTGAGCAAGCAACCTGAAAATGAGTGGAAGAGCTTTGCCGTAACCGTGTTTTCTTCGTGGTTTATGGCGTTGCTGTTAAATAATATTTTGGGACCGGTTATGACCTCTGCATCTTGGCTGCATGAAGCTGTAAATATTACTTCAATTGTATTGGGCTTACCCGGGTTTATATTTGGTATGATGTTAGGTGAATATTTTTATGCTTCGACTTTTTTAGTTGTCACGGTGTATATACTGTGCGGAGTAATTCCTCCGGTTGTCACCATAATTTCAGCGAAAATTAAAAAGCGATTCTAAACTAAAAACCGCTGTAATAACTGATTTCTCAGTTTTTTCAGCGGTTTTATAATTTATGTTTATTTTACCTTACAAGCAGCTCTTTCAGCCTCAAGGCCTGCCTTATATCTTTCGATATATTTTTCGAGTCCCTTGATGTCCTCTTCGTCAGGCTGGACGGTAACACACTCTGCATCCTTGAAGGCAACATTTATAAGGAAATCCTCAAGTGCCTCGCCTTTGCCGAGAAGGGAGTAAAGAGCAAGCAGTGCCATACCGTAGGGTCCGCCTTCGCCTGCGGTTTTCATAACGGAAACCGCTGTGCCTGCCGCCGCAGCGGTAACGGACTGACCTACACCGGGATAGATGTAATATCCGCCGTGGCCATAAAGCTCGTCAAGCTCAACACTTTCGTTTCTGAAAAGAAGGTCCATGCCAAGCTTCAGTGAAGCCATTGCCGAATAAATGTGAGCTCTCATAAAATTCGGAAGAGTCATACGGCTGTCCGGTGTGCGAAGGAACATAGGTCTGCCCTCGTCACAGTAAGCAACGGGCTCGCCCGAATAGAAATTATAGCTTAAAAGTCCGCCGCAATCCTTTTCGCCCTTGCCTGCCATTTCATACATAAGGTCAAAAACCTTACCCTTACTTATGTCTGAGCCGATAGCTCTTGCAAATTCGGTAAAAAGATTTGCCCAGGCATTTATATCACCTGTACAGTTGTTGCAGTGTACCATTGCAACGGGTTTGCCTGTGGGGGTGGTTACCATATCAATTTCGGGGTATACCTTTGAAAGCTTATTTTCCAGAACAAGCATTGCAAAAACAGATGTACCTGCAGAAACATTACCCGTTCTTTCTCTTACGCTGTTGGTGGCAGTCATTCCCGTGCCTGCATCACCCTCGCAAGGGGCAAAGGGAATACCCACGGAAAATTCTCCGCTTTCGTCAAGCATAAGTGCACCCTTTTGTGTAAGGTAACCTGCATTAGCACCTGCAGGGAGCACCTTCGGAAAGATTTCACGGAGCTTTTTGGTAAAGCCTTCCTTTGCGGTCAGCTCATCAAAAATTTCAACCATTCTCTCATCATAATCGAGAGTGTTGCTGTCAATGGGAAAAATACCCGAAGCTTCACCTATACCCACGGCATTCACACCCGTAAGCATATAGTGAACATAGCCTGCAAGGGTTGTAACATATGCGACTTCGGGAACATGGTCTTCCCTTGAAAGAATTGCCTGATATGTGTGAGCACTTGTCCAGCGCTGAGGGATGTTGAAATTAAGTGCGGCGGTGAGCTTTTCTGCCGCTTCTCCCGTTGTGGTGTTTCTCCAGGTTCTGAAGGGTGTAAGAAGCTTGCCCTTTTTATCAAAGGCAAGGTAGCCGTGCATCATACCTGAAATACCTATAGCACCCGTTGTGGTGAAATCACAGCCGTAATTTTCTTTTATATCCTCTTTAAGTGCCTTGAAGCAGCTTTTAAGTGCTGTGTGCACCTCAGTGAGGGAATAGGTCCAGTATCCGTTTTCCAGTCTGTTTTCCCATTCGTAGCTGCCTGACGCCAGGGGAGTACAGCCTTCATCTATAAGAACTGCCTTTACTCTTGTTGATCCGAATTCAATACCCAGGGCAGTTCTGCCTTCTTTTATAATAAGTGCCTTATCCATTTATGCACCTCATCTGTAATAAACTTCGTTGAGTCTGAGCTCACGCTTGAAGTCGGTAATGTTTGTGTTCTTGCCGATAACAACAGCCTCAATGCCCATATTTTCAGCCCAGGCGAGCATCTGCTCCGTGGTAACATCATAGGAGAAGGCTGTGTGGTGTGCACCGCCTGCGATTGTCCAGGCTTCAATGCCGGTATAGAAGTCGGGTCTGGGTACCCAGAAGTTTGTTGCTGTGGGAAGTGAGGGCATATCCTTTTCGGTTTTAATGCAGTCTACCTCATTGATGATAAGGCGGAAGCGGTGG
Source organism: Acutalibacteraceae bacterium (assembly GCA_045531265.1). GTDB lineage: Bacteria > Bacillota > Clostridia > Oscillospirales > Acutalibacteraceae > UBA6857. The sequence continues at coordinate 46,026 of JAZSDP010000094.1, forward strand.
CCGAGGTCAACAAGTGAGCAGGCGATACCGGGTCCTTCCTTTGAGGTGAAAACAAGTCTTGCGGGGTCTTCTCTTTCTCCCATTGAAAGGGGCTTACATTTAATGCTGATGGGACCTTCTGCAATTGAGGGGCAGATTTCAAGCATATGTGCCTGAAGAATACCTTCCTTACCCGGAACAAGGTTGTATGTATAGTCCTCAAGCATTGAAGTACCCTTTGCATCCTTCATACCTTCGGTCATAAGCTTCATAAGCCTTACCATTGCGGCAACCTTCCAGTCGCCCTCTGCACCGAAGCCGTAGCCTTTTTCCATAAGTCTCTGGATTGCAAGCCCGGGAAGCTGTTTGAGTGCACCAAGGTCACCGAAGTGGGTTACAATAGCCTGATAGTTCTTCTCTTTAAGGAAGCGCTCAAAGCCGAGCTCAATCTGAGCCTGAACCTCAACGTGCTTTCTGAATTCGGCAGGATCTCTGCCCTCAAGGATGATGTCATATTTTTCGTAGTATTCATCGGTGAGAGCCTTTACGTCGGAAAGGGAAACAGCGTCAACGCTTTCTGCGATTTCGTTTACGGGATAAGCGTCGATTTCCCAACCGAATTTAAGCTGTGCTTCTACCTTGTCACCCTCTGTAACGGCAACATTTCTCATATTGTCAGCAACTCT
>JAZSDP010000025.1:0-2186 GCA_045531265.1 Acutalibacteraceae bacterium
GGTTAATTGTCAAAGTAAACGCAACACCTTCAAAGTAAATGCAATGGTGTTGCGTTTACTTTGAAATCAACATAAGAACGATTTAATATTACGATACAAAATAATGATAAAAGTGTGCAATTATGATGATTGTGCATAAAAAATAATAAGTTAAAATCTAAAAAAGGGTATAGCAAAGCTAACCCTGAACAAGTCGATTTTTTTTACATTCAGGGTAAATGCAACAGTTTTCTATTGTAAAAACAAGGAATTATTTTTTAAAAAGTTTAGGTGTAAGAACAATTTTATCGTTGGGGATAATTTGCTGTCTGAGTAAATGCAACACCTCATAACCGTAAAACTTCACGAATAATTCAGCAGGCGAAAAACCATTCAGGTTTTTGCGTGAATAAGAATTGATATGAGACATCATAAGGTCGATATCATCTTGATTAAGGTGATCAAACGAAGTACCTTTAGGGATGATTCTTCTAATCAAAGTATGATTATTCTCGACTCTGGGTTTTTCATATGAAGCGTAAGGATCGCAGTAAAAGACGTTGGAACGCTTAATATTACCGCAGAATTCAATCGCAGTTGGGTTGGAAAACTCCGCGCCGTTGTCAGTGAGAATAACCTTGAATATTGCGTTGAATGCATCTTCCGGAATAGTGTTGTACAGCCAGTCTATCACATCTGTTACCGACTTTGAATCATTACGTTCTCTTATAAAAGCAAGCATCATGCTACAGTTAGGAATCATAAAAGTCAGAAAAACTTTGCCACCCTTCTTGCCTTCTACAGTATCCATTTCTGTAACAAGTGTATCAGGATTTTCGGATATATATTTTTTGAAATCCTCATAGCTGCGGTTAACCGTGCATTTCTTGTCAACTTTCATCTGTTTTTTCTTGCCTTTGCGCACTTTGAACTTTACTGCACGTGGAAGATCGATGGTTCTTGCTGAAAGAGAACCACTATGTATCAGTCTGTATAGTGTGCTTTCAGAGCACATTACTACGTCAGAGTGGTTGTGTATGATGTTGTATACTGACAAACCACGATCAATACACTCAGAAGCAAAAGAATCAATGCTACGAAACTCGCTATCAGTCAGATTGAATCCTTCTCTGGAGTCTGACAGAACTGTTCTGTACTCCTTGTCAGCCTGTTTGGCATCATACATCTTCTTTTCAAGAGTGCACTTTGACTTATGGGAACATCCATTACATACGTAAGGTGGTGAATTCAATTTGCTACACACTTCTCTTTTAAATTTTGGGCAGTTACTGTTGCATTCTTTGCAGAAACGACAATTCTTTGTTACGCAGTCAGGTTTTGTTTCGCATATGCCTGTTTCTCTGCACTCATAACGATATTTACACTCATTAAATCCTTTTCCGTAAACTCCGTTTCTTTTGATTACAGTGTGTTTACGAATTTCTCTTGAGATAGTTGAGCGCGATTTGCCCAGTTCTTTTGCTATCTCTCCTAAAGTTTTGTTTTCAGTAAGACCTACTTGTATGGTCACCCTTTCATCTAATGTCAAATGTTTGCTCATAATAATCGAGCTCCTTTCATGATTATGGTATACAATTATTATGAACTATTTTACCTTCAAAGTAAACGCAATACTTCCCCATGGGGAAGTATATGTTTGGGATCTGTTTCTTTTATCTTTTACTTTCAGACTAAATGCAACATTTATACTTTCAAAGTAAATGCAACAAGTATTTATTATCCAAGGTGCGTTTACTTTGAAAATTAATTGGAGTTTTCATTTTACAACTTATTGTTTTGTTTTTTCTTGACTATAAATATATAGTGAGATATAATGATTATAACCAATAAAAATATGATATTTATTATAGGCGGTGAAAATTTATGATAAAACATATGAGAAAAATATTTGTTATTTTATCAATAATTACAATATGTTTTGCCTTTTTAGACAAGGCAGAACATATATCAGCAACAACTGTCGATGATGTTATTGCTCATGCATATGAAGTAGGGTTACCCGAAGAAAAAATACAGGAATGTATAAATTTATATGGTGGTAAAGAATACACATCAGAAGAATGCGACCAAGCAATTATGATACTTGACGGTTTTTATTCACAAAGAGATGATGCTATACTCAAAGACAATGCATCTGAAAATACTCCCCCTATCCCTGAAACGCAGGAATATTTATCAGAAGAAGA
>JAZSDP010000002.1:0-20513 GCA_045531265.1 Acutalibacteraceae bacterium
GACGGTCCTCACAGAAAGGGTGACCTCAGAAGAGCACGTGCAGCTGCTGCAAACATCGTTCCCAACTCAACAGGTGCTGCTAAGGCTATCGGCCTTGTAATTCCCGAACTCAACGGCAAGCTTATCGGCTCAGCTCAGAGAGTTCCCACTCCCACAGGCTCAACAACTATCCTTGTTGCAGTTGTTAAGGGTGACGACGTAACTAAGGAAGGCATCAACGCTGCTATGAAGGCTGCTGCTTCCGAATCCTTCGGTTACACAGAAGAAGAACTCGTTTCATCCGATATCGTTGGTATCAGATATGGTTCACTCTTCGATGCTACTCAGACAATGGTAACAAAGATCAGCGACGGTCTTTATCAGGTTCAGGTTGTTGCATGGTACGACAACGAAAACTCATACACAAGCCAGATGGTTCGTACAATCAAGTACTTCGCAGAGCTTGCATAATTAAATCTGAATTCAAAAGCGGTTGAGAGTTTCTCAGCCGCTTTTTTGTATGAGTTACCACATCGCAGAGGCTCTCCTGAAAGGTAATTCCCCTGTTAGGTAGTTCCCTCTGTTAGAGGGAGTGTCACGAAGTGACGAGGGAGTGCCCGTTTGCGGAGCAAAAAATGTCAGCTAAGCTGACAAAAGGGCGCCCGTTCGCGGAGCGAAAGCTGTCGCAACCGAAGGTTGTGACTGAGGGGTTCCAATTGTGACGAAGTCACCACATCGCAGAGGCGCCCCTTTCAGGGGAGCTGGATTCTTGCGAAGCAAAAAGACTGAGGGGTTATCCTTTTATTATTTATGTTTCAATAAATCTTTCAGTCATCAGTAATTTTTTTGCCGCGGAGCTTTTACCTGACCTATTATAAAACTTTTAAGTATAGTTTTATAAAATGTCAGATAAAAGCTCCACGGTAAAAGCACCGTGGCAAAACAAATTGCACTGTTCTTGCGTGACAGCGAGGAGCTTTTTTACACTTATTAATATAAACAGTTGCAACACATTTTGTTTTGTGCTATAATTAGATGATTATACACATAAAAAACAGTCTCAAAATAAAACTATGAGGTGATATAAATGGGCTTACTTAAAAAGCTTTTCGGTGATTATTCCACCAAGGAAATTAAAAGAATAAAGCCTACCGTTGATAAGGTGCTCTCACTTGAAGAGGAGTATTCAAAATTAACGGATGCTGAGCTTAAAGCAAAAACTCCCGAATTCAAGGAAAGACTCGCAAACGGCGAAAGCCTTGATTCTATCCTTCCCGAAGCCTTTGCTACCTGCCGCGAGGCATCCTGGCGAGTATTGGGAATGAAGCACTTCCCCGTGCAGATTATGGGCGGTATGGTTCTTCATCAGGGCAGAATTGCAGAAATGAAAACCGGTGAAGGTAAAACCCTTGTTGCTACCCTTCCCGCTTACCTTAACGCTCTCAGCGGCGACGGTGTGCACATTGTTACAGTAAACGATTACCTTGCACGCCGAGACAGTGAATGGATGGGCAAGGTTTACCGCTTCCTCGGTCTTACCGTAGGTCTTATTGTAAACGGACTTGATACTGAAGAACGCCGCGAAGCCTATAAGGCTGACATTACCTACGGCACAAACAACGAAATGGGCTTTGACTATCTGCGTGACAATATGGTGCAGTATATTGACCAGAAGGTGCAGAGAGGCCATAACTTTGCCATTGTGGACGAGGTTGACTCCATCCTTATTGACGAAGCAAGAACCCCCCTTATCATTTCAGGTATGGGCGGTCAGTCCTCTGAGCTTTATCAGATTGCAAACACCTTTGTAAAAACTCTCAAGTGCTATAAAATTGCAGAAACCGATTCAAAGGTTAACCTTGAGGATGTTGCAAAGGAAACGGGCGCAGACTATATTATTGACGAAAAGGCAAAAAGTGCAAACCTTACCAAAAGCGGTATTCAAAAGGCAGAACGCTTCTTTAATGTTGATAACCTTTCAGACCCTGAGCATCTTACTCTTTCTCACCACATAAACATTGCCATAAGAGCCCACGGCGTTATGACAAGGGACATTGACTATGTGGTAAAAGACGGTCAGGTGCTTATCGTTGACGAATTCACAGGCCGTATTATGATAGGAAGACGCTATAACGACGGTCTTCATCAGGCAATTGAAGCCAAAGAAAATGTAAAAATTGCAAGAGAAAACAAAACCCTTGCAACAATCACCTTCCAGAACTATTTCCGCCTTTACAAAAAGCTTTCCGGTATGACCGGTACAGCTATGACAGAGGTTAACGAATTCAGAGAAATCTATTCTCTTGACGCTGTTGAAATTCCTACAAATAAGCCCCTTGCAAGAACCGACAACAACGACGTTATTTATCAGACAGAGCAGTTCAAGTTCAATGCAATCATTGAGCAGATTCTCAAATGCCACGAAAAGGGTCAGCCCGTTCTCGTGGGTACAATTTCAATTGAAAAGAGTGAAAAGCTTTCTGCCGCACTTAAAAAGAGAGGTATAAAGCATAATGTTCTTAACGCAAAGCATCACGAAAAGGAAGCTGAAATCGTAGCACAGGCAGGTAAATTAGGTGCTGTTACAATTGCTACCAATATGGCGGGCCGAGGCACGGATATTATGCTTGGCGGTAACGCTGAATTCCTTGCAAAAAGCGAAATGAGAAAGCTGGAATATCCTGAAGAGCTTATTGCTGAAGCTACCGCCTTCGGTGACACTGATAACGAGGATATTATTGAAGCCCGTCAGAAATTCAAGGAGCTTGAAGCTAAGTATAAAGCGGAAATTGCCACTGAAGCTCAGCAGGTAAGGGAAGCAGGCGGCCTTTTCATCATCGGTACGGAGCGCCACGATTCAAGACGAATTGACAATCAGCTCCGCGGCCGTTCAGGCCGTCAGGGCGACCCGGGTGAAAGCCGTTTCTACCTTTCAATGCAGGATGACCTGCTCCGTCTTTTCGGCGGTGACAGAATGTATAACATTATGAACACCCTTCCAGTGGATAACGATATGCCTATTGAGGTAGGTATGATAACCAAGCAGGTTGAATCAGCCCAGAAGAAGGTTGAGGGCAACAACTTTGCCGTGAGAAGAAATGTTCTCGCCTTTGACGATGTTATGAACCGTCAGAGAGAGATTATTTACGGTCAGCGTGACAAGGTGCTCAAGGGCGAGGATATGAAGCCCGTTATCACAAAGATGATTGACGATTCCATAGGTGACACCGTTGAATTCTTCTGCCCGTCAAATATTCCTTACGATGAATGGCACCTTGGTGCACTCAGAGAAAAATATCTCGGCTGGCTCACAACTGAGGATGATTTTAAGTCCGACGAAAAAATGAAGGCAGACGAAATATATGAAATGCTCACCGAAAGAGCTCACGCACTTCACGATGAAAGAGAAGAAAAGTACGGTGAAGAGGCTATGCGCGAAATTGAAAGAGCAATGCTCCTTCGTAATGTTGACCTTAAATGGATGGATTACATTGACGCTATGGACGAGCTCAAGCGCAGTGTGGGTCTTCTTGCCTACGGTCAGAAGGACCCCGTAATTGCATTCAGAGAGCTCAGCTTTGATATGTTCGACGAAATGACATCTTCAATCCGTGACGATACGGTAAGAGTTGTGCTTTCAGCTCAGTTCAAGACCGACGAAGAGGTTAAGCGTGAGCAGGTTGCAAAGGTTACCTCAGCCACGGGCTCAGGTGACGGAAGCGAAAAGGGCAGAACAGTCCGCAACGATAAAAAGAAGGTTGGCGTAAATGACCCCTGCCCCTGCGGAAGCGGAAAGAAATACAAAAAGTGCTGCGGCAGACCCGGCGCAGCTCAGTGATTACAAAAACCGCATTTACCGTTTTCGGTAAATGCGGTTTTTTAGTAGCAAGTAGTTAGTAATGCAAAGCGTTGCAATTTATGGCGAAGCCAATTCATGATGAAATCAATTCATGCCACAAGGCAATTCATTTTACCAATCAAGGGAGAGAAAGTAGGGTTGATAAGTTCCGTCGGCGGCATCCATACAGTATGAAATTATATAACGCACTGTTTTGGTTTTATCGTTGTATGCGAATATAAGAAAATAATAGTACTCATTTATATCTTTGTTTTCTTCATTGAAATAAATAAAGTTCCAATCACCCTTTTTTTCTTCATCTATTATTTCTCTCACATAATTTGTGGCGTAATTTTTTGCCGTTTTATAACCTTCCTCGGGAAGTTGCCACTCAGCAACTATATCAAAATCAGGGTCTATAGTGTATCTGTGTCTGTAATAATACTTGGTTGTTTCAGGATAAGTTGTTACTTTAAAATTCATTATTCTTTTCACCGATTTAGCGTCACGGTGTATTGATGTGGGAAACAAGTCATATATAGGTTCTTTGTAAAGTTCAACATAGTTGTCAAGTTTCAGATAATTTTTCGGATTGGTTGTCAATGAGCAAAAACTTGGTCCTATAAAAGTGAACAACATATTGAAGAATACCAGTTGAATTGAAAAAATCAACAGCAGTGTTGCAGTGAAAGAAAAACCTGAAGTATTTTTAGGTTTTATTGATTTTTTTCTTTTTCTGTTTATTGCAATTAGAAATACACATAAAAAAGCAGTAAATGCATGAATGCCTAATCTTAAACCGAAAATCTGGTAGTCATCAATCATAAGAAATCTGAAGGCTTTAATATGATTAAAAAATTGTATCAGCACCATAATCATCCAGGCACCAAAGCCGAGAACACCTGCTGTTGTGTATATTTCATTTTCATCGGCTTTCATGTCTTCCTTCGGCAATTTTTTATCAACTGTAGGAGTCTTCAGACTTTCGCACACGGTATTAATGTTGACTGTTTCTTTCTGCATAAGAAGTTGTAGGCCTTCAACGACAGCAGTGTCGGCTTCAATCTTTTCGGTTGTCTTTTCAATAAATTCAAAAACGGTTTTTCTGCATTCTTCGCCGCCTTTTTGCAGCGATTTTATTTCTGCAATTGAAAAGCCTGCTTTTCTCAATGTTGCAATCTTTTTCAGGTTTTCAACATCTTCCTGTGAAAAGTTAATACTTCTTCTTCCTGAGTTAGTTACGCCAAAGTCGGGTGTTACCAGTTCGTTTTCTATGTAAAGCCTGATTGCTCTGCCTGTGAGTTCAGTCTGAGCGATAACATCTTTGATTCTCATTTTTTTGCCTCCTTTTATCTTAAATATACACTGTAACCCAAGGTTATAGTCAATAGATTTTGCCAAAAAAATTGCCAAAAACTTTCTTTTATGCTAAAATCGTCACGGTGTTACCATAAAGGTAGGCGGTTGGTCCTCTTTTTTTGCAGAGGCTTTTCCCTCTGACAAATATCAGGGGGGGGTGATGCTGTGGAATATTTAGCAATGATAGTTCTTGTTCTTGTTGCAGGCACAGGTTACATACTGAGTATCAAAAGCACAAAAAAATAACCGCCCAACCCTAGGAAAGTTAGCGGTTATTTTGCATAATTTTCTGAGGGCGTAACCGTCTGTCGGTAACACCTCTTTTCATCTGTATTATATATTACAAAAAATATTCTGTCAAGGTTTATTTTAGTTGAAAAATCTTCCAAGTTATGCTATCATAAACTAAATAATAAATTCAGGAGGAAATATTATGGAATCAGCAACAAAAATTATTTCAACAATTCTGGCATTGATTTTTACTCTTACGGCTAATATAAATGCACTTTTCAACGGTGATATTTATCCCTTTGAATCGGCAACAAGAACGGTGGGTATTGAAACCCTTTCAAGAAGTCAGGGTGTTACAACCGACGGTGAATACTGGTATTTCAGCGGCAAAAGCACCATAGTGAAGGTTGACATTGAAACGGAAGAAACAGTTCTTCGCAATCTGAAGCCCTTTGAAGGACTTGAAGAATACAACCCTCAGCATGTGGGCGGAATCAGCTATTATAACGGATATATTTACGCAGGTCTTGAGGACAGCGGTGATTACAATTATCCTATGGTAGCCGTTTACGATGCCGAAACTCTTGAATTTACGGGCAAAAAGGTTGTATTCAGCAAGGAAATGATGACTAACGGTTGCCCCTGGGTATGCTGTGACGGTGAAAGAGGCGTTTTCTATATCGGCGAATGCAACGATACAAAGGAATTTTATTGCTATGACCTTGAAACTCTTGAGTATGTGGGAACTGTTGAGCTTGCGGGTACTGTTGACGAGATTCAGGGTGCAGAGATGTATCAGGGTGAAATGTATGCCGCAACCAACGATAAAACAAGAGCCGTTTACAAAATCGACCTTGAGGGCGGTACCGTTGAAAAGTATTTTGACAGAATTATGTATGAATACAAGCTTATTGATAACTTCGGCGGCGAAGGTGAGGACATCACTGTGCTTCCCATGGAGGACGGAACAGTTTTCCACGCACTTGATTTAGGTGCACTGTTTATCGACTCTAATCTGAGACATTATAAGCCCGTTGAATAAGCGGTAAGTATAAGTTAAGGGAGCGACTTGATGTCGCTCCCTTAACTTATACTTAACACTGCCTGCATAGTTTTATTAGCAACGGGAACAGCTTCATTGAAGCCCCAGCCGCCGTTCTGTATGCAAACGACAATTGCATAAGGAAGGTCTGCTTTTTGTGAAAAGCCAACAAACCAGGCGTGGCTTTTTTCTCCCTTTACCTCGGCAGTGCCCGTTTTTCCGCACATTTCAAGATTCGGGAATCTGCTGTCGCTGTAATAATTTTTGACATTGGAGCGCATAAGCTTTTTAACCTTGTTTGCCGTTTCTGCTGAAAGCTTCACCGCTGTGTTCTGCTTGTTCTTTACATCCATAATCTCTGAGGATTCCTCAACAACATAAGGTGTCATTGCTATTCCCTCATTGGCAACTGCACCCATAAGCATAAGCATCTGACAGGGATTTATGAGGGTGGTGTACTGGCCGATACCTGCCCAGCCGAGGTCAAGCTTTGTGCTTTTTGAAACATCAAAGGAGCTTCTTACAGTGGTCGCCTTGCTGACGGTTACCTTTTTTGTAAAGCCAAGGTCGCGCATTGTCTGTGTCATAACATCCTTACCGACTTCATTGGCGAGTTGAGCAAAAACACAGTTGCAGGAAACATTCAGGCCTCTTTCAAGGTTGACCGTTCCGTGAACACCGTTACATATAACCTCACCTGCACCCGTTTCATATTTACCGTTGCACTTGAACTTTTTTGAATAAAGGTCGGGAAGGTTTTCGATTGCCGCAATTGTTGTTACGATTTTAAAGGTTGAACCGGGAGTGAAAACACCGGAAAGGGCTCGGTTAAGGTAAACACCTTCATATTTTGAGGAGTTCAGCTCGTCGTTAGAAGGCTTATACTTCGGGTCATAGGTAGGAGCTGAAACCATACAGATAGTTTCGCCTGTTTTGTAGTTATACACCATAACGGTGCCCTTTCTGCCGTTCAGCGCTTGGTATGCCGCTTTGCTCACATCGCTGTCAATTGTCAGCTTTATGTCACAGCCCTCGGCATCGGTGAGGGTGTTATATATGCCGTCAACAAAATTGTAGCCGACAAGGTTTGAACGGTAAAGATTCTGCACACCCGTTGCAATATATCCGCCGCTGTCACCCACAACATGAAGGGTGGCTTTTCTCACAGAAGAGTCATCGTTAAAAACTCGCTTCCCGTTCTGTGTGGAAACAAGGATTTTTCCGTCACGGTCGTATATCGTGCCTGCTACAGTGAGCTCACCGTTTGAATAAATATGGCTGTTGGCTCTGTGGGCGACCCAGCTGTCGCCGTTAGTGACAAAGGTATAAATCATTATTCCAAGGCCAATAAAGAAGGCACCGATGAGAAAGAGAATGATGTATGTTCTTTTGGTTGTATTTCTCATTTATTCTGCCTCCTTTATGTTTTGTACATTTTAGGATATGCCCTGATATCCGCCGCCTTGATAAAGGCAAACAGTGCCCAACAGCATACCATACTCGAACCGCCCTGACTTATGAATGGCAGAGTAACACCTGTAAGGGGCAGAAGGTCGGTGATGCCGAAAATATTAAGGCAGGTCTGGAAAAGTATCATAGCCGCCGCAGAGCAGGCTGAAATTGAATAGAAGGTTGAGGGTGCACTTTTTGAGCTTTTGACTGCATATATAGCAATAAAAGCAAAAGCGACAACAATTGCAAAAGCAATAAGAAGACCTAACTCCTCACAAATCATACCGAATACAAGGTCCGTTGTTGAAGCGTAAACGTGACGGAGCTTACCGTTGCCCACTCCCAGGCCCTGCAGACCGCCGCTGACGGAATACATAAGCACTCTGGTCTGCTGGTAGCCTCTTCCGTAGGCATCCTCCCAAACGTGGCGGTAGGCTTCAAAGCGTGCCATAACATGGGGACGGAAATAAAGGATAAGCACTGCACCGATTAAAGCCGCAACGCAGATGAATATGATTGAACGCACATCACCCGAGCGCATAAAGGCAATAACGATGAAGGTGAAGAAGAAAATAAGTGCCGTACCGAAGTCCTTCATAAGGAAAAGAATACCGATACATCCCATTGCAAAAAGAATGTAAAGATAAATATTTTTTGCTGTAAGAAGCTTGTCAAGTGTTGCGGCACCTACGAAAACGAAGGCTATTTTAACGAATTCCGAAGGCTGAAGGGTGATGCCTTTAACAGAAATCCAGTTGTATGCACCGTTGATTGCACCCACGAATTTATAAATATAAAGGAAAGAGCCCGCAAAGAAAATCAAAGTGAAGGCCATAAGAAAGGGTCTTATTGCCATAACTCTTTTAACATCCTTAAGGTACCACAGCAGTATATCGTAAACTATAACACCGCCCACAACGGTAATAAGCTGCTTTAACATACTGTTCTCGTTAACGCTTGCCGAAAGGCAAAGGCCGATACCGCTGAGAAAAAAGGCTATAAATTCAAGTTCAAAGTTGATTTTCTTCATCACCGTATGCATAAAGGAAACATAAATCCACTCAAAAAGAATATAGCCTAAAAGCATAAAGGTGACCTTGAAATGTATCTCTCCATCAGCGAGAATTACAGGAGTGAATGACACGACCTGAAACAGCGTTAACAGAAAAAGGATGAATGAACGGTCAACATAACGGTATTTTCTTCTGAGCTTTTCTCTTGCTGAAAGCTTGGTTGCCATTTTTGTTCCTCCTTATCTGTTGGTTTTGTAGTAAAGTCTTTCGTCACCCAGAGCGATTATGTCCCCGTCAAAAAGAAGCTGAGGTGTGGTGACCTTGTGGGTATTCAGGAAGGTGCCGCCGCCCGGTGCCTCGTTCTGAATTGCCCAGCCGTCCTCATAAAGGACTAAAAGTGCCTGCATACGGGCAATTTCACGGCTGCGGAGTCTGATATCGCACTTCATACCCGTGCCGATTGAAACCTCGTTACCGCAAAGGATGTATACTTCGCCGCTGTCTTTATTGATAAGGCGGGGTTGGTAATAAACCCTTCTTTTAGGCGGCTGATTTGGTGTTTCGATTGTATATGAGGTTTTTGATGTGTGAGCACTGCTATTGTTCTGAGGTGCGCTCTTTTTATTCTGTTCCGCCTGATCTCTTTGGAAGTTGCCGTAAAATTCCTGCTCAGAGATAAAATCCTCTTCAAAGTCCTGTGTGGGCATATGCTGATGATTTTTCTGTATATGAGGAGCCTCGGCAGGTGAAGCGTTCTGCTTTGATTTCTTCTTTTTCTTGCCTACGGGCTGAACGGGGTCGTCAACTACCTCGAACCTGAAATGTATATTGCTAAGGCTGATGATATCGCCGTTATTTACCGTTGCCTTCTTTTCGCACATAACTCCGTTTATCTTGATTCCTGATTTTGAATTAAGGTCATATACATACCAGCCGTCAATTCTTCTTGAAATTACGGCGTGGGAACGGGAAACAGTGTTATAGGTTACGGTTATATCGCAGGAGTTACTTCTGCCTATTGAGGTTTCCCACATATTAAGGGCATATTTTTCTCCCGTTTTCATATCGATTATGTAGCCGTATATTTTCTCCTTCGGGTGACCGAAAAGCAGGGTCATAATACATTTTGTTAGAAGGATAAAGGTAACGGCAGGAAGAATATATCTTGAAACTGCGGTAATAAACTCCATACAGCAACCTCCTTTGAATAATTAATCTATTATAGTTTATCATATTATGTATTTAATGTCAAAATATAGTGACAAAAAATCGGCGTTGCATCGCAACGCCGATTTTTTATGCTTATGATTAATAATTTTCTTTTCTTACTTCAAAGTAGCTCTGAGGATGAGCACATACGGGGCAGATTTCGGGAGCCTTCTTGCCCATTACAAGATGACCGCAGTTACGGCATTCCCACATTGTTTCCTCACTCTTTTCAAATACCTTCTGCATTTCAACATTTGAAAGCAGCGCACGGTATCTTTCCTCGTGGCTCTTTTCAATTTCTGCAACCATTCTGAATTTTGCTGCAAGGTCTGTAAAGCCTTCCTCCTCAGCCTCTTTTGCAAAGTTAGCGTACATATCTGTCCATTCATAGTTTTCGCCTGCGGCTGCAGCTGCAAGGTTTTCTGCTGTGTTACCCAGCTCACCGAGAGCCTTGAACCACATTTTTGCGTGTTCCTTTTCGTTGTTTGCAGTCTGCTCAAAAATAGCTGCTATCTGCTGATAGCCTTCCTTTTTTGCAACTGATGCGAAGTAGGTGTATTTGTTTCTTGCCTGTGATTCACCGGCAAAAGCTTCCATAAGATTTTTTTCGGTTTTTGAACCCTTGAGTTCCATAATCAAGTCTCCTTTTCGTTGTTTTTTGGCATAAGCCTTTGGATATAATTTAACATTTATAAGGATTTTTGTCAACAAATTTACTGAATATTCATCTCAGCTTCAATTTAAATATTCTGCTCGTCAAGGCTGAGATAAAAGCCGGGAATAAACTCACGGAGGAATTCGTCTGCTTCGGGCAGCTTCATATTTTCAATCGCTCTTTGTGTGCTTTCAAGAGCCTTTGAAAATTCAAGGTTTCCTGCCTTCTTTTCTTCAATACATTTTATAAGGGCTGAAATTTTATCGGCTGCTTTAACTAATTTCCAAAGGTATTCATCCTCGTCTTTTTTGAAAAAAGCACTCTCGTAGTATTCCTTCATATCCTCGGGAAGCATAGAAAGAAGCTTTTCACTTGCCATATCCTCAACACGGGCATAGGCCTTTTTCATTTCCTCGCTGTGATATTTTACAGGGGTGGGCATATCACCGGTTATAATTTCGGGCATATCGTGGTAAAGGCCTAAGAAAGCGGCTCTTTCCGCATTCAGGCTTTTGCCGAAACGGATATTGCCCAGAACACAAAGAGCGTGGGCAATAACTGCCACATCGCCGCTATGCTCGCTGATATTTTCTTCCCTTGTGTTGCGCATAAGCGCCCAACGGTTAATATATTTCATTCTGCTGTGCATAGCAAAAAAGTTATTGTTCATCATTATCTCCTTCAGTTTGATATTGCTTTCTTTTTTGTTATTTTATAATCATCACTAATTCCTGCCGCAAGGGTAAAGGGCAAACTCTGTGAGCTGTCCCATACATATAAATAAGCAACGGCGGTCTGAGTTTCATACCAGGTTTCAAAGGGGTGGATTATATAGAACAAGCAGTCACCTATATAATCAATTCCAAGACTGCCTTTTTTTGAATACCAACCGTAAATATCGTTTTTACTGTCATAGTCACCGTCACGGTAAAGTGTAAGCACCTTCTGCACATCAGGCTCAGGCTGACCGACAAGCTCTTGCTCAACGGGTCTTATATCACCGTCAATTGTAAAAAGAGTATACTTTCGGAAATCACTTTTTTTGGTGGGATAAACATTCAGAAGCCAAAGATTCATCTCATCAAAATAGGTCATTGTCTGAACACCGTAATGTGTATTACCCGTGTAAAGGAAATATTTTCCGTCGCAGGCAGGACCAGATTTGTGGTAGGTTTTATATGAAAGGGGCTCGGAGTAAATTTTCCACCAGGTCTGCACATCATATTGCAAAAGCACCTGATAATTGTTGTCAGGTCTTTCAGGCTGGGAGTAAATTCCGCAGGCAACGGTCAGGTAATTGCCGTCGCCATTGTCAAAGGAAGGCCCGAAGGTAATTCCGTCAAGACCCGTAACGCCGTATCTTCTTCTGTATTCCTTCTCGTTCACGGTAACCCTTGCTTTGAAATCGGCATATGCATCCTTAAGGTGCACCGTACGGATAAGACCGCTTTTTACGGCATTAAGACCGATTTCATCAAGATTATCCACATCAATTATTGCAACATAAAGAGCCTTTTTACCCGGAGGGTTTAGAGAGGAATATACCTTTCCGTCATCCTCGTTAAAGCATAAATCGCCAAGATGACCCCTGATACCCGTTATTGTGCCTATCACATTACCCTTGAAATCACATTTTACAAATGTGTGGGTATATGAATAATAAATATATTCATTCTTCATATCAACGGCAATACCCTGGCAGTGAGCAACGTCCCATGAGCCGCTTGCAAGGGATAAGGGACAGATATCAATAATTGAAAAATCAGAAAAATCAATAACGGGTGTTTCTGTTACCGTTGGCGGCTGTGTTGTTTGTACCTGTGTGGGTGCCTCTGTTGTAGGTACAGTTGTTGTGACCGTGGTTTGTGTTGCGGTTTCCCGTGGAAAGAGGCTTTCATGGTTAAGAGAAATACCGATATAAGCAGAAATGCCAATGACAGAAATAATAACAAGAGAAAGCAGAAGCCTTTTCAGTATTTTCTTCATATAAAAACCTCCTTTGCACAAGATAAAAAAGGCTGTCCGCCTTAAAAGCGAACAGCCCCGAAGAATTTAGAATCAGATAATGTCGCCTTCCATACCTGGTACACATGATGCCGCATTGCTTTCGTCGGTATCAATGTGCATTGCAAGGGCATATGAGGGGCTGACTCTTACGATAACATCACCGAAGGTGAGTGCACGGCCGTCGGATTCAACCTTAACGTCAACAATCTGCTTGTCGGTAAGGCCGTATTTTTCTGCATCGGCAGGAGTCATATGGATATGTCTTTTTGCAATAATAACGCCGTCATTAAGTTCAACCTCACCCTTGGGGCCAACGAGCTTACAGCCGCCGCTGCCTTCAAGGTCACCGCTTTCACGGATGGGAGCCTTAACACCGATTGAACGCGCATCGCCTGCAGAAAGCTCGACCTGGGTTTCGGGACGAACGGGACCGAGAATTGATACGCCGGGGAAGCTGCCCTTGGGTCCGATTACCTGAACTCTTTCTTCACAAGCGTACTGACCGGGCTGAGAAAGATCCTTTTTCTTTGTAAGCTCATAGCCTTCACCAAAAAGGATATCAAGCACTCTGCGGCTTACGTGGATATGTCTTGCTGATGTTTCAACTAAAACAGGTCTGTTCATTTTAACTGTCCTCCAATATTAATAAATATATTTATACAAGACTTATTTTACAACATATCGGAATTAAATTCAACAATGAAATTGAAAAAATATAAATTTGTGGTAAAATAAGTGTAATAAAATATAAAAAAGGAGGTCGGACAAATGGAAAGTTTAAAAAATGAATGTCTCAACTGTAATGCCTGCGGACTTCGTGAGGGTGCCCGTCAGGTGGTTTTCGGTGTAGGTAACACCGATACAAAGGTGATGTTTGTAGGCGAAGGCCCCGGTGAGCAGGAGGATATTGAAGGTGAGCCCTTTGTTGGCAAAAGCGGTCAGCTGCTTGATAAATATCTTGAGCTTATTGACCTTGACAGAAACAAAAACATTTATATTGCAAACATTGTAAAATGCCGTCCGCCTCATAACCGTGACCCGAAGCCCGAGGAGCAGGATATGTGCATCAGGTGGCTTCGTGAGCAGGTTAAAATTATAAGGCCGAAAATTATTGTCTGCCTCGGCAGAATTGCGGCACAGAGGCTTATCTCACCCGATTTCAGGGTAACAGCTCAACACGGGCAGTTTATAGAAAAGGGCGGAATTCTGTTTATGGGTACTTTCCATCCTTCGGCTCTTTTAAGAAATGAAAGCAACAAGCCTGCCGCTTTGGAGGATTTTCAGAGGCTGAGGGAAAAAATAAATGAGCTTGACTTGTAAAGAAAAGAAGTGCCGCCCTTCGGGGCAGCACTTCTTTTTTCTTTATTTACGCTTTCTTAGCTTTCTTATTTTTAATAGCTTCCTCAATCTTACTGAAAACATATTTGTCAAGAACGGGGAAGAGGAATTTAACAATAAGAACACCGATAAGTGCATAAACAACACCTACAAGTACACCTGCGATTACGTCTGTGCAGTAGTGAACCTGAACATAGATTCTTGAAAAGCCCATAAGTGCGGCAAAAACTACTGTGGGAATACCGATTTTTCTGTTATACCACAGAACTGCAATTGCTGCCGCAAAGGCTGATGAGGTGTGGCCTGAGGGGAAGGACCAGCTTGAAGGAGCGTGTACAAGGTTGGGAAAACGGTAGGTGTCAACCCATCTTGCGGCAAGCTCGGGGAGTCTTTCAACTGCGGCTGTTGCCTTTTCAAAAATTTCTGCGTAGTTTTTGTGGTCAAGGGGAATTTCATCAGGGTTGAAGATGAAGAAGGGACGGGGTCTTGCAATAAGCTCTTTAAGAATGAGGTTGTTACCCACCTCCATAACAAGAAGAGCAACAAGAACAGCCATACCTGCCTTACGGTGCTTTTTAAAGCACATAAGAACAAGTCCGAGAGCGATGAAGAATATACCTTCGTCACCGAGGGTGGTGATTACGACCATAATTGTGTTGAGAATACCTGTCTGGATTGACTGAATCCACTGGAAAACACTAAGGTCGAAATTCAGAAATACATCAAACAATTCTGCCATATTATTTCCTTCTTTCTTTTGATTTTTTTGTTTTTAAATTCTATTTAAGCCTTGCGGCAAAAATTACATAATTGATTTGTGTTCTATTGTGTAATCGCCTTTTTCTATGTTTATTACACAGTATTTTCCGTTACAGAGTGCTCCGGGATTCACTGCACATACCCCTGAATAGGAGTCACCCTGAACATTCGGCACGTGAGTATGCCCGTAAAGGGCAATGTGTGCTCTTACGGAATCAGCCTTATTAAAAAGCTCCCGAAGCGAAAATCTTACTCCTAAAGCATCACCGTGGCAAGCCATAAAGGTAACGCCCTCAATATGCTTGTAGGCATATAAATCATAAGAATAGTACAAATCGTTGTTGCCCTTGACGAGGATGAATTTACGGTCGGGGTAGTTTTCTTTTGCCCATTCGGCTTCCTTCATCCCGTCGCCGAGGAAAAACACGGTTTTACATTCGGGCTCTTTTTCAAGCATTCTGAGGAGAAGCTCCTTTCTGCCGTGGGAATCGGACCAGACAAGAACCTTCATTCATAAACCGCCCTTTCAACTCATAAGATTTAATATATATTATCACAAGTCAGGTGGTTTTTCAATGGATAATGGGACAAAACTTTCCTCCGAACAGATAAATTCTATGATAAATGAAGCAAAAGAAGGCAAAAAGGATGAACTGCTGAAAAAATATCTCAGTGACGATGAAGCGGATAGAGTCAGAGATATACTTTCAGATTCGGATAAGCTTAAAAGCTTCCTTTCGTCACCATTTGCACAGAAGCTTATGAAAAAACTCAATAAGGAGAAGGACGGGAATGAGTGATGGATTTAGGTGATATTGACCTTAATAAGGTCAATGAAATGCTTTCGGCACTGAGCGATGAGGATGTGGAAAATTTAAGCACGATGGCAGCAGAAATGTTCGGCTCCGGTGCTTCGGGAGACGGTAACAAAAAAGAAAGGCATCAGAGCGAAAAAGGGCAAGGGAACAGCTTTCCTTTCGGTGATATACCCTTTGACGGAGAAAGCATGGCTAAAATAATGCGCCTTTTGAATAAACTCCGTAATCAGCCTGAAGATCAGAGAATAAAGCTTCTCAACACATTAAAGCCTATGCTGTCACAAGAGCGCAGAAGCAAGGTTGATGAGGCGGTACAGATACTTAAAATTATGTCAATAATCCCCTTATTAAGGGACTGAAAAGGCAGGGAAAAGCAGTGCACAGAGATTTCTGGTATAACGGGTGCGGTAACGGTGATTGCAGTCAGCAGAAAAGCAACCCTCCACTTAACGGTGACAGAGACAGTGCACTGCTTATTGCTTTGCTTTTTATACTTCTGAGTGACGGCGGAGATGAAATGCTGATTATGGCTCTTTTATACATTCTCTCTTGACAAATTCCTGTCCGTAATTTATGATAGTAACATTCAAAATAATTACGGAGGAACAATATTATGGAATATAAATACACACCCAAGGGCGTATGCTCAAGAGGTCTCAGGTTTGAAATTGAAGACGGAATTGTAAAAAACATCCGTTTTATGGGCGGCTGTTCAGGTAACACTCAGGGCGTTGCAGCCCTTGCCGAGGGAATGACCGCAGAAGAGGTAATAAAAAGACTTTCAGGTATCCGTTGCGGCTTCAAGGGTACATCCTGCCCCGACCAGCTTGCGAAGGCAGTTTCCGAAGCAGTGGGTAAATAAAAAATATGGTTGGAGTTTTTGTTAATGTTGCAACTGTCCTTGCGGGAAGTTTAATAGGCCTTGTTTTCAAAAAGGGTATTTCAAAAAAATACAGCGATGCCGTTATGGTCGGTATAGGCTTTTGCACAATCCTTATCGGTATACAAGGTATGCTCAAGGGTGAAAATGTTCTTGTTTCCATAGTAGCTATGGTGCTTGGCGCAATTGTTGGCACTGCTGTTGATATTGACGGAAAGCTGGGTAAGGCGGGAGATTTCCTTTCCTCAAAGCTGAAAAAAGTCAATTCCGATAAGGTGAGCGTAACGGAGGGCTTTGTTACGGCATCCCTCGTTTTCTGTGTGGGCGCTATGACTATAGTCGGCTCACTCAATTCGGGACTTAAGGGTGACCACACGATGATTTTTACAAAAAGCACCCTTGACTTTTTCTCGTCAATGATGCTTGCTTCTTCCCTTGGAATCGGTGTTCCCTTTGCGGCAATTTTCGTTTTTGTCTTTCAGGGTGCCCTTGTTCTTTTATCCGGAGTTCTTGCTCCCCTTCTTTCCGACGGAGCTATTGCGGAAATTACCTGCGTAGGCTCGCTTATGATTATGGCATTGGGGCTTAACCTTACGGGCCTCGGAAAATTCAAGGTGGCGAATTATACACCCTCCCTTGTTTTTGCTCCCCTTGCCTTTTATCTGTTCCAATTTTTAGGCAAATATATACCGGCGCTTTCTTGAAAGGTAAAATAAAAATGCAAAAGGATAAGAAAAACAATCTCATAGGCTCAGGACTTTTACTCATAGCTGCATTTATATGGGGCAGTGCCTTTGTTGCTCAGACAACAGGCGCGGAATATGTGAGTCCCTTTACATTTATCTGCCTGAGAAATATTCTCGGTGCAGTTGTTCTTCTGCCTGTTATATTCACCCTTGACGGGATAAAAAAGAAAAACGGTGTTTACAGAAAAACAGAAAAAAAGGATTATAAAAAGCTTTTTACAGCAGGTTTTCTGTGCGGTGTTGCACTTTGTCTCGCCTCTGTTTTTCAGCAGCTTGGTATTGATGAGGGTACGGAGCCTGGTAAAGCAGGCTTTATAACAGCGCTTTATATCCTTCTTGTTCCTATCTTTTCAATTTTTATGAAAAAGAAGGTGCGCCCCGTAATCTGGGTCTGTGTTGCCGTGTCACTGGTTGCACTTTACCTTCTTTGCGTAAAAGAAGATAACACAATCCGTATTTCCGATGTTTATGTGCTTATATGTGCCGCACTTTACTCCGTACACATTCTTGTAATTGATAAGGTTTCGTCTGATGTTGACGGTGTTCGTCTTTCGGCAGTGCAGTTTGCCGTTGCAAGTGCCGTAAGCTTTCTGCCGATGGTTATTATTGAAGGCGTTGACATAAATGCAATTATGTCTGCGGCACCCTCAATTGCCTATGCGGGTATATTTTCAAGCGGTGTGGCATACACCTTGCAAATTGTAGGTCAGAAAAAAACAGAACCGACCCTGGCTTCAATGATTATGAGCCTGGAATCGGTTTTTGCTGTGCTGACTTCCCTTGTTATACTTCATCAGGTGCCCACCCTGAAAGAAGGCATAGGCTGTGTGCTTATGTTCGGAGCGATTATTGTGGCTCAGTTGCCTTCAAAAAAACAAGGTTAAAATATAAAAAAACAAGCTGTCATCCCGTTATAGATGACAGCTTACATTTTTAATTATTATTTTTCTTCTTCAGCAGTTTCGTCCTTCTCAAGCTCGTCAGCTCTGCCGAGAATGAGGAAAAGATATCTTTTGATAGTATCAAAAATCATTGCAATGAGGTTGATTACGTCTTCCATTACATTCACTCCTTCTGTTAAACATTTATTTACATTGTTATAATAACATTTATTCTTTTTTATGTCAAGTTCTTTAATAATATTTAAGACTGTCATATTTATCCTTGATATTTGTGCAGTTTGGTGATAGAATAGAAAAAAACAAATTTCTCTGATAACATCTAAAACAAAAGGAGTATTATTATGAGCAAAGCAACACTTGTTATTATGGCTGCGGGTATGGGCAGCAGATACGGCGGACTCAAGCAGATAGACCCGGTAGGTCCTAACGGAGAGATTATTCTTGATTACTCTGTTTATGATGCAGTCAAGGCAGGATTTGATAAAATTGTTTTTGTTATAAAAAAAGAAATAGAAGAGGATTTTAAAAATATTATCGGCAACAAGCTCGACGGTGTAGTTGAGGTTGCATATGCATTTCAGGATATAAACAACCTTCCCGAAGGTTACGCCGTTCCCGATGGCAGAATAAAGCCCTGGGGTACAGGCCACGCCGTGCTTTCCTGCAAAGGTATGATTGACGGTAACTTTGCAGTTATCAATTCCGACGACTATTACGGCGGTGAAACCTTTAAGCTTATTTATGACGAGCTTACAAGAGAAAAGGCTGAAAGTGACAAGTATCAGTTCTGTATGGTGGGCTTTCTTGTGGAAAATACCCTTACTGAAAACGGAAGCGTTGCAAGAGGCGTTTGTCAGACCAATGCAGAAGGATACCTTACGGATATAGTTGAAAGAACAAAAATAGAAAAGCGTAACGGTAAAATTGCATTTACCGAAGACGGCGAAAACTGGACAAATATTCCCGAAGGCACAACAGTTTCAATGAACTGCTGGGGCTTTACAAAAGAAATGATGACAGAGCTTGAAACACGTTTCGCAGACTTTCTTAACAAGAACAAGGACAATATGCTTAAGTGCGAATATTTTATTCCCTTTGTTGTTGACGATGTTCTGAAAGACGGCAAGGCAGAGGTAAGAGTTCTTTCAACAAAAGAAAAATGGTACGGCGTTACATATAAAGAGGACAGGGAATCTGTTGTTACAGCTTTAAGAGAGAAAATTGCCGACGGCTTTTATCCCGAAAACCTCTGGGGTGTGTAATTATGTTTATGACAACGGAAGAATCAAAAAAAAGAATGGCTGAGGGCAGACTTTATCTGCCTGAGGATGAAAACATAATGGCAGAACAGCTTCTTTGCCTTGAAAAGCTTTACGATTTCAATATGACAAGACCCTCTGAGCAGGAGAAAAGAGCAGAAATGCTTAAAGGTATGTTTGCCGAAATAGGTGAGGAATGCTATATTGAGCCGCCCCTTCATTCAAACTGGGCAGGCAAGCACGTGCACTTCGGCTCATATGTTTATGCAAACTTCAATCTCACGCTTGTTGACGACACTGATATTTTTGTAGGTGACAAGGTTATGTTCGGCCCTAATGTTACAGTTGCAACGGCAGGCCATCCCATTCAGCCGAAGCTCAGAGATCTTCAAATGCAGTTCAATATACCCGTCCATATCGGCAACAATGTGTGGATCGGCGGCAATTCCGTCATCTGCCCCGGTGTTACCATCGGTGACAACTGCGTCATCGGCGCAGGCAGTGTGGTAACCAAGGACATCCCTGCCTGGTCCCTGGCGGCAGGAAATCCCGCCCGGGTGATCCGCACCATTACAGATGATGAGAAGAAGTACTATTTCAAAAACCGGGAATTCGACGCGGAAGCCTGGGCCGCATTCAACAAATAAGGAGGTCCCCCTATGACCATGCGAGAGCGGATCGCCGCAGGAAAACTGTTCACTGATATGTGTGAAGGCCTGCCGGAGGAGCGGCTCCGGGGCAAGCAGCTGCAAAAGGCTTTCAATGATTCCGACCCGACAGATGCGGAAAAGCGCATCGCATTGTGGAAGGAAATGTTCGCCTCTGCAGAGGGCATCTGGATCGAGCCGCCCCTGTATTTCTGCTACGGCAAGCACATCTTCATCGGTAAGGGCACTTATATCAACGTCAACTGCAATTTCATCGATGACGGCCCCATCACCATCGGGGAAGGTTGCCTCTTTGGCCCTGCCGTCACCATTGCCACCGTAGGCCACCCCATCAATCCCAATTACCGGAACTATATAT
>JAZSDP010000075.1:0-45934 GCA_045531265.1 Acutalibacteraceae bacterium
TTACCATCGAAATCTCGGGTTCCTTTTCTTATCTCGTTGTTTAATTTTCAAGGTCCAATCGCTACCCCGTTTCCGAGACAGCTCAAAGAGTATATCACATTACATACTCTCTTGTCAATACTTTTTTCAAAGTTTTTTCAACTTTTTTCGCATTGACCTTTTTCCGCTTCCCCGAGGTCTTCCTCAAAGAATGCTTGCATATATTATCACCTCTTTTTGTTTTTGTCAACAGTTTTTTGCAATCTTTTTTGTAAGTTTTAACCAAATACATCCCTTTTTGTACTCTTGTCCGGGTGTTTTTGTGCTCAAGCGGAATTCAGACACTATATCTTGTATGAGTGCTTGGGTTTTCTCTTTTATCTCTATATGTGGGGGGAATTGAAAATGCAGAATGCAAAGTGCAAAATGCAAAATTGCGGGGAGCATGGCAATAAAGGGTAATGCCTGCCCGCTGAGTTGATTTGTTCTGTTCCCTTTGCCCCATCACCCAACCTGATGCCTATCTGCACTTTGTTCCGTATAGGACAATAAGACGCTGACACGTATGTAAGCCCGAAGGGCGTATGCGGTGAATGGGGCATATATATGGCTAAAGGAAAAACCATGCGTATAGCAAAAAGCGTGCTTTTGCTTCCTTTTGCCACAATCGGCAAAAGGAAGTGCCCTAGCGGCATGAGCGCTCCGGGGATGGTTGCAGTGAAAGGGAACATAGTTAAGGCAATAAGCGGGTTGGTGAGTGGTGGAAGAGAAACGCCCTCTCCGTCACTTCGTGACACCTCTCCCAAAGGGAGAGGCAAGCCACCCACAAAAAATAGAGTTGTCAAAGACGTTGCTCCCTACATTCTCAATATATTCGGCGGGGAGTATTTCCCCCACCACGCCCGAAGTCGGGCGCAATTGCGAATTGCGAATTCCTCACTCTGCATTCTGTTTTGCAACAAACAAAAGAGCAATCCAATTTCATCGGATTGCTCTTTCTATACTATATATGTATTATATATTTTTCTGTGCGGTGAACGGTTATCAGGTTTGTTTTTGTTCCCCGCAATTCTGCATTTTGCACTTTGCACTCTGCATTTTTAATTCCGCTCGCCGCGGGGCGTTACTTTCTTGTAAGAAAGTAACCAAAGAACTTTAATTGTTTTATTTTTATCTCTCTTCTCTGAAATAAGGAAGGCCCAATGCCTGAGGTGGCTGGTTTTCTTTCTTATCACGGATGCTTGTGAAAATAAGAACAATAATTGTTACAACATAAGGAAGCATTTTGAAAATTTCCTTGCTTGCAAAGCTTACGCCCGTAATGTAACTGCTTGCAATGTAAAGTGCACCAAAAATAATTGAGCCGAAAATTGCAAGATTGGGCTTCCACACGGTGAAGATAACCAAAGCAATAGCAAGCCAGCCGATAGCGTCAATACAGTATTCCCAGTTACCGTTAAGGTAGTCCATTATGAATGAAAGTCCGCCAAGGCCTGCAATAGCACAGCCAATGCAGGTTGAAGCATATCTGTACCTTGAAACATTGATACCTGCAGCATCTGCTGTTGCAGGATTTTCACCAACAGCTCTGAGATTAAGACCTACCCTTGTTTTTGAAAGGATGAAGGATGTTACAACTGCAATAATAATTGCAAGGTAAATGAGTATACCGTGAGAGAAGAACAGCTCACCGAACCAACCGAGGTCATCGGCAAAGGGAAGTGACATTGTAAAGTATCTGCTGCCCTTGGAATATACAGCGCCTGTTTCTGCAATCATATAGTCTGACAAGCCTACACCGAAGGTGGTAAGTGCAAGACCTGTAACATTCTGATTAGCTCTCAGGGTAACGGTAAGAAAGCTGAATATGAGTCCCATCACTGCGCCACCCAGAAGCGTTGCAATAATAGGAATAAATACTGCAAGGAAATAATTGGCGTTCATGCCTGCCTTTGAAAGGTAAAGGTATTCTGCAAAGCATCCGCAGGATGCACCCACACACATAACACCGGGAATACCGAGATTAAGGTGACCGGATTTTTCGGTAATGGTCTCACCGGTTGAACCGAAGAGAAATGCCATGCCGAGTCTGATTGAACTTACAAGAAAGGCTAACATCAGTCATTCTCCTTTCTGTTTTTTGATAAAAGGATTTTGTACTGCAGGAAAAATTCACATCCGATAATGAAGAAGAGAATAATACCTGTCACAATATCTGAAATTGCGTTCGGCAGGCGGAAATCCGTTGAAACCTGTCCTGCACCCTTTTCAAGAAATACGATAAGGAAGGATGTAAAAATCATGTAAATCGGGTTGAACTTCGCAAGCCATGAAACCATGATAGCGGTGAAGCCTCTTCCGTCTACAGTTGTTGTGCTTATGGTATGATTTGTACCGCCCACAAGCAGCAAGCCTGCAATACCGCAAAGGGTACCGGAAACAATAAGTGTTCTGACAACAACCTTTTTAACATTGATACCTATGTACTTTGCTGTGTTTTCACTTTCACCAACAACGGAAATTTCATATCCTTGCTTTGTCTTTTTAAGATAGATATAAACAAGAGCCGTAAGAACTGCAACTATAATAATGTTAAGAAGATAGGATTGACCGAAAAGAACAGGAAGACCGTATTCCGGCATGGGAGTGAGAATACCCGAACCGCTTTTTACAAAATACTTAAGGAAAAATGCCACAAGCTGAATTGCAACGTAGTTCATCATAAGAGTGAAAAGTGTTTCATTGGTATTCCACATGGCCTTGAAGAAAGCCGGTATTACCGACCACACAATACCTGCAACAACAGAAGCTACAATCATCACAACAAGAAGCACGGGGTAAGGCAAGCTGTCACCGAGGAACATCATAACAGCAACCGTTGCAAGGCCGCCCACAAGCACCTGACCTTCTGCACCGCAGTTCCAGAATTTCATTTTGAAAGCAGGGGTAACTGCAAGAGATATACAAAGAAGAATTGCAACATTCTGCAAAAGGCTCCAGATTCTTAAGCTCGAACCGAAGGCGCCCGAAATCATGGACGAATAAATTTCAATTGGATTTTTCTTTGTGAGCATCATAATAACAACAGCGGAAACAAGCAGAGATGCAACAACCGCCGCCGCACGCACAAGCATATTGAAATACCATGCCATGGGCTCACGTTTTACAATGTGAAAATTTGTCTTTTTCATTCTGCGTCTCCTCCCTGTGTTTCTTTTGTTTTTGTCATAAGAAGACCGATTTCCTCTTTTGTGGTTGTTCTTGCATCAACAACACCTGTGATGCTGCCTGAGCCGATAACAAGAATTCTGTCACAAAGCTCAATAAGAACGTCAAGGTCTTCACCGACGAAAATAACAGCAACACCCTTTTCCTTCTGCTTGTTGAGAAGATTATATATAGTATAGGATGCACCGATATCAAGACCTCTTACGGGGTATGCGGCCATAAGCACTGTGGGAGCTGCCGCAATTTCTCTGCCGACGAGAACCTTCTGAATGTTACCGCCCGAAAGACGGCGAACAGGAGTTTTTGCGTCGGGAGTTACAACCTCAAGGTCCTTGATGATTTTTTCGGCAAGATCCTTGGGAGCTTTTCTTTCAAGGAACATGGATTTACCCTTACGGTAAGAGCGGAGCATCATATTATCAATAATGTCCATGTTACCAACAAGTCCCATACCGAGTCTGTCCTCGGGAACGAAGGAAAGGCGCACACCGAGCTCTCTTATCTGCATGGGAGTTTTGTCACGCAGATTGTCACTTTCTCCTGTTTTGGGATTGTTGTATACAATCTCGCCTTCCTGTACCTTCTGAAGACCTGCAATGGCTTCAAGAAGCTCTCTCTGACCTGAGCCTGCGATACCTGCAATACCGAGTATTTCACCGGAACGGGCAACAAAGGAAATATCGTTGAGAATTTTTACACCCTCACGGCTTACGCAGTTAAGACCCTTTACAACAAGTCTGTCAACGCAGTCCTTTGCTTCGCTTCTGTCAATGTTGAGAGAAACCTTTTTGCCAACCATCATTTCAGTAAGCTGAGATTCGTTTGTTGCTGCAGTTTCAACAGTGCCCACATACTCACCTTTCCTGAGAACAGCAACCTTGTCGGAAAGTGAAAGCACCTCATGAAGCTTGTGAGTGATAATGATAATTGACTTTCCGTCCTCACGCATTTTGCGAAGAACAGCAAAGAGCTTCTGTGTTTCCTGCGGAGTGAGAACTGCAGTAGGCTCGTCAAGAATAAGAATATCAGCGCCTCTGTAAAGCACCTTGATAATTTCAACGGTCTGCTTTTCTGAAACTGACATTTCATGTATTTTTTTCATGGGGTCAATTTCAAAACCGTATCTGTCACTGATTTCCTTGATTTTTTCCGCCGCTTTTTTAAGGTTGAATTTCCCGCCCTCTTTAAGGCCGAGAATAATATTCTCTGTAGCGGAGAAAACATCAACCAGCTTGAAGTGCTGATGAATCATACCGATTTTATATTTGAATGCATCCTTCGGTGAACGGATAACAACCTCTTTCCCGTCAATGAAAATCTGCCCTTCATCGGGGAAATAAATTCCGGCAATCATATTCATAAGAGTAGTTTTGCCGCTTCCGTTTTCACCAAGAATTGACAGAATCTCACCACGGTTTACAGTAAGGTTAACATTTTTGTTAGCCGCATTGCTTCCGAAATATTTGGTGATGTTTTTTAATTCAATTGCTGCAACATTTGCCAAGGCTATTCCTCCTTTTTTAAACACTTAAAAAACAATCCTTAATAAAAAGATTATTTTTTAAACATTCAATAAAACAAGATAAAGCGGGACAGTGTCTGTCCCGCTTATTATAATTTCAACTGATCAGAACTTTTCGTTGAGAAGAGTGATGCCGTCAATTCTGAGGTCGAAGCAGGGAGCTGAACGATATTCTGATTCGTGGAAGTAACCGTCAGCGATAACTTCTGTGTCAGGTGTGAAAGCTGCATCTGTGTCAACGTCTGCCTTGTAGGATTCAACCTTTGCGCCATCCTTTGTGAATGTAGCGGTGTCAAATACCTTAACTGTGCCGGCCTTGATGTCTTCAACAACAGCCTGGATCTTTTCAAATGTGCCTTCAGCAGCAACATCCTGGTTGATGCCTGTGAGAACTACTGAACCTTCTGCGATACCGCCGCACCAGTCAGCATCAATCTTTTCGCCCTTTACATACTGACCGATGATGTAGTTGTAGTAGGGAGCCCAGTTGATTGCTGAGGAAACGATGAAGGTTTCGTAGCATGATTCATATGTGCTGCCGTTGTAGGATACGTTGGGGATACCTGCAGCTTCGCAAGCACCGGGAGCACCCATTGAGTCAGCGTGCTGGCTGATGAGCTTGCAATCTCTTGCGATAAGAGCTTCAGCAGCATTCTTTTCTTCTGTTGCATCATACCATGAGCCTGTAAACTGAACGTCCATTGTAACTGTGGGACATACGCTCTTAGCGCCAAGGTAGAATGATGTGTAGCCTGAAATAACTTCTGCATAGGTGTAAGCACCAACATAGCCCATCTTAGCTTCTTCAGCTGTGAACTTGCCTGCTTCGATCATTTCGTTAAGCTTGAGACCTGCAGCAACACCTGCAAGGAAACGGCCTTCATAGATTGAAGCAAAAGCGTTGTGGTGGTTGCCAAGGGCTTCTGTGTGAGCCTTTGTACCTGTTGCATGGCAGAATTCAACTTCGGGGAATTCCTTAGCAGCCTGAATCATGAAATCTTCATGACCGAAGGAGTTAGCGAAGATGATCTTGCAGCCTGCGTCAACAAGGTCCTTAGCAGCAACATAGCATTCGTTACCTTCGGGAACATTGATCTTAACGATAACCTGTTCGTCTGTGAGCTTCAGAGCTTCCTGAATCTTATCAACAGCGTTGAGGAAGTTAAGGTCGTAGGTTGAGTTTTCATCGTGTAAGCAGATGAAGCCGATTTTGAAGTCTGCGGGAACTTCATAGTCAACATTGAGTTCAACTGCAGCGATGGGTGATTCACTCATGCCCTTAGTTGTGTTGCCGTCTGTTGCATTGCCGTCTGTTGAGTTGTTTCCGCCGCATGCAGCAAGGGCGAAGAGCATAACAGCAGCAAGCACGATTGCGAGAATCTTTTTCATTGTGGTTTGCCTCCATAGATTTTTTTATTTAACCGATTTTTTATCGGCTATTTACATTAATTACTGTTGCCTGAAAGAAACGGTTCCGTCGGTCATGGATTCAACAATAGCGAGAGATTCAACACGGACCCCTTTTTCTTCAACCTTTTTTCTTCCGCTCTGAAAGCCTTTTTCAACTGCAATTGCACAGCCTGCAACCTTTGCACCTGCCTGCTTGCACAAATCCAGAAGTCCCAGAAGAGCATTGCCCTCAGCAAGAAAATCGTCAATGATAAGCACAGTATCGTTTTCACCGATAAAATCCTTTGACACAATAACATCATACTGCACACCGTGGGTGAAGGACCTTACCTGTGTTTTATAAACAGTTGAAGCAATATTTTTTGTTTTTGTTTTTTTTGCAAAAAGAACAGGACAATCAAAAAACTGCGCC
This sequence comes from Acutalibacteraceae bacterium, assembly GCA_045531265.1. GTDB lineage: Bacteria > Bacillota > Clostridia > Oscillospirales > Acutalibacteraceae > UBA6857. The sequence goes on from JAZSDP010000075.1 coordinate 6,552, forward strand.
GCTATACAAGCAATACCTATACCAGATGCTTCAATGGTAAGGATTTTGTTAACTCCGCAGTCATTATATAATCTTTTTATTTCTTCTCCCATCTTGTTAAGAAGGGAAACATCAATCTGGTGGTTGAGAAAAGAGTCCACTTTCAGAATATTCCCGGGGAATACCTGTCCGTCTTTAAGAATTCTTTCTTCGAGAAGCTTCATTTTCTCCACCGCCTGTCACAGATTTTCATTCATATTGGTATTCTAACAAAATATAACATTTTTTGCAATACAATCCAATAAAAATTTTAATTATTTTTCATTATTTTAAATACAAACATTAACCTTGACAAGCATATCCGGTGGGTTGTATGATATTAAAAAACATTCAGGAAGGTAAAAATGATAAGTCTTGCAAAAAAATTGGGCATGGATACATCTCTGATTAAGAGACTGGAGGCTGTGAACGAAAAACAGCCTGAAAAAATTTCCCTTTGCACAGAAAAGTGTTCAAAGGGCTCTTTTTCGTGCCTGAAAAAAGAAAATGACCTTATCCGTCTTGCAGTGATTCTGAGCCTTGCCCTGAAGACAAAGGAAAAATACCGCGCCGCAGGTATAAGTGAGCAAATATACTACGACACCATGTCCGATATAAGAATATGGTGCGAAAACAACGGCAACAAGGGCGTCAGAAATTACGGTTGGCTGAAAAACCATGTAAGCTTTGAGCTTTTCAGGCTAGGCAGACTTCAGTTTCAGCTTTATGAATGCAAAAACAGGACACTGCTTTATAACAAGCTTCCTTTTTCCTTTGGCGAAAAGCTCATTTATGTACATATACCTCAAGGCGAAAAGCTTGATAAAGAAAAATGCATTGAGTCAATTAAGTCGGCAAATGATTTTTTTGCAAAATATTTTCCTCACTATAAATACAGGTATTATTTCTGCGAAAGCTGGCTTTTGTTTGATAACAACAAAAAATTCATGGCGCCTGACAGTAACATACTTGCTTTTTCTTCACTCTTCACTCACTGTTACAGCGTGAAAATCGATAAGCAGGCCATTGAAAGAATTTTCGGCAGACGCAGAATACTTAAAAGGAACTATCCCGAAAACACATCTTTGCAGAAAAAAGCAAAGGAATACATGCTCAAGGGCAACAGATTAGGTGCGGGAACAGGAATAATAGATATGAACAGCTTTTCTTGACTATCACGGAAAAATAATATATAATACAGCTTAATGATTAAATTGCAGGAGGAAAAGACCATGGCATATTTAAGCGATATTGAAATTGCACAGCAGTGCAAAATGCAGCACATAACAGAAATTGCAAAAAAGGCTGACGTTGACCTTAAGTACATAGAACAGTACGGCAATTACAAGGCAAAAATCGACCTTTCACTTCTTAATGATTCAAAGGATAAAAAGGACGGTAAGCTCATTCTTGTTACCGCCATTACCCCTACCGCTGCCGGTGAAGGTAAAACCACAACAACAATCGGACTTGCTGACGGTATGAGCCGTATAGGCAAAAAGGTAACCGTTGCCCTTCGCGAGCCTTCTCTCGGCCCCGTTTTCGGCGTAAAGGGCGGTGCTGCAGGCGGCGGATATGCCCAGGTTGTTCCCATGGAGGATATCAACCTTCATTTCACAGGTGACTTCCACGCAATCACAAGCGCAAACAATCTTCTTGCCGCTATGCTTGACAACCACATTCAGCAGGGCAATAAGCTCGGCATTGATGTGCGCAGAATCACATGGAAGCGTTGCCTTGACATGAATGACAGACAGCTCCGCTTCATCACCGACGGACTTGGCGGAAGAATCAACGGTACCCCCCGTGAAGACGGCTTTGACATTACCGTTGCTTCCGAGGTTATGGCAGTTCTTTGCCTTGCTTCCTCAATCACAGACCTTAAGGAAAGACTTTCAAACATCATCGTCGGCTATAACTATCAGAACGAGCCCGTTACCTGCGGTCAGCTCAATGCAGCAGGCGCCATGACAGCACTTCTCAAGGACGCTCTCAAGCCTAACCTTGTTCAGACCCTTGAAGGCACACCTGCTTTTGTTCACGGCGGACCCTTCGCAAACATTGCCCATGGCTGTAACTCTGTTATCGCGACAAAAACCGCTCTCAAAATGGGTGACTATGCAATCACCGAAGCAGGCTTCGGCGCTGACCTCGGTGCTGAAAAATTCCTTGACATCAAGTGCAGAATGGCAGGACTTACACCCTCAGCAGTTGTTATGGTTGCAACAATCCGTGCACTCAAGATGCATGGCGGACTCAACAAAACTCAGCTTGGCGAAGAAAACCTTGAAGCCCTTGAAGCAGGCATCCCCAACCTTCTCAGACACGTTTCAAACATCAAGAATGTATATAAGCTTCCCTGCGTGGTTGCAGTTAACCGTTTCCCCACGGATACGGATAAGGAAATCGAGTTTGTTATTGCAAAGTGCAAGGAGCTTGGCGTAAATGTTTGCCTTTCAACCGTATGGGCTGAAGGCGGCAAGGGTGGCGAAGAGCTTGCAAAAGAAGTCTGCCGCCTTTGTGAAGAAGAGGACAGCTCAGGCTTCACCTTCTCCTACGATGCAGAGGACACAATCGAAAACAAAATCAAGGCTATTGTAACAAAGGTTTACGGCGGTAAGGATGTTGCTATTCTTCCCTCTGCCAAAAAGCAGATTGAAAAGCTCGTAGAAATGGGCTGTGACAAGATGCCCATCTGCGTTGCAAAAACACAGTACAGCTTTTCCGACGACCCGACAAAGCTCGGCGCTCCCGAAGGCTTTACCGTAACTGTCAGAAACGTAAAGGTTTCAGCAGGTGCAGGCTTTATCGTTGTTCTTACCGGCGACATTATGACAATGCCCGGTCTTCCCAAGGCTCCCGCAGCAGAAAGAATTGATGTTGACGAGGAAGGCAAGATTACAGGATTGTTCTGATATAAAGATATAAAAAATCGGCCGCAGCTGCGACCGATTTTTTATATCTTTTCAATTGCTTCTACAAGCCTTTCTACATCATTTTCATCTGTCGCCCAGCTTGTGCAGAAGCGGACAATGTACTTTTCGTCCTTCCTTCCCCAGTAGCAGAAAACAAAATCCTTAGCGAGTGTGTCGTACTGTGCCTGTGTAAGAATGGGGAACTGCTGATTTGTGGGTGAATTGTAATAAAATTCTATGCCCTTATTAAGAAAAGCGGAGCGTATTTTTTCCGCGAGGGTAACAGCGTGGCGGGAGATTCTGTAATAAAGCCCGTCAGCAAAAAGAGTGTCAAACTGCAAGCCTAAAAGTCTGCCCTTTGCAAACATTGCACCCTTCTGCTTGATAATATAACGGAAGTCCTGCTTGTATTCATCATTGGTTATAACAAGGGCTTCACCGAAAAGTGCACCCACCTTTGTGCCGCCGATATAAAACGCATCACAAAGCTCTGATATGTCTTTTAAGGTCAGGTCATTTTCTTCACAGCAAAGACCGTAGCCGAGTCTTGCACCGTCAATATATAAAATCAGGTTCATTTCACGGCAGACGGTGTAAAGAGCCGTTAACTCTGATTTAGAATAAATCGTTCCGTTTTCCGTCGGGAAGGATATGTATACGAGCTTGGGCTGTACGGTGTGCTCCATTGTGGGGTCGTCTCGGTGAAACTGCACCGCATTTTTCACCTGCTCAGCAGTGATTTTACCGTCATCGGAGGGCAGTGACATAACCTTGTGACCGCAGCTTTCTATTGCGCCCGTTTCGTGAACATTGATGTGCCCCGTTTCAGCACATAATACACCCTGATGAGGTCTTAAAGCAGAAGCAATAAAAATCAGATTGGTCTGTGTACCGCCGACGAGAAAATGCACATCCGCTTTACTGTTGCCGATTTCACCTCTGATTTTTTCACGGGCGGCTTCACAGTATTCGTCCTCACCGTAACCCCCGGTCATTTCCATATTTGTTTCACTTAGTCTTTTTATAATTTCGGGTGTTGCCCCCTGAGTGTAGTCACTTTCAAAGCGTATCATAACATTTTCCTTTCTGCGTATAAAACTAAGGCTATGTTCCAATACACGATTGATTTTAAATACAACATTTAGTCAACTTACTTTGTGTTGCTGATTTCGACAACTTAATTTTTACACATTACTTTAATCAGATTAAGTAAGCGAATCTCTATCCCGTACGAACAACCCGTAAGGGTTGTATGCGGACACTAATGCCGTTGTATGCTCGTGGTATACCCGTAGCACCCTAAAAGGGCGCTTTGCTTACTTTGGCGCTCGTATGAGCCAAAGTAAGTGCCAAGCGGCATGAGCGTGTAGAATTTCACTTTTAGAACAAGCTGACTACAAAAGAATAAATCAACCATTTTATGAAATATAGCCAAAACTAAAAAGGGAGCAAACTGCCCCCTGCACTTGTTGTTTAGTAAAACCTTCTGATTCTGGGCATAAAGGTGCATATAACCTCATATGAAAAGCTGTGGCAAAGTGCTCCGAGCTCTTCTGCAGTAATTTCCGCATTACCGCTTTTGCCTAAGATTACTGCCTTATCCCCCACCTTTACATCGGGGATGTCAGTAACATCAACCATAATCTGGTCCATACAGACCTTGCCCACCAGGGGAGCTTTTCTGCCGTGAATGAGTACATAGCCCTTACCCGTTAGGCAACGCTTGAAGCCGTCGGCATAGCCTACGGCAACGGTGGCAATACGCCTTTTATCGGGGGCGGTATAAATCTGTCCGTAGCCTACACCCGTGCCTTTTTCAATATCCTTGACATGTATTACATGGCTAATTACTTCCATTGCGGGAGTAAGCTTCACAGCTGTTTTATTAACCTCATCGGAAGGATAAAGCCCGTAAAGAGCAATACCGAGGCGCACCATATCATAGTTTCCGTCAAATTCAATTGCACCTGCACTGTTACTCATATGCTTTACAGGAATTTCAATTCCCTCTTTTTTAAGAAGGTCAATAAAGCTGTCAAATCTTCTTTTCTGCTCTTTGGAGAAGGCTTTATCCTCACAGTCAGCCGTTGCATAATGGCTGAATATACCTTCAATTACTATATTTTCAAGCAGTGAAATTTCTTTGACCGCCTTTACACCTTCGGTGTCATCCCTGAAACCGATTCTGCTCATACCCGTATCAACTGCAATATGAATAGTGGCTTTTTTACCCGAATTTTTTGCAACTGAATCAAGAAGTCTTGCTTCGTCAACATCGTAAATTGCAGGAATTATGTTGTACCTTAAAAGCTGTTCATATTCCAAAGGTGAGGTATAACCGAGAATCAGCATGGGATTTCTTATGCCTGCTGCTCTGAGCTCAATACCCTCACTGAGTGTGGCAACTGCAAAATAATCTGCCTTTTCCTGAAGCGTTTCTGCAACACGGACACTGCCGTGGCCGTAGGCATCGGCTTTAACAACAGCCATAACCATAGTATCCTTACCGATTTTTTCCTTCAATGCATCAAAATTTCTGCTCACTGCATCAAGGTTGATTTTTGCATATGCTCTCTGATAGCCTGTCAAGATATTTCACCTGCCCTTCTTTTCCGATATATTATAACCTCAGAGCTTATCTTTGTCAAACTTCCGTTTCACTCATAAACTCGTTATGTACCTCATTCTGGATTTTTCTGAGAAGCTCAGTGGCTTTTCCGCCCACCTTTTTACCGTCAAGCTCCTTTGCACGAAGGCCGAGAGAGCCTGCGGAGGAAATAAGGATTTCGTCTGCCGAGAAAAGCTCCGTGAGATTATACTCCCTTTCCTCGGTGGGTATACCGAGCTTTTTACAAGCCTTTAAAAGGTGAGCCCTTGCAATGCCCGGAAGAATAAGATTATCCGTAGGTGCAGTTATAAACACCCCGTCCTTAATTATATGCACATTGCTGTGGGCACATTCCGTAACTCTGCCGTTTCTGTGGTATACTACCTCATCACAGCCTTCTTCCTTAGCCTTCTGTGAAGCCATAACAGCGGGAATAAGGTTGAGAGTTTTTATGTTGCAGTGGAGAAAGCGTGTATCCTCCATTGTTATAAGCCTGACCTCGGAGAAGGTGTCAACAATATTCTTGGGCGCTATTGTTATCCATATATTAGCCTTACTGCCGTCAGTGGGGAAAACGTGATTTCTTATTCCCGTACCTCTTGTAGCCTGCCAGTAAACAAAGTTACAGTCTGTATCCACCTTCCTGACCATTTCATTAAGAAGATTTTTCATTTCATCCTTTGTTAAAGGAAGCTCAATTTTAAGCTGAGAAGCACTGCTGTAAAATCTGTCTATATGCTCGTCAAGGGTAAATATTTTATAATTGCGTGAATAGGTGGCATCATAAACACCGTCACCGAAAAAGCAGACACGGTCGCCCATAGGAATCTGCATATTTTCAATTTCATCGTATTTCCCGTTGTAATAGCCTAATGTTTTCATTTAAAAATCATCGCCCTCTAAACCTAAAATCTGAGATGCCGCATCCTGCTCAATAGCCTCAACACCCTTGAGCTTTTTCTGAATTATGGTGTTTCTGCTCTGTGCCTCTTCAAGGCTTCTGCCTGCTTCGTCAATCTTCTTTTTAGCCTTATCAAGCACAATACCGAATTTATCGTACTGAACCTTTGCGGCGGCAAGAAGCTGCCTTACCTCTTTGGCTTTTTCGTTTATAGCCATTGCCCTGAAGCCGATTGAAAGGGAATTGAGAAGAGCCGTAATTGTGCTCGGTCCCGCAACCATAACAGAATAATCGTTCTGGCATTTTTCCGCTATACCGTTTTTGGATGAAATAATCTCACTGTAAAGACCTTCCGTTGCAAGATACATAATTGCAAATGGAGTGGTATTGGGCTCATTTATATACTTGCGTATTTCCTTAGCCTGATCAAGGATAGTGCGCTCAAGGCTCTTTCTTTCATATTCAACCATTGCAGTGTCTCCGCTGTCTGCGGCAGAGCAAAGGCGGATATAGGCTTCAACGGGGAATTTTGAGTCAATGGGAAGGTAAGTGATTTCGCTTTTATCCTCACCCGAAGGAATTTTTACGGCAAACTCAACAATATTCCTTGAAGCAGGATTGGTCATAACATTCTTATCGAACATTCCGGGAATTGTTTCGTTAAGAAGACCCTCAAGCTGAACCTCTGCCCAGGTGCCTCTTGCCTTTACATTGGTGAGTATACGGTTAAGGGAGGTTACATTTTCCGTAACACCCGAGGAAAGCACCTTCATTTCACCAAGAGATTTATAAACATTTTCAAGCTGTTCACTTACAGCCTTGAAGGATGAATCAAGTCTTTTTGTAAGGGTTTCGTTGAGCTTTTCATCAACGGTGAGTCTGATCTGCTCAAGCTTCTGCTCGTTGTTCTTCTGCATATCAAGAAGCTTACCTGAAATAAGCTCAGACATTTTGATGTTGAACTCGTAGTTATCCTTAGTAAGCTGACTCAGCCTGAGATTCATATTTTCAATTGCGGAGCCGATTTCCTGCCTTTGCGCCTTCTGGGCACCCATAGATTCCATACGGCTTCTTGAAAATTCTTCCCTTATGGAGCTGCCCAGCTCCTTTGCGAAAGTGTCCACTTTTTGTGAATTTTCCTTCTGGAGAGCTAAAAGAGTCTCATAATCTTTATTATTATTCTTTTTCAGCAAAATAATTAAGAGCACAATGCTTATAATAAGAAGTGCCGATACGGCACCGAGCATTATTGTTACGGTTTTAGTATCCATTTTAATATCACCTCTTCAGGATTTTATATCATTATACCATAAAGATGTGATATTTATTTCGAATAAAGAAAATTGATTTATTTCTTAATAAATTTAAGGATTGAAAAATATGGTTAAAAGAATTATATGTCTCTGCCTTGTGCTCTTTATGATATTAGGTCTTTGTGCCTGCGGTAAAGACGGCAGTGACGCACAGATTATATATCCCATTGACAGCGACCCTAAATTCCTTGACCCTCAGATTATTTCAGATGTGGGTGCAAAGAACATTATTGCAAACTGCTTTGAAGGTCTTGTTACTATTGACTCGGAAGGCAAAATAGCCCCCGGCTGTGCCGAAAGCTGGAAAATATCACCCGACGGACTTACCTATACCTTCACACTCAGGAACAATTGCAAGTGGCGTGTTTCTTCTTATGCCGAAGCCGTAATAGGCGGTGAGGAAGCAATGAAGAGCTTTGACACCCGTGTTACTGCCGACGACTTTGTTTTTGCTTTCAGAAGAGCTCTGAGACCGGAAACAAAATCTCCCGGTGCAAAAAATCTTCTGAGCATTAAAAACGCAACAGATGTAAACGAAGGTACCGTCAGTGAAGAAAATCTCGGCATATGGGCAAAGGATGAATTCACGGTAGTAATTGCCCTTGAATGGGCTGACCCCGACTTTCTTTACACTCTGCTCGAGCCCGCCTGTATGCCCTGTGATGAAGCCTTTTTTGAGCTAACGGGCGGAAGATACGGCCTTGCCATCAGGTATCTTCTTTACAACGGTCCCTTCTATATAAGCAACTGGGCAGACGATACTGCAATTACCTTAAAAAGAAGCGATGTTTATTACGATAAAGCCTCTGTCAAACCATCCTCAGTGTATTTTTCCATCAACAATGAGCAAGCAACAAGACTGCAGAAAATTGAAGACGGCACCTACGAGGTTGCTCCACTTACGGCTCAGCAGGCAGAGGAAATAAGAAACAGCAAAAAATATACCCTTCGCAGCTTCGACAGCTCAGTTCTTTCCTTTGTTTTTAACTGTAAGGATGAAAACCTTTCAAATGTGAATATAAGAAGGGCTATAACCGCCGCCTTTAACCCTATGGCTTTTACAAGCAATTACGGTGAATTCACAGCAAAAGGAATTATCCCTCCCTCAATGATTCTTTCAGGCTCACCCTACAGAGAAGAAGCCTCCGATCTTGCCTTCTACTCCAATACCAATCCGAGAGCTCTGATTGAAAAAGGGCTCAGGCAAACAGAAAAAAATGATATTGAAGTAACTGTTCTCTGCGCTCCCGAATATGAAGAAGTTATCCGTATGCTTATGCAGTCCTGGCAATCAACCCTTGGTGTAGACTTCAATGTTTTTGTTGAGTCCGTTGAAGAAGCAGGGCTTTTGAAAAGAGTAAAAAATTCCGAATATCAGATAGCTCTGTGTCCCGTTTCCTATTCCTCGGTTACTGCCTTCAACGGTGTTCTCCGCTTTACAACGGATGATGCCAACAATATCTGCAATTTTTCAGATAAAAAGTATGACAGCCTTGTAAATTCAATCAAGACAACCCACGGCAATGCTGCAACCCTCAAAGCAACGGTTGAAGCTGAAAAATATCTCGCTTCACGGTGTGTTATTCTTCCGCTTTATAACGAGGCTGTTTATTACGGCTTAGGCAAAAATGTTGAAAATGTTGTTTTTAATCCCACAGGTGAGATTCTGTATTTCAAAAATACATTATCGAAATAAACCAATTAACATAACATAAAAATTAAGGAGAGTTTAAAATGAGTAAAGTAAAAAACGAAGCAAAAATCAAAAATCCTCTTATCGTAGCAGTGCGTGAACAGCTTGAGCACAGAGCTACTTGGCTTTACCTGCTTTGCGATGAAGCTTCCAAAAGAGGTCTTGACCCAAAAGATTTCGGCTCAGCTGCCGTAAGACGCTGCGGTCTTATGCAGGGCAAGGGTCTTGTTGAAAAGGGAAAAACCGATTCTCTCGTAGGCCTTCGTAAAACCCTTTTCACAAAGCCCGCTCAGTGGGTATTTGAAATGGATATCAAAAACTCCACAGATGACGAGCTTGAAATTGAATTCCATTACTGCCCTCTTGTAAAGGCATGGCAGAAGGCAGGCTGCTCCGATGAGGAAATTGCAATGCTCTGCGACATTGCAATGTGCGGAGACAGAGGTATAGGCGAAAGATACTCCGCTGAGCTTGACCTTCCCAAGACAATTGCTAACGGTGACGATGTCTGCCATCTGAGATACCATAAAACAAAGTAATCAGCAGATAGTAGTCAGTAGTCAGGAAAAACGATTGCCCGCGGGCAGTCGTTTTTTATTTTTTACCTATTGAATTATTGCGTATTTTTTGCTATGATAAAATAGTATAAAAATAATACCTTGTAAAGGAGAAACAAAATGAGCGAAAAGCATTACGAAAAAATTCTTTCCAAGCTTACACTTGATGAAAAACTTCTTCTGCTTTCGGGTAAAACCTTCTGGCTTACCAATGAGATTGACAGAGTAGGTATTCCCAGTGTATGGATGAGTGACGGCCCTCACGGTCTCAGAAAGGAAAAGGTTTCCGCAGGTACAAACATTATGCAGGAATCTGAAACCTCCACCTGCTTCCCCACCGCTGTTACAACAGCCTCATCCTGGGACACTCAGCTTATGGAAGAAGTTGGTAACACCATCGCAGACGAAGCGAAGGCGCTTAAGGTTACAACCGTTCTCGGCCCCGGCGTAAACATTAAAAGAAGTGCCCTTTGCGGAAGAAACTTTGAATATATTTCAGAAGACCCCTTCCACACAGCAAGAATGGGTGCAGCTTTTGTTCACGGCGTTCAGAAAAACGGCATCGGCGTAAGCCTTAAGCACTTCTGTGCAAATAATGAGGAGCACATCAGAATGTGCATTGACACCGTAGCCGACGAAAGAGCAATGCGTGAAATTTACCTGCCTGCCTTTGAGCATATTGTAAAAACTGAACAGCCCACAACAGTTATGTGCAGCTATAACAGAATTGAAGGCAAATACCTTTCCGATAACAAGCGTTACCTTACAGACATCCTCAGAGGTGAATGGGGCTTCAAGGGTATTGTTGTAAGTGACTGGGGCGCAGTTAACGACAGAGTTGAAGGTATCAAGGCAGGTCTTGACCTTGAAATGCCCGGCAACAACGGTATGAACAATGCAAACATCAAGCGTGCCCTTGACAACGGTGAAATCACTATAGAGGACATTGATAAGATTGTTCTTCGTATGATAAGATTCGCCTTTGAATGTAAGGACAACGAAGGCGAAGGCTATGATATAGACTTCCCCGCACACCACGAAATTGCAAAGAAGGCTGCTGTAAAATCTGCCGTTCTTATGAAAAACGAAGAAAGCATCCTTCCTCTTAAGAGCTACGAAAACATTGCAGTTATCGGTACCCTTGCAAAAAAGGTTCGCTATCAGGGTGCAGGCTCAAGCCACATTAACCCCTATAAAACAGTTTCCTTTGTAGAAGCACTCGAAAACAAAGCTCAGCATTTCACCTTTGCTCCCGGCTACACCCTTAAGGGTGACGGCTATGACCTGAAGCTTATCCGTGAGGCTGTTGAAGCCGCAAAGGGTAAGGACAAGGTTGTAATCTTCATCGGTCTTACAGATGCTTTTGAAAGTGAAGGCTTTGACAGAAAGCATATCAATATGCCCGCATCCCACGCTCTTCTTGTTGAAGAAATTGCAAAGGTAAACAAAAACATTGTTGTTGTTCTTTCCTGCGGTTCACCCGTTCAGATGAAGCCCTGGGACAACAAGGCCAAGGCAGTTCTTAATATGTATCTCAGCGGTCAGGCTGCAGGTGAGGCCTGCTATGACCTTCTTTACGGCGAAGCTAACCCCTCAGGTAAGCTTGCAGAAACCTTCCCCCTTTACAATGAGGACAACCTTGCTTCCGCTTACTTCCCCATGGGCCCCCGTACAGTTGAATACCGTGAGAGCATTTATGTAGGCTACAGATACTACGATTCAGCAAAAAAGGCAGTTGCTTACCCCTTCGGTCACGGTCTTTCCTATACAGCATTTGAATACAGCGACATTAAGCTTTCCAAGAAAAAGATCAAGGAAGGCGACAAGCTTAATGTTTCCTTTAAAATCAAAAACACAGGTGCAGTTGACGGTGAAGAAGTTGCTCAGGTTTATGTTTCTGCCCCCGAAAGTAAGCTTTACAAAGCAGAAAAGGAACTCAAGGGCTTTAAGAAGGTTGCTCTTAAGGCAGGCGAAGAAAAGAAGGTTGAAATTGAGCTCGACGAAAGAGCATTCAGCTATTACAACGTAAACATTTCAGACTGGCACGCAGAAAGCGGCGAATATAATATTCTTGTCGGTGCATCTTCAAGAGATATCCGCCTTGAAGCAGAAGTTAAGCTCACTACCGCAAAGGCTGATGTTGAAGTTCCCGATTACAGCGAAGTTGCTCCATCATATTACAGCATTGATAAGGCAACCCTTATCCCCGACAGTGAATTCAGAGCAGTACTCGGCAGAGAAATTCCCGATAACAGCGAATTCAAAAAGGGTGACCTTACAATAAACTGCTCCGTAAGTCAGGTTGCAGTCAGCCCATTTGGTAAATTCCTTTACGGCGCACTTACAAACGGTGCAAAGGTTGTGGCTCTTACAGCTGAAAACCCTGATATGATTACAGAATCAATCAAGGATATGCCCCTTCGTTCATTCAGCGGTTTCACCGGCGGTATCCTTTCACAAAAGAGCGTTGACGGTCTTCTTGACCTTTGCAACGGTAAAAAAGGCGGCTTCAAAAAGCTTGTTAAGGGCTTTGGCGGCGGCAATATAGGAGGCTCATTCATATGAAAAAAAGAATAATCGCAATTCTTATTGCGGCGGTGATTTTCTGCCTTGCCTTTACCGCCTGCACAGGTAACAAGGCAACAGAAGGCAATGCACCCTCAGATAATCCCTCCGCAGAAGCAGGAGTTTTCGGTGAGTTTGTTTCTTACGATATGAAGGGTAAAAAGATTGACCATACCGCACTTCAGGGCAAAAAGCTCACAATGGTAAATGCATGGGCAACCTTCTGCGTACCTTGTATCAGTGAAATGCCCGACCTTCAGAAAATCAGCAAGGAATATGAAAAAAATGATTTTCAGATAGTAGGACTTGTTGTTGATGTTTCCGTAGATGAAACCGGCAAGCCCTACAACGAAAGCCTTTATGCAGAAGCGGAAAAGGTTATAAAGGATACGGGCGTAAAATACACCAACATCCTTCTAAGTGATTCCCTTAAAAGCTCCGAAGCAGGCTCAATTTACACAATCCCCACAACCTATTTCCTTGACGAGAACGGAAACAAAATCGGTGAAACATATATCGGCTCAAGAAGCTATGAGGATTGGTGTCAGATAATTGACAGTCTTCTCATCGAAGAATAACAAAAAAACTGTAAATGGATTTTCCATTTACAGTTTTTTAATTATTGCATCAACAACCCTCTTTGAGCTTTCGGCGTCGGTATAACCGAAATTAAAGCTCCTGAAGCGGTTGTTTTTTTCTTCATTGAATTCTCCCTTTACTTTTTCGGCAAGATCGGAAAGCTCTTTTGCCACATCACCGGGTACATAATCTTCATAATCAAAATAAAAATCTCTTTCGGCCGTATACTTTTCAAGGTCAAAGGCGAAAAATACCGTCTTTTTTGAAAGAAGAGAAAAATCCATACAGATTGAGGAATAGTCGGTAATAAGAACATCGGAAAAAAGCACAAGCTCTCTTACATCCGGGTAATCCGTAACATCTACGGCATTTTCAAGCTGACCTCTTTCGGGATGAATTTGAGGATGAAGGCGCACAAGAAGAAAATATTCTTCGCCTAAAAGTGCAGCAAATTTTTTCGTGTCGAACGCCTTAAGTATATCCTTGTTTCTTTCCGGGTTATCTCTGAAAGTGGGAGCATAAAGCACAACCTTTTTGCCTACGGCTTCGGGATAAAACTTATAAAGCTCTCCTTTTGCTTTTTCTTCGTTTTCCTTATTGAAAAGGAAATCGGCTCTCGGTGCGCCGAGGGGTAGTACCTGCTCTTTTTTTACACCGAAGGCTTCAGCATAAATATCTCTGACACCCTCGCCTGAGCACACAACATAAGTAAGCTTTTTGTTGCCTGCAATTTCGTTATTTCTGAGTGTATCAGGCTGAGGAATATGAAGCCCGAACTTTTTAAAAGCACCCTCAGCGTGCCAGAGCTGGGTAATAACAGCTTCCCTGCGGAAATTGAGTTTACCCATAGGCATAAAATTATCGTTGAGAAAAACATACTCAGAAGTTGCAAGAAGACGGGACTTCACAAGAAAAAAGGATATAAGCCCTATGGGATTTTGAAGCGATAAATCCCGCCTTGTAATAAGCACTAAATCATATCCGCCCTGCTTTTTAATTTCCTCGTAAACACAGCCGAGGGAATCTCTGAAATTTTCGTTGTGCATTGAAACAAATGCAACTCTGTTTTTCTTTAAAGGGAAAAGCAGACGGCTGATATTGAAAAAGAAGGCATAAAGACTGTAAAGAAGCTCTTTCATTTATTTCACAATCCTTTTTGTTAAAAGAAAATCAATACCTCTGAGCATTATGGGGAAGAAGATTTCCTTCACTCTGTCTGGAATCTGTCTGAAACGGTAAGTAAGTCTGAAATCTCTTATATCAAGCTTACGGGGTCTTGAGAAAGCAATCACACGCTTTGCTTTAGCGCTCTTTCTCGCCTTTCTCATATAACCCTTATCGGGTAAAACTCTGAGGTTTTCCATAGTGAGATACTTTTCGGGGATAAGACCCTTATCCACCATACTCTGCGGTACAATAACCTCAAACATAGGGCAGATCTGACCGTAAACAGAATCCAGCAGCACAGTCATATCCTTACGGGATTTTTTTATGATTACGGAAATGTTTGGCTTTTGAGCAATTTCCTTTTTGGTCCTGAACATATTTTCAAGATGAAGGTCAGGGTCTGTCATTTTCATAATTTCAAAGCGTCTTTCCGTCATAAGACCCTTGAGTCGCTCAAACTCATCGGCACAGTAAGACATACATCCGTCGTCACTGCGCCAGCAAAGGCGGTAGAACTGAGAAAGAAGAATATAGGCAGTTTTGTAAATAACCTCCTGAATATATTCTTCCTTATCGAAGGTATCGGGAGCCGCTTCAACAGCCTTGAGTGCACCCTCATAAATCATATTCAGTGAATCACTGAAGGAGCGGGCAAGTCCCTCGTTCACTGTCTGACTTACGGAAAAGCCTTCCTTTTCTGTATGACGGCGGTAAAGCATTGTGGCATCCATAGTGCCCACAATTTTAGCACCCGTATAAACATAGGTCATAAAGAAAGCGCCCTCTTCAGAATATCTGAAACCGGGGAAACGGACACCGCTTTGGACGAGCCTTTCCCTTTTATAGCACTTGTTACCAACAAGAAAGCTCCATAAAAGAGTGATATCAAAATTATCTATTTTATCCATTGCCGCAAGCTTATCGGCAAAGGCATTATATTTGCTTACCGTATTTTTACCGAAGGTACGAAGTCTTCCGAGAACAACATCGGCGTCGGTTTCCTTAGCTTTATTATAAAAAGCCTCAAGAGCGCCTTCACTGTAAAGGTCGTCTGCATCCTGAAAAAGAACATACTCACCCGTTGCAAACTCAAGTCCGTAGTTTCTCGCTTTTGAAACGCCGCCGTTTTCTTTTATATACGACTTGAAAATATCACTTTTTTTGCAGTATTCTTCAATTATATTCTGTGTACCGTCCGTTGAGCCGTCATTTACAACTATAACCTCAATATCCTTCAAGGTCTGATTCAAAAGATTTTGGAGGGTTTCGCCAATAAACTGCTCAGAATTATAAGCGGGCACAATTACCGATATTTTTGCCATTTGCTACACCTCAGAATTTTATTCCCCACTTAAGGAAATATTTAAGAATTGATTGAACGTGAATAAACAGAAGCTTAAGGTTTCTCTTGCTCTCTCTTTCCCAAAGGTGATAAACAGTTGCCATTGGATAGTGGAGAGCTTTATACTTTTCGCTCACACGGCGGGCAATATCGCAGTCTTCAAGATACATAAAGAAGCGTTCGTCAAAGCCGCCAAGCTCCTTGAAAACTGAAGTTCTGAAAAACATAAAGCAGCCTGTAGCGTTGGTGATTTCAAAAGCCTCGCCCTCAGGCATATCAAGCATACAGTATTCCGTCATAAGTCGGTTAGGCTCATCACCCTTATGGAACCAGTGATTGCCGAGATATCTCACTGTGGGATTACGCTTGGCGAGCATCTGAATTCTGCCATCGGTAAAGCGTATCTGCGGAGAAAGAAGTCCGATTGATTCGTCCTTAACTGCATACTCCGAAAGCTGTGTCAGAACATCGTCCTCAAGAAGAATATCTGGATTTATAACAGCGTGGAAATCAGACTGCAGGAAGGGAAGCACCTTATTGTGTCCCGCACCGAAGCCCGCATTAACCTTGCTTTCAATAACAACAACCTGAGGATACTTTTCTTTTATAAACTCCGCAGTGCCGTCCTGTGATGCGTTATCGACAATATACAGCGTGAAATCAACGCCCTTGGTTTTTTCCAGAAGGGAGTCAATTGTGGGAGCGATTTTATCTTTTGCGTTGTAGGTTACAATACAACCGCTGACTTTGATTCTATCCATCTTATCACCTTTTAAGGAATACTCTTTTGTAAAGTTTTCTTATCAGATACCTTCTCCAACGGATTTTCTGAGCCGTTGTTGTCTCTCCGCCCGTTACGTTTCCGCCGTGGACACGGTAATATATAAGGGGCATATCAACGAGCTTTACGGTACCGTAAATATCGCAGATTATACCAATCCACTGGTCGTGCATAGGTATGCTTGCGGGAACGGGCAGAATAAATTTCAGCATTTTTCTGTCAAATGCCATACAGCAGCCCATATAAGAATTTTTGAGAATGTTCCTGAAAACTCCCTTTTTGCTGCCCCGCATATTAAAAAATGAATAATCGGTAATATTCAACTCACCGTCTGTGACATAGGCATTATGTAAAACAAGGTCAGCGCCCTTGTCAAATTCCTCCATAACAACCTTGACCTTATTCGGAAGCCACACATCGTCCTGGTCGCAAAGGAAAATTTTATCACCCTTGCAGTGCCTTATGGCATTTACAAAATTAGATACCACGCCCTTGCTTTTGCCTTCAACCCAGATAACCCTGCTGTCCTCTGCGGCTATTCTTTTAACTATTTTCTCCGTCTGTCCCCCGGGCTTATCATCAGAAACAATGATTTCATCCTCATAAGAAAGCTGACAGAGAATTGACCTTAACTGCTGTTCTATATATTTTTCGCCCTTATAGGCGGCAAGTGCAACAGAAATCATAAGTTGCCTCCGCATTTCTTTATATTTAATATATTTTACCACAAAGTTATTTCTTTTACAATATATAACTGTAAAAAGGTAAAATCCCGGACACCTTTCGGAAATCCGGGACTTTACTTTGATATCAGAGAATCAGAAGTCATTTTTAATGACAACTTAATAATACACTATAAAATACATTTTTGAACAGTTTACAACATTTTTTAATAAAGTGTTTTAAAAACGTTCAAATACTCAATTCTTGTTGCGCTCCTCTTTTTTTGGAATTTTGCTGATAATGGTCTTATGAACAACAGCGTAGCAAACGAGAGTTACGGCAACAGACATAACCTCTGCTATGGGGAAAGCAAACCATACATTTCTGAGTTCGCCTGTTTTTGAAAGAAGATAAGCCGCAGGTAAGAGCACAACAATCTGCCTTGCAAAGGAAACTATCATTGAATAATAGCTTTTGCCAAGTGCCTGGAATGCAGAGCCCAGGTTTATGCACACACCTGCAAGAATGAAGCTTGTGCTGATAATTCTGAGAGCAGGTACACCAATGCCCATCATATCCTCACTTGCAGCAAAAAGGCGGAGCATTGTTTCGGGCATAAGCCACATAATCAGCATTCCCACCGCCATAATGGAAACAGCAAGCACACAGCTAAAACGGAGAGTTGCCGTAATCCTCTGCCTGTTTTTTGCGCCGTAGTTAAAGGCAATAATAGGTATAACACCGTTATTAAGGCCGAAAATAGGCATAAATATAAAGGACTGAAGCTTGAAGTAAACACCGAAAACTGCCGCCGCAGTTGAAGAGAAGGAAAGAAGAATCTTGTTAAGGCAGAAGGTCATAAAGGAGCCTATTGCAACCATTATAATTGACGGAATACCGATTTTATAAATTTCACCTATAATTCTGCCGTCAGGCCTGAAGCCCTTTATGCCGAAACGGATTTCCTTGTTATATTTCTTATTCAGGATAATACCGGTAACAAATGCAAGAAGCTGACCGATTACCGTAGCAACGGCCGCACCCTTTGCTTCCATTCTCGGGAAAGGACCGATTCCGAAAATAAACAGAGGGTCGAGAATAATATTTGCAATTGCGCCCACAAGCTGAGTTGCCATTGAAAGGGTAGTTCTGCCCGTAGCCTGCAGAAGTCTTTCCGTTGCCACCTGACCGAAAACACCCACAGAGAATATACACACTACAGAGAGATAATCAACTCCGTAAGCGTAAATGGGAGAAGAAGAGTCAACCTGAGTGCCGAAGAAAAGCTTTGTTCCGAAAAGGCCAAAAAACAAAAATGCCACACCGCTCATAACGGCAAGGAAAAGTCCGTTTTCCGCAATTCTGTTAACCTTGTTATAATCCTTTGCGCCGAGGCTTCTTGATAAAAGTGCATTGATACCCACACCTGTACCCGTAGCAACACCTATCATAAGATTCTGCGCCGGAAAAGCGAGTGAAACCGCAGTCAGGGCATCCTCACAGACCTGAGAAACAAAAATACTGTCAACAACATTATAAAGTGCCTGAACAAGCATTGATATCATCATTGGCAGTGACATTGAAATAACAAGCTTTCTTACGGGCATAACGCCCATTTTGTTTTCCTTTTGCATGGTTTTCCTCCGTTTTAACTTTAATCTTTTAATATTGTATCACTTAAAAATTTATAAGTCTATATTTCAGCAAAAATTTATTATTCAAAATGCTGAGCATATAAGCTTGTTTTTTGTGCAAAACGCAAAAACTGTTATGCTTTGCTCACAAAAAAGGCAAGGACACTTTGTAAAGGCTCACAAAATACTTTTTAAATACAAATTCCCTTTAAATATAAGTAAATATATGGTAAAATGTTTGTGTATGAAATTCTCTCAAGGAGGAATGAAAATGAAAACTATGAAAAAGCTTCTGTGCGTTCTTCTTTCAATGTGCCTTATTTTCGGCTGCATAAGTATTGTATCAACGGCAGAAACAAACGACGGAAAGGTTAAAAGTGAGCTTTCCTTTGCAACTCTTTCCGACACACACTATTATCCCGAATCCCTTACGGGCAACAACTGCCAGGCATGGCTTGACTATTGCAGCAGAAACGCCAAGCTTTATCGCTACAGCGATTCAATTGTAAGAACTGCAATTGAAACAATGGTTATCCGCAACCCCGAGCTTAAATACATTCTTGTTCCCGGCGACCTTACCAAGGACAGCGAATATGAAGCTCACATCGGAATTGCAGAAATCTTCCGTGAATATGAAGAAAAATACGGTGTTGAATTCATCGTTATTGCAGGTAACCACGATATCAACAGTCCCCGTGCCACAACCTTCCAAAACGGTAAGGAAGAGCCGGGCAGAGGTATTACTGCAGAAGAATTCCGCGATGTTTATGCAGACTTAGGCTATGACCTTGCCTTCACCGAATATGCAGAAAAGGGTGATAATGTTCAGGGTCAGCTTTCCTATGCCGTTGACCTTGACAGCAACTACCGCCTTATCGTAATTGACTCAAACATTTATTCCTTTACCGAAGAGCAGAATTACCAGACCGGCGGTATAGTAACTCCCGAGCTTATGTCATGGGTTGAAGCTCTTGCAACTGAGGCAGTGGCTCAGGGCAGAACTCCTATGGTTATGCTTCACCACAGCCTTGCTGCACATATGGAGGTTGAGCCTTCTATTTCCTTTGCATTCCCCCTCACCGACTATATGCAGGTTGCAGAAAAATTTGCTTCCTGGGGTATCCATTATGCCTTCACGGGTCATCTTCATACCGATGATGTTGCCGTTACAATAAACGATGACGGCGAAGCTCTTTACGATATTGAAACCGCTTCAATTACCGGCTTCCCCAACACCTACCGTGAGCTTACAATCAGAACCTTCGAAGACGGCGAAAGCGAAATGGATATTGACTCCGTTGATTTTGATGCCGGAAAGGAATTCACCTTTGACGGTGTTACATATGAAAAGGGCAGCTTCAAAAACACTGCATTCTCACTTGCCTACGGCGGTGTTACAAGCGATGACGGCAACGCTGACTGTAAGGAATTCCTTATGGGTATTGTTAAAACCTACCTCAGCGGTATCGTGAACGATATCAGCGAAGCAGGCAGTGTTGACGCTTACCTCAAGAGCCTCGATATTGATCTTGGTTCCATCATCGGCGGCTTCCTTGAGCCTTATATCGGCAAGGGTATTGCTTTGGGCGGATACAACATTTTCTCCGTTGATAACATTATGTGGTTTGTAAACGACCTTTTAGGTCAAGTTTATGACCTTTATATCAAAAATCCCGATGACCTTATGAATCTTGTTGACGGTCTTGTTGAAAAGCTTGTTTCTATTCAGGTTTCTGATCTTCCCTGCACAAACTTCATTGATACACTTAACTTTGGCGATGCAGAAAAGCCCGGCACTCTCGGCGATCTTGTGCTTTCCGCTATGACCTATTGGGTAATGGGTAATGAGGATATTGAAAACGATGCCTTTATGCTTGACGCAATTGCCAAGTTTGAAAGCGGCGAAAATGCACAAAAGGTATGGGATACCCTTATTGATATGGTTCTCCACGACCTTGTTGAGGACAGTATTCTCGGAAAGCTTGAAATCAGACTTGACAGACTGTTCAACGATGATGAAATCGGCAACCGCCTGGGCGAAGGCATCAACTACCTTCTTTACTATGTACTCAGAGGCGACTTTACTTATATGAACCTTGTAAATACCGTATTCGGTCTCGGCATTCTCCCCTACGATGATCTTTACGATATTCTTGATGAGCTTCTTATAAGCAAATACATAACCTTCAGCCAGATTGAGGGTATCGGCGTATTCATTGCCTATGTTCTCAATGACTTCTCAAGTGACTACAACCCCGTTTATAAGGGTGACTACGGTGTTACCTATTCAACCCGAACTGTTGAAACACCCGTAACAAGAGAAAACTACCGTCTTCCCACAGCCGTAAGTGTAACACTCGGCGAGGATAACGGTACAAGTGCAAACATCAGCTGGTATTCAAAATCAACAGTCGGCGGAGACATTGAAATTTATAAGGCTGATTCGGAACCCGTATTTATGGGCGAAGGCACAACGAACGCTGACTTTACAATTGACCTTAAGACAGAAGAGGTTAAACGCTCCTTCCCCGGTATTGATATCGGCTTCATCGGCTTCCTCACTTATGAATTTCCCCTTAACAGACACACCGTAAAGCTTACGGGTCTCCAGCAGGGCGCAACCTATTACTACCGTGTGGGTGATGCTGAAAGAGACTGGTGGAGTGAAACGGGGACAATCACAACCGCAGACGGCAGTGATAACCTCACCTTCTTCCATATGGCTGACCCCCAGAGTCAGAACGAAAAGCAGTACAACAGAGCATGGGCCAAAACCCTTGAAACTGCATTTAACACCCTGCCCGATGCAGACTTTATAATTAACACCGGTGACCTTGTTGACCACGGCGACAACTTCAAGCAGTGGGCATGGATGTTCAACACCGGCTCCGAGGAGCTTATGAGCACATACCTTATGCCCGCTTCCGGTAACCACGAGGGAATGGGTACAAATGCTACCGTTAATTATTTTGCACTTCCCAATGTGCCCGAGCAGAACACTGAAAAGGGTGTATATTACTCATTTGATTACAACAATGCTCATATTGCAGTTCTCAACACTGAGGACCTTAACGAAAACGAAGCCCTTTCCGATGCACAGATTAACTGGCTCAGAAGCGATATGAACGCATCAAATGCTGAGTGGAAGTTCGTTATGCTTCACAAGGCTCCCTATTCTCAGGGCTCACATTACAAGGATGATGATGTTTGTGCAATAAGAGAACAGCTCGGTGGTCTTATGCCTGAGCTTAAGATTGACATCGTATTCCAGGGCCATGACCACGTTTACCTGAGAACAGGCTCCCTTGTAAACAATACCAAGCTTGACTACACCAAGGCTCACCTTAACTTTGACGGCAACGTTTACAGAACTCAGGTACAGCCCGAGGGCACAAGCTATGTAATCTCAGGCACCTGCGGTGTGAAGACCTACATTCAGAATGACCCCTCACTCACCGATGAATACTTCCCCAGAGGAGAAGCAATTGTTTCTGTTGATGCTCCCATGTTCTCAGCAGTACGCATTGTTGACGGTATTCTTTACTTTGATGCCTACAAGGTTACAGATAACGGTGCAGAAAACGTTGACCGCTTTGCGATTCAGAAGGACCTGACCCAGGGTGATATTAACACAGAATATGTTGAACCCGAAGAGCCCGGCGAAAACTCTGGTGATGATGCTCTCGGTACACTGATGAAGATTATTGAAATTCTTATGAAAGTTCTCAGAGTCGTTCTCAACGTATTCAATATTTACATTAAAGACCTTATCTGATTATAAATAATAAATACCCCGACCGTACGGTCGGGGTATTTATTATTTAAAATTATTTAATGCCGAGTCTTTTAAGAATTGCAGGGTCACATATATCACTCATAGGTCCAATCTTTTCCCAGAGTGCATCGGCTTTCTTTTTCCAGTCCCAATAGCCTGCGGGAGTTTCTGGATACTGCTCATAAAGCTTTGTGATTTCACCGCTCTGAAGAAGTCCCGTAACAATCTTTTTAACTGTTGAGACCTTGATTTTGCCTGTAATAACACCGGTAGCAATACCTGAAACAATCTTAGCAATATCGGCAGGACCAATCTGTAAATCCTCACCGCCGCTGCCGAGAATCTTCTCGTTGAAAATAATATCGTTCTTGAACATATATTCTGCTTCATCGTAGGATGTGGAAACAACGCCCTTGAGGAGTGCTCTGAGAGAGTCGAAGGCAATACCCTGCTGCTTTAAGTATTCCTTATTTATGCACCACATATTTTCCTTTGTGAGCTCCTTGCCTTCCTTAATAAGACCGTCTATAACATCAACGGCTATTGTGCACTGAACGAGTGATGAAGTACAACCCTCGCCGCAGGTGGGCTTTGTAAGGCAAGCAGTATCGCCGAGAGCAATGAAATTATCGTCAACGAAGGAGTAAATACCTCTTCTGTAAGGTGTCATACCCTTCTCAACCTTTTCAACGGTGTATTCGGGCCAGGGAACATTCTTTCTGAAATCCTTGAACACTTCTTCGGAATATTCATAGCTGTAATTACCACCGATACCGAGAATTGCACCGTGAGGGTTGCCCGAAGGTGCTGACCATACAGCCTTGTAATTGAGCAGTGATGCGTGATAATCCATAGGATCAATGTTTTCATCCTTATATACTGCATAATAAAGCACAACATAAAAGATATCCTTCGGTGTCAGCTTATAGTTTTCCACCGTTGATGTATCGGGCATTTTTGTTCTTGCAACGGCAGGAATGCCGGTACAGTCGGCAATAAGGTTTGCATAAACCTCTTTTTCACCATCGTCGGTCTTGTATTTTGCACCGATAATCTTATTACCTTCCCTGATGAAATCCGTAAATGCGGCACCGTAACGGATTTCGGCACCTGCCTTTTCCGCCAAATCATTCATCATCATTATGTAATCGTGCTTGTGAAGGCCTACAATAGTATTAGGTACTGTTTTCTTGGGATAGTTACCGTATGGGGAAAGCATAGGTGCGCCGTCAAAATAAAAGCCGAATTCCTTTGCATCTTCCGCAGGAATTTCAAGGCCGAACTGTTCCATTTCCTTTTTGGTCATATGAAAAATATCATATTCACGGGAAACATTATCAGCCTTCTGCTTTTCAATCACAAGCACCTTATGGCCTCTTTCAGCCATACGCCTTGCGAACCAGGAACCGGTTGTTGAGCCGCCAACAACTATAATGTCAAAGTTTTCCATATTTTGCACTCCTTTTTAATATTTTCTTCTTTACAATTGTAACACTTTTAAAATACTAATACAATAAAAATTTATAAAAAATCCGCAATGCGTAACACATTGCGGACTTCCCATTTGAAATTTTATGCTGTTACCACTTTGCGGTTGCTTCCCTGCCAAGATATGTCATCAGATATTCATAAAGCAAATCGTCGGCAATATCAATGTTTTCTTCATCCTTGCCCAACTCGTGACCTGAATTAGGATAGCTGTTGAAATCATAATCAACACCGTACTGTTTGAATTTTTCAACAATTGCCGTTGCATTGCTGTAAGGAACAATTGTATCCTTTTCGCCATGGTTAATAACCGTGGGGACAGCATTTTCGTCAACATAATAAAGGGGTGAAACTGCCCTGAGTGCTTCAACGGCAGTTGCTCTTTCGGCATAAGTAAATTTCTGACCGCAGGCATATGAAAACAGAAGTGAAACGAACTCCTCATCGCCAAGGTCATTGTTAATAAAGAAGTTTTCATCTGAAAGATCTGTCGGTCCGCAATTACTAACAACAGCCGCCGGAGTAATGGGGGCACTTTCCTTTTGTGAATAAGCATAAAGCATTGCAAGGTGAGCACCTGCGGAAGAACCGGTAAGAAGCACCTTGTTGATTGCAATTCCCTTTTCCGCCGCTGTTTCCTTGATTTTACCAAGGGAAGCGCCTATATCATCAATAATATCGTGAATATCAACAGTTTCTGAAATGTAACGGTAATTGATAGCTGCTGCTGCAAAGCCAAGGTCATTACAGGCTGTTTTAAGAGCGGCCTTATATTCGTCCTTGTTACCTGCTATCCATGCGCCGCCGTGAATTATAAGCATAAGACCTACTTCGCCGTCATTTTCTTCGGGCAGATATAAATCCATAACCTGACGCTCATGTGAGCCATAGGCAAGATTTTTATAAACATAGTCTGAGTCACTGCCCTGACCCATATCAATACCGAACAGACCTGCAAAAAATGCAATAATCGACATAAAAAATGCTACTATTCTTTCCCACATAAACATATCATCTCCTAATTATAAATATTCTGTGAACAAATCACACCTTCATTTTATAATCAAATGTCCCTTTTGTCAACTGATTTTTTACATTATAAAAAACAATTCTAAAAAAATCAGGTGTTCTGAAAACTCTCAAAACACCTGTATTTTTATCTTTAAGAAAATTATTCCTGTGTGATACCGAGAGCTCTTGCCTGAGCTGCATATTCGCTCTGGAACTGAGTGTTGACCTTGTTAATCTGGTCAAGGTTAGTCATTGCAATGCCCTGGTAGCCTGCAAGGCTGTTTGCAACAAAGCCTCTTGCACCTTCAACAACGGAAACAGCATACTGTCTTGCCTGCTCCTTGTATTCGTTGCATTCTGCAGTGGCCTTTGCAACCATGGCCTGAGTTTCTCTTTCACAGTTTTCCTTGATTCTGTCTGCTTCTTCTCTTGCCATTTTATAAATGTTGCTTTCTTCAACCATTTCCTTAGCCTGCTGATTTGCTCTTGCAATAATTGTTGCAGCATCATCCTGAGCCTTCTTGATGGTTTCTGAATAGTAAGCCTTTGCTTTGTTAACGGTTTCAACTTCCTGCCTGTGGGCTTCGGTAAGAATTGCTTCTCTTTCGTCGCTTGCAGAAGTAAGGATTTCGTTTTCTCTGTCAAGAATGTCTCTTGCGGCAATGATTTCGCCGGGGAGCTTCTGCTGAATGAACTGAACAAGGTGAGTGATTTCTTCACCGTTTACAACTCTCTTTTTCTTTGAGAAGAAAAGATACTTCTTGCTTGTAGCAATCATATCTGCCATTTCAGAGACAAGCTGTTCAAAGTCCATATCGCCCCACTTTGAGTCAGCATCAGCTGCATCGTAAGCACCGAATTCTGAAATTTCCTCGTATTCTTCGCCGGAAGTTACATCTTCCACTTCAAGGTCGGTTTCAAGATCATAAAAATTAGACATATTAACTTACCCTTTCTTTAACTTTTCAATAATTTCGTTTTTAATTTCTCCCGGAATAAACGGGGTTATATCGCCGCCGAGCTGACAAATCTGCTTTATCATACTCGAGCTTAAAAACATGTGCTCAGAGCTTGCCGCCAAAAAGACGGTTTCAACCTCCTCGTTAAGCTTTTTGTTAACGAGTGCCTGCTGAAATTCATCCTCAAAGTCTGAGACAGCTCTCAGACCTTTGACTATTGCCGTAGCATTTTTACTTTTGGCATAGTCGGCAAGAAGCCCCATATATGAATCAACGCTGACATTACTTAAATCGCCCGTACACTTTCTTATAAGCTCAACACGTTCATCCACACTGAACGCATAAAGACCGGTTTTACGGTGATTCGTCATAACGACAACTATAATTTTATCAAAAAGCTTTGAACTTCTTCTGATAATTTCAAGGTGTCCTTCAGTTACCGGGTCGAAGGAGCCGGGATAAATTGCTATTCTTTCCTTCAATTTATTTCCACCTCTTTATCCTTCCGCCGTTTCAGCTTTCTGCCTCTTCGGCGAGTCTGTAAAGGAACAGACCTGTTTTGCCGTATCTGTACTTCTTTTTAAGCACGAAGCTGCCTGCACTTTCGGGGAGCTCTTCACCGTAAGGTGCTTCACAGATGATAACACCGCCCTCATTCATAACCTCAGTAACCTTGGGCAGTACCTTTTCAATAATACCCTTGGAATATGGAGGGTCTAAAAGTGCAATATCGTATTTTTCCGTTCTGCGTGAAAGGAAAGCCTCAGCGTCGGAAAGTACAACAACGGCCTGCTTTGTAAAGTTAGTGGTTTCAAGATTCTTTTTTATAACCTCAACGCTCTTTTTGGATGAGTCAACAATAACTGCATCCCTTGCACCTCTTGAAAGGGCTTCAATTGCAAGCTGACCGCATCCGCCGAAAAGGTCAAGAACCTTTCTGCCTTCAATCTCAAATTGAATAATGCTGAAAAGAGCTTCTTTCACAATATCAGTTGTAGGTCTGACATCGTTGCCCTCAAGGGTGATTAAACGTCTTCCTCTTGCAGAGCCTGTGATAACTCTCATGGAGCACATCCTCCTTGACATAATAACTTAGTGTAATACTATCATATTTTTAAATTAAATACAACCTTATTTGTGTTTTTTCTACCTTTTTACTTAATTTTACAAGGTAAAAGGCGGAATTTTTGCTTTGTGTTACCAATAAATTGGAGTAGTCAGTAGTTAGTAGTCAGTAGTCAGGGGAGAGAAATATGACTGTAATATGAATACTTCGGGAATAAATTGCCCTTGACCTCTTCATTTGCCTGCAATTCCTAATTTACTCAAGAATTGCCTTGGGCTTTGATTCCTTTCTGCCGTGGTTGTAAAGCTTTCTGTTATCAAGTGCCCACTGTCTGCCGGTAAATTCACCTTCGTTTACCTCAGCTACGGCAGAGGTGATTTCATAAATTGTAGCATCAAGCTTGTCAAGCTGACTGAGAATTTCCGCTTCAAGGAACATAGGCCTCACAGCCGCACCGAACTCAGGCTCACCGTGGTGAGAAATTACCATATGCTGTAAAAGCATTGCCTTTTCTTCGGAAATGCCCAGCTCCTTTGCCTTTTCCGCAATTTTTACGGCACCCATAACAAGGTGACCCACAAGCTCACCCTTTACACTGTAGCCCGTTACAAGGCCTGCGGGACTGAGGTCGAACTCGTCAATTTTGCAAAGGTCGTGAACAATTGCACCGCAGAAAAGAAGATCCTTATCAACAGAAGGATAAATACTGCACACTGCCGAAGCGAGCTTTATAATTGAAAGGGTGTGATAAAGCAGACCGCCCCTGATAGCGTGATGAAGCTTGAAGGCAGCAGGCCAGTGAAGAATAGCATCCTCTCTGTCCTTTACAAGAGCGTATGTAATTCTTTTAAGCTCATCATCCTTTACCGATGCGATAACGTTCATCACAAGACCGAGCATCATTTCTCCCGAATATTCCGCAGTGGGAACAAAATCGGAAACATTTACGCCGTCATTTTCATTAACTTTTCTTATTTTATCAACGCGGAGCTGACTGTTTCCGTTGAAAACAGTAACACTGCCGCGGATTTTAACAAGGTCACCTGCAATATATTCACCGTGAACGAGCTCGCTGTAATCCCACAGCTTGGCGTTCATTTCGCCCTGCTTGTTACACACGGTCATATCAAGGTAAGCGGCACCTTTAACATTAACCTTTTTATCTGCTGTTTTAATAAGCCAGAAATTATCATTACCGCTGTTTGCGTTCATAATATCACTCCTTATTACTATTATTAAATCACATTTATTCTGTAAACCCTGAGCCTATTACCTCACCTGCATCGCAGACTACGGTAAATGCCAACGGGTCAATTTCTCTTATAGATCTTTGAAGAATGTGCACCTGAGAAGCTCTGACGGTGCACCATATAAGTGTTCTTTCTTCCTTTGAGTAGCCGCCCTTACCATAAAGCAAGGTGACACCCCTCATAAGCTCTTTCATTATTATATCAGAAATTTCCTCGTATTTTTCTGAAACTATAATGAGCATTTTGCTGTGCTCCGAGCCGTACATAACAAAGTCTATCACCCTTGAGGTGAGAAAAATCACAATAAGGGCGTACATAACAGCCTCTATTTCACCATAGGCAATGCCCGACAGCAGCACTATCATACCGTCAAGCAGAAGAATGATTTTGCCAATTGAAAAGGCAGGCTTTTTTGATTTTATCAGCATTGCAATAATATCCGTACCGCCTGTGGTAGCACCGGTAAGAAAAACAAGGGCAAGTCCCAGTCCCGAAAGTATACCGCAGAAAATACAGCTGAGCATTGTATCTCCCCTGTAAGGCGGTATCACCGCTGCGCCGATATCAATAAAGGAGGTAAAAATAACAGTTGCCGTCACAGTGCGGGAAAGTGCACCTTTTTTTAAAAAAAGCTTAGCCGAAATAAACAAAGGTACATTAAGCACAAAAATGAAGCTTCCTATGGGTACAGTCGGGAAAAAGTGGTTCACAATTGTGCCAAGACCCGTAAGACCGCCCAATACTATACCGTTTGGTACGGCAAACATATTAAGGGCAACACTGAAAACGGCAGAGCCGCAGATGCACAAAAATAAATCCCATAAAATGCGTCTGATTTTCATAAAAAACCTCTTATCGGTTTATTAAAAGCAAACGCAGATTACTCCGCAATTATCATTTCAAAAAGCTCACGGAGTCTTTCTGTTTCGCCACTTAAATAAAGGTAACCGAAAAGAGCCTCAAGCCCCGTTGCATAATGATAGTCAACCACATCTGCATTTTTTGCTTTGTGGTTAGTATGGGCATTTCTGCCCCTTTTAAGTACGGAAAGTTCTTTTTCCGTAAGCTTATCCGCAATTTTTATGGCTGCTTCTGCCTGGGCAGAAGCCTTAACAAGCCCCGTTGCGCTTTTGTGAAGCTTGTGAACGGGTCTGTTTGCCTCACACACGAGCTTTTCCCTTACAAAAAGGTCAAAGACCGTATCACCCACAAAAGCAAGGTTAAGGGGACTTAAATTATTAACATCACAATTTTTATCGTATAATCTCATAATTGTCCTTCTTTTTTATCCGGACAGAAATTCTATTCGGAGACCCGATAAGAGCATCAGGCAGATTTCAGCAAAGCTTTCGGTCTTGCCTTAAATTCCGAATTCAGAATTCCGAATTCCGAATTTACTCAGTTCATAAACTCAAATTCAAAATCATATATACTTACAATATCGCCTTCCTGGATTCCCTTTTCACGAAGAGCATCAATAATACCGCTTGAAATAAGAACTCTCTGGAAATACTGCAGCGACTCATAGTCGTCAAGGTCGGTTCGGCAGAGAATTTTAATAAGCCACTCTGCTTCAACAATATATACATCGTCCTCAACGGTAATAGTAAAGCCCGTATTCTGCTTTTTAAGAAGGCTTTCAAGAGGAATATCCTCACTCTCGTACCTCTTTACGGGAGGCAGAGTCTGAAGAAGTGCCGCAACGGCATCAATAACCTGCTTTGTGCCCTCAAGAATGGGAGCACACATTTCAAAATACTGATAGCCTTGATTTTCTATATATTCCCTGAAGCGATGACGCTGTTCATCCTCAGCAAGGTCGATTTTGTTAGCAACAACAATCTGAGGCCTTTCAGCGAGCTCAGGATTAAATCGCTCAAGCTCAAGATTGATTTTTTCAAAGTCTTCTATAGGATCTCTGCCCTCACTTCCCGCAACGTCAACGATATGCACAAGCATACGGCAACGGTCAACGTGCCTTAAAAATGCGTGACCGAGGCCTACGCCCTCACTTGCGCCTTCAATAAGGCCGGGAATATCGGCAATAACAAAGGATGTGCCTTCACCGAGAGAAACCACACCTAAAACCGGTGTAATCGTTGTAAAATGGTAATCGGCAATAATGGGCTTTGCCTGACTTACAACGGAAATAAAGCTTGATTTGCCCACATTGGGGAAGCCTAAAAGTCCCACATCGGCAAGAAGCTTCAATTCAAGGGTAACCTCCCAATCCTCACCGGGGGTACCGCTTTTTGCAAATCTCGGTGTCTGACGGGTAGGGGTTGAAAAGTGGCTGTTGCCCCAACCGCCTCTGCCGCCCTTTGCAGCAACAAAACGGTCGTCGGTGGACATATCCGCCATAATAACTCCGCTTTCATTTTCACGGATAACGGTACCTCTGGGTACTTTGATGATAAGATCTTCACCCTTTTTGCCGTTTCTTCTTCCGCCCTGACCGTCCATACCGTTAGGCGCCTTATACTTTCTTTTGTACTTGAAATCGGCAAGGGTTGAAAGGTTATCGTCAACAACGAAAACCACATCCCCGCCTTTTCCGCCGTCACCGCCGTCAGGTCCGCCTGAGGCTACGTATTTTTCTCTGTGGAAGGCCACAGCTCCGTTTCCGCCGTCACCTGCTTTGATTTTAATTATCGCTTTATCTATAAACATTAGTGTCCCTCCTGACTTTTACATTGATATTATGGCATAATCAATTTATTATACTATAAATAGTGAGAAAGTTAAAGTGGTTTTGAGAAAAAAATCAGCACCGTAAGGCATTCATATGCCAAATCAGTGCTGATTTAATTTCCTTTTATTTATCACAGTTATATACACAACTGTTTTTTATTTGTTCTACCTTTACCTTTTCAACATCAGAATAATCGAACAAAGAGAATTGCCAATCAGAACAAGTATCAAGATATTTGAAGATTTTATACATAACATCTTCTTTTGTTTCGTCTGCGGCATCCTTTTTAAACTTTATTACAAAAGCACTTGTAAAGAAATCTTCAGTTATTGTTTTTCTTACAAGATATACCTTATCAACCGATTCCTTATCGTTTGATTTTATAAAGGCAAGTATCTCTTCAAGCATATTATCAGGCAAATTTTCTTCTGAAAGAGAATCGCCTTTCTGCAAATTATCAAGCTTACTGTATACATCCTTTTGTTCCTGAGCAATCTCAACGGCTTTTGCACGATACACATCAAGTTGCTCCTGCTTTCCTGTAAGGCAACAGTATTGGCCGATAACCTCAAGGCCCTCGTCTATAAAATTCTTGTTATTTTCAATTGCTTTATAAATAAAATCAATACCTGATTCATCATAGCTGTGAAGCAGGAACATACCCTTTGTAAAATAAGCATAAAGAGCCGCCACCAAAGGAAGTTCATTAATCGCTCTGTCGCAAAGTGACTTTGCTTCTTCCGTTCTTCCAAGCAGACGAAGAGCGGAAATAATATCAGAATACTCCTCTGCCACAATCGGCTTTCCGGCTTTTTCCCAATGTTCAACCTTTTCTTTAGGTTCAAGATAGTAAACTTTTCTTGTTTCCTCGTATTCTTCTTTATTGTTTTTACATATCAGCTCTTCTACATAATTTAAAGCTTTTTCCGCCTCTTCAATAGGTTCAGGAAAATCAGGTTTCAACAACGAAGCTTCCGAAAAACCGAAATATTCCAAACGCATTTTTAAGGTAGGATGACTTGCTTTTCTTGAAATGATCTCAACATCAATAAATTCGTTCCATAATTCAGAATGCTCTGCTACTGCTTTTTTAAACGACTCTATATCCTTATTGATAAAACCTGTTGAAAGGTGATCCTCTTTATAAAAAGGCTCATAATCACGGGTGCCATTTTCCCAATCATAAAAGCTGTAATATTTAAGTTTTAACAAGGATGTTGCTGCGGCTTCCGCATTACCCAGGCAAATCATCTGCTTGTCTGCTTCAACCTCTTTCATCATTGAGGCGGCATATATATATAAATTATACTCAAAGACATATAAATAATCGGCTAAACAAAAGAATTTATTTGTCAGATTAGAACCGCTGTGAGGATTGCCTCCGGATACAATCCAGTTATAATACTCACCTGCTTTTTCAGTGCTTTTGCTTTCGGATGCCATATGTGCAAACTCATGAATCAGAACATTATACAATTCCTGCTCTGTAAGTATATTAAGAAGAACTGCACCAAGCTGCACAGAATAAAAATTACCAACCTTGGCTATTCCGGCATTTGAATCACTCAATAAGGCCAGCTTTATATTATCTGAACAGCCTAATTCCTTTGCTGCTTTGCGTGTAAGCGAGTACAAATACGGAAAATCATTTTCGTAAACATATGTCTCATCTTCGTCAAAAACCTCTTTGGGAATTGGGAAACGAATCCGAGAAAAAACAGCAAGGTATATAAAAGCCGCCAAGAAGCAAGAAAGGGTAACATTAGACTCAAATATTACTCCACCACTTACTGAAATAAAAAATGCCAGAAAAAGCAGCAAAATTGCATAACAGTCTGTAAGCGAGCGGATTTTATTAAGTAACAAGAGCTTTTTCGTAGCGGTTTTCTTTGCTTCATCTCTGTGCGATAAGAAAAACTGCTGAACATCCGTTACTTTTTTATTGTTAAATCTGTTAACAAGTACTTTTGTAAACAAAACATTTAAAACGAGCATTAAAACTGCAACAGCTAAACACACAACAAACATACTCTCAGCAGATTCAAGGCTGAGTAATTCGGTTTTATTATTGATAATTATACCCACAATAATGCCTGAAAAAGAAACAACCAGTGCAACCAAGCTTAATATAAATCCACGCTTGTCTGCAATTTTTTCACTCTTTGTTTTTTCACGCTGCTCTGATATTTGTCTGCCGTTTTCCATTGCTTTATAATATTTTTTACCAAAAAATATAGCCGATAAAAGAGTGATAATTTCCACTGCAATAAATATTACAAAACAGATACTATCTTGTTTTGTAAAATCGGCTATTTCACGTCCGTCTGTGGCTGCGACAGTCACAAATATCCACACAAACATTAAAGCGAGACACATACCCATTGAAAATATACATTTCTTAGAGTTTTTATTCAATTCGGATTCCTCCTTTGCTTTGGTATATTTAATTATACCAAGAGAAAATATCCGTGTCAAATACGTATAAACAGCAAAATAAACCTAAACTGAAGTTTTGTTATTTCTATTACTTTCAAGTCCCTTAAACATCCTCACAAGCACAACAAGTGCTATCATTGAAAGCACAACCTCTGCAACGGTCTGCGCCCAGGCAAGGCCGTAAAGGGGGAAGAAATAATTAAGAATGTAAATTGCGGGAATTTCAAAAACAATCTTTCTGAGCACAGCAAAAACGAGTGCCTTTTTACCCATTCCGCAAGCCTGAAAAACGCCCACGGCAATAAAGTCCATGCATATAAAGGGAAGACAGATGCACATTCCCTGCAGAAATCTGCCCGAATATTCGATAACAGAGGCTGTGTCGATAAATATTGATGAAATCTCCCTTGAAAAGAAGAAGTATATAACTGCAACAGCTGACATAAGAACAAGAACAATCTTTGTGGAAAAAGTGAGAAAGCCCTTCATTCGCTTGTAATTCTTAGCCGAATAGTTGTAACTGATAAGGGGCATTATACCCTGAGAAATACCCAGTGCCACCTGCAAGGGTATAAGGTTTACCTTGTGGGCAATACCCATTGCGGCAACGGCATCGGAATTGAAGGCGGCTGTGAAATTGTTGAGAATTGTCATACCCGTTACATTGAGCAGATTCTGAATTGAAGCGGGAACACCAACGGTGAAAATACCTGCAATAATATTCTTTTTAAATCTGAACATACGGGGATTAATACATACGATTGTGCTTTTTCTTTTAACAATAGTCAGCACAATAAAATATCCGCAAGCAAAGCAGTTTGAAATAAAGGTGGCAAGGCCTGCACCCGCCGCACCTAAGCCTAAGCCCCAAGGAAGAATAAAAATCGGGTCGAGGATTATATTGAGAAGGCAGCCGCTCATTGTACCGATGCTTGCATGAAGAGACGCACCCTCAGAGCGCACCATATAAGCCATCACAACATTAAGAATTGAAGGTGCGGCACCGAAGGAAACGGTCCACATAAGGTAATCTGATGTAGCCTGCCTTGTTACATCGTCAGCACCGAGTATACCGAGTACAGGAGTACGGAAAATAGTGAAGGCAAGAGAATATATCAGTGAGCAGATAAGTGCACAGTAAAAGCCTATTGCCGAGCTTCTTTTTGCCGTATCGTAATCCTTTACTCCGAGGGCACGGCTCATCATGCTGGAAGAGCCTACACCGAAAAGGTTGTTTACAGCGTTGAAGGCAAGGAGCATAGGTGCCGCAAGGGTAACCGCCGCATTCTGCACAGGGTCGTTCAGCATACCCACAAAAAAGGTATCCGCAAGGTTATATATAACCATAACAAGTGAGCTTATAACCGTAGGCACAGACATTCTGAACACTGCCTGAGGTATGGGCATTTTTTCAAAAAGCTCTGTTTTTGATTCTTTGTTCATTTTTATTACCTTCCGTAAATTAATATTTCAACAATAAAGAATTATATCAAGACGGCAATTTAAAGTCAACAATGTCATTTTATTAAAATTTCTTCATCTTTCCACTTGCAAGGACTGATTATACAATGTATAATATAATGAAATTCCTTTTACATAACGGAAGTGAAAAAATGATAAATTACAGAACATCGGGTGTGCTTATGCACATAACCTCTTTACCCGGGAAATACGGTGTAGGTGTTATGGGAGAAGAAGCAATCCGTTTTGCAAAAAAAATATGCGATATGGGCTTTCACCTTTGGCAGGTGTTACCCCTTTCACCTGTTGACGGAAGCGGCTCACCCTACTGTTCATGCAGTGCTTATGCGGGTAACATCGCTCTTATTGACCCGAAGGCTCTTTATGAAGAAGGTCTCATAACGGAAAGCGAACTCAGAGAAAACGAGTACGGCGGCAGTATCTACTGCACCGATTATGCCTTTGCATACAAAAAAAGGCTCTCCTGCCTCAGAAAAGCCTATGAAAAAATCGGTGAGGATACAAAAGCTCTTATTGAGATTTTCTCCGCTCAGAACAGTCATATTGAGGATTTCGCCTTTTATATGGCACTCAAAAACCACTACGGTGAAAAGCCCTGGTGGGAGTGGGATGAAAAACACGCAAAATATGAAAATGCAGTCAAGGACAAAGAAAGCTTCAAGGCTGAAATTGATTTTTACATTTTCACTCAGTATGTTTTCTTTACCCAGTGGAGACGCCTTAAGGAAACAGCAAACAGTATGGGAATACGCTTTTTAGGTGATATGCCCATTTATGTAAGCCGTGACAGTGCCGATGTATGGAGCAACCGAGGTCTTTTTCAGATAAACGAAAAAAGCCTTGCACCCACTCAGGTTGCAGGTGTACCTCCCGACTATTTTTCCGAAGACGGCCAGCTCTGGGGTAATCCCCTATATAATTGGGATAAAATGGAAAAGGACGGCTATAAATGGTGGATTGAGCGAATCCAAAGCACACTCAAGCTTTATGACAGCGTAAGAATAGACCATTTCAGAGCCTTTGCTTCCTATTGGGCAGTACCTGCCCAAAGCAAAACCGCCAAAAACGGTGAATGGCTTGACGGCCCCGGTATGAAGCTTTTCAACAAAGTAAAAGAAGCTCTCGGAGATGCGGATATAATTGCAGAGGACCTGGGCACCTTCGGTGAGGATGTTGTGAAGCTCCTCGAAGATACTCAGTTCCCCGGAATGAGAGTTATTCAGTTCGGCTTTGACCCTAATGGCGACAGCACTCATCTGCCCCACAATTACCCCAAAAATTCCGTTGCCTATGTCGGCACACACGATAACAACACTATTCTCGGTTGGCTATGGGATGCAACACCCGACGAAAGAGCCTTTGCCCTTCGTTACTGCTGCTTCGGCGGCAACAACTGGGGTGACGGCGGAGCTCACAGCGGCTCCTGCCGAGCAGTTATTGAAGCGGTATGGCGCAGCAGTTCAAACACAGCAATCGTTGCCGTTCAGGATATGTGCGGCTACGGTAAGGATGCGAGAATGAATATTCCCGGCACAGCTGAAAAAAACTGGACCTTCCGCATAAGTAAGGAAGGACTTGACGGTATTGATGAAGGGTATTTCAGGGAGATTAACAAAATCTATCGAAGATAGCTTTAAATTCTCAATTCGCAATTCTCAATTATGAATAAATAAACAAAAGTATTGTTCTTTGCCTTCGTATAATTAACAAAACAGTCAAAGGAAAATAAATAATGAAAGAAAGCAATTTAATCGTAGAAAAAAGCAAGAGTTTTGCATTAAGAATAATCAGGTTGTATAAATATCTTACAACTCAACAAAAAGAATTTATTATGGCAAAACAGATACTTCGTTCAGGTACAAGCATAGGTGCTAATGTAAGAGAAGCAATCAGGGGACAAAGCTATGCAGATTTCTATTCAAAAATCAGTATATCTTTAAAAGAAGCAGAAGAAACCCTATATTGGCTTGAGCTGCTACATGAAAGCGACTATATTGCAACTGAACATTTTGAAAGCATTTACGAAGATTGTAGAGAAATAACTAAAATACTGATGTCAATATCTAAATCCAAAAAATAATTTTTTATATATTTACAAACAATTGTGAATTGAGAATTGTGAATTGAGAATTAAAGAGAAAGGATGTATATAAATGCTCGAAATAATAAAAAACGGTGTTCATCTTGTAAAAGGCAGAACACTCATAAACGGCACAAGCGAAGAACGGAAGGCTCAGCTTTCCAAAATGGGTCTTTCACACCGCAGTGACAGAAACGGCACAATTGCCTACGGAATTTTAAATGCACATAACACAAAGCCCGACGATGAAAAAATGAGAATCAAGTTTGACTCTCTTATTTCCCATGATATTACCTATGTGGGTATTATCCAGACAGCAAGAGCAAGCGGACTTAAGCAGTTCCCTATCCCCTATGCTCTTACAAACTGCCATAACTCTCTTTGTGCCGTTGGCGGCACAATCAACGAAGATGACCATGTGTTCGGCCTTTCTGCCGCTAAAAAGTACGGCGGTATCTATGTGCCCGCAAACCAGGCTGTTATTCATCAGTATGCAAGAGAAATGATGTCCAAATGCGGAAATATGCTTTTAGGATCTGACAGCCATACCCGTTACGGTGCCCTCGGTACTATGGGCGTTGGTGAAGGCGGTCCCGAGCTTGCTAAACAGCTTCTCAGAAACACCTGGGATGTTAATCCTCCTGAGGTTGTTCTCGTTTACCTTGAAAACGCTCCCAAGGCAGGTGTGGGTCCTCACGACGTTGCAATTGCTCTTTGCGGTGCAGTTTTCAAGGACGGTCTTGTAACAAATAAGATTCTCGAATTCGTAGGCCCCGGTGTAGAAAATCTTTCAATGGATTTCCGTATCGGCATTGATGTTATGACAACGGAAACCGCCTGCCTTTCCTCAATCTGGGAAACAGACGAAAAGGTTAAGGATTTTTACACAATTCACGGCAGACCCGATGATTACAAAAAGCTCAGTCCCGAGGATGTTGCATATTACGATATGGCAATCAGAATTGACCTTAGTAAAATTGAAAGTATGATTGCTCTGCCCTTCCACCCCTCAAATGCTTACACCATTCACGAATTACAGCAGAATCCCGATATTCTTTATGAGGTTGAAAAGGCTGCCAGGGCTCAGTTTGGCGATAAGGTTGACTTCCGCCTTCGCGATAAGGTCAAGAACGGCAAAATCTACATAGACCAGGGTGTTATTGCAGGCTGTGCAGGCGGTATGTTTGAAAACATCTGCGAGGCCGCTGCAATTCTTGACGGCAAAAGCACAGGTGACGGATACTTCAACCTTTCCGTTTATCCTTCAAGTGTGCCCGTAAACCTTGCCCTTATAAGAAACGGTGTTCAGGCAAAGCTTCTTGAAGCGGGTGCAGTGTTCAAGCCCTGCTTCTGCGGACCCTGCTTCGGTGCAGGCGATGTACCCGCAAACAACGGTCTTTCCATAAGACACACAACCCGTAACTTCCCCAACAGAGAGGGCAGTAAGCCCGGTGACGGTCAGCTCGCCTCTGTTGCTCTTGTGGACTCCCGTTCAATCGCCGCAACGGCTCTCAATAAGGGTGTTCTTACCGCCGCAACAGATGTTGAGATTCCCGAATATGACAAAACCTACAGCTTTGAAAAGGGCGTTTACGAAAAAAGAGTTTATCAGGGCTTCGGCAAGGCTGATGAAACTTCCGAGCTTCGTTTCGGCCCCAACATCACAGACTGGCCGAAGATGTACGCTCTTGAAGATAACCTTCTTTTAAAGCTCGCTTGTGTTATCCACGACGATGTTACAACAACGGACGAATTGATTCCCTCAGGTGAAACTTCCAGCTACCGTTCAAATCCCCTTAAATTAGCTGAATTTGCCCTTTCACGCCGTGAGCCCGACTATGTACCCAGAGCCAAGGCTGTTGCAAATGAGGAAGCAAAACGCCGTAACGGCAACAGCAGTGCAGAGGTTATTGAGGTGCTTTCCAAGGTATGCGGTAACGCTGAAGCTACTGCAACAAAAACACAGTTCGGCTCCTGCGTATTTGCCTGCCGACCCGGTGACGGCTCTGCAAGAGAGCAGGCAGCCTCATGCCAGAAGGTACTTGGCGGCTTCGGTAACATCTGCTACGAATTTGCAACAAAGCGTTACAGAAGCAACTGCATCAACTGGGGTATTCTTCCCTTTACAATTGATAAGGAAAGGGAATTCAATTATTCCCACGGCGACTATGTATTCGTACCCGGTATTCGTGATGCCATCAAAAACGGCAAAGAGGAAATCCCCGCAAAGGTAATTACCGCTCAGGGTGTTGAGGATATTACCCTTTATGTAAAAGGACTTACAGAGGAAGAAAAGACCATTATCCTTGAAGGATGTCTGATGAATTATTATAAGGCACAGATGAAGTGAAGTAGTCAGTAGTGAGAAAAAGGAAGGCGGAATGAGACAACCTTTTTCTTCTTACTAA
>JAZSDP010000019.1:0-2019 GCA_045531265.1 Acutalibacteraceae bacterium
TCCGCATTCGGGACAGAACTTTTTATCTGCCGTGGTCGGCTTTTCACAATTCGGGCAAACCTTCATATTTTTTGCAGCCTCGGTTGCGTAATTATTTACGCTTCTTTCCAAATTTGCAAATGCGCCCTGAAAACCGCCGCCCTGAGTTTCACCTCCGTTTTGATTGCCTGCGGCATTATCTATATGACCTGCCGCTTTGTTTGCAAGATCTGTGGCTGTCGGCTCGATTGCTTTGCCTATAGCATCGCCAACGGCTCTGCCGATTCCCTGACTCACACCTCGTCTGATTGCTCTTTCCAAATCAAAGAAACTCATAACTTATGCCTCCTTCAAATTATCATTCATACAAATTCCGATTATGTCTTTCTCATCCTGCTTTAACATAAAACTACAGGTTCCGCAGGTTTTGTCCTCACCGTCAGCGTATGGACAGTCTTCTGTAATGACATCTACCCATTTTCTGCCACCGGGGGTTATTCTTGGACATTCGATAAAATCGGGATATTCGCCAAGATGCTTCTTACTCAGCTCATCATATCGAAAGGTAATTTCAAGTGAATCGCCGTCAAGAGTGTAAACCTTCTTTTTGTCATCCCTCATACGCTAACACCTCTTTTCGTTTATGTTACTTATATTATACAGTTAAAATTTTCTTAAAAATAGTCCCGTTTTGTGGGTAAAAAAGTACAATTTTTGATGATTTTTTTGCCGAATTAAGGCTTTCCAAAAGACCTCAAATCCCCGAAAAGCCAGTAAACAAGCCACTTTCAAAGAAAAAAGCACCCCGTTCGCAAGCGAACGAGATGCAAAAAATATTTTTTATCTTTTTAAGTAGTTTTGAAGGTCTGTTTTTTTGTTGATGCAAAGCTTCTGATATATGTGCTTTATATGGTTTTTAACCGAGCTTTCCGATATATTAAGATGCACAGCAATTTCTTTTGTTCCCCAATCACGGTTATACAGCATTGCTATACTGATTTCCAGTGGCGAAAGGGTGTGTGAGTAGTCGTGTTCATCAGGCTTGTGCAGACGATACCAGCCGTCATTAAATTCCTTTACAACCTTCATTATCTTTTTATAGTCTTCGGGATAGTCTGTTTTTAAGCACTGTTCTGTAAGACCTTGAAGCAAATTATGATGTATGCCGAACAGCTTTATAAAGCCGTCATGTTTTGCAGTTTCCCATGCAATCATAAAGTGCTGTCGGGCAAGAAGAGGCTTTTTAAGTCCCATAAAGGATGCTGCCGCAACTATAAGCACATAAATTGCCGCAACCGGATAAAAGCTGTTGCAAAAAGCAAGGGCTGTATCACATATACCGATTGCTCTTTCAAAATTCCTTTCTCTGTATGCCTTGTACGCCAATATGTATGCTCCGTAAAGTCTTATGCCGTTCGGAAGAAAGTGCAGATATTCCTCAAGGGGCGGCACATCGGGAACAGGCACGTTCAAAAGATATTTTCCGATATATGCGGTAAGCACACCGATAGCATGCAGCTCTTTTGGTGCGTCTTGGTTTTTAAGTCCTTCCTCCAACTCTTTTGATACACGCTCGGAAAAGAAGCTGGCAAGGTGAATATGACCTCTGAATATATTTGCAAAGGTACACATAACGTTGGCAGAATAGCGAAGCGATTCGTCATCTGAGTCAAAATACTGCTCCAAAAGCTGTGCGGCTTCTTCTGCCTGACCACGATAATAGTAGTATTCGGCAAGAGCAATATTTTTGTCATCAGGATCGGGAATAGATTCGATAAACTTCATCGCTTCTCCCACGTTAAAGGAGCAACGAAGGAGCGGAAGCTGATAACGGGTAACAGTTTTCTTAGGCGTTACTTCATTTGTCTTCAGCGGCTCTTTAATATCATCCGGTATCCACCAGACACGGTTATCAAAGTATGCACCCGGAAGTCTGCCTTCCTTTGCCCATTTTTGTATTGCACGGCTTGTTACGCCCATACGCTCTGCCGCTGATTTTACGCTTTCATATCCCATATATCACACCTCGCTTACATTTTT
>JAZSDP010000080.1:0-9279 GCA_045531265.1 Acutalibacteraceae bacterium
TTGTCTTACCTGACTGACAACGCTTGTGAGAAGTGATGTGAGACCGGAAAGAACGGGAACTGCAAGAACAAGTATTGTTGCCTTTGAAATTCCGCCTGCCGCATAAACATCGGAAGGGATATTACCAAGGTCAATACCTAAAATTGTGAAATCGAAATTACGGATAGTTTCAATTTCGCTTGCGAAATCTGTA
This sequence comes from Acutalibacteraceae bacterium, assembly GCA_045531265.1. Lineage (GTDB taxonomy): Bacteria > Bacillota > Clostridia > Oscillospirales > Acutalibacteraceae > UBA6857. The sequence goes on from JAZSDP010000080.1 coordinate 194, forward strand.
AGAAGCTCCGGTGCAGCTTCAACAATTTTGTCAATGTTGGAAATAACAACCGATTCAGCGTAGGCAATTGCGTTGCCTGCGAGAAGTTCCATAGTCTTTGCTGCTTCCGTCAGTGCTGTGATTGCTTCTGAAGAAAGGTCAAGAACATAAGTAAGGGGCTGACGGATGATACCGTAAAGACCGATAAGAACAGGGAACTGAATAAGAAGGGGCAAACAGCTTGCGCCCATTGAGGAATAGCCCTCTCTCTGATAAAGCTCTGACGTCTCCTGCTGAATTCTCTGCTGTCTTTCCTGAGGATTATAGTCCTGATACTTTTCTCTGATTCTTTTAAGCTTGGGCTGAAGACGCATCATTTTTGCCGAGGATTTCTGCTGCTTGACTGTTGTGGGCAACAGAATAACACGGAAAAACAGCGAAAAGATTACAAGTGCGAGACCGTAATTTTCAACAAAGCTGAAAAGAATGCGAAAAAGGTATCCGAAGGGGACATAAAGAATGTCATAAAAACCTTGCATATTAATTTTTTCCTCCGAAAATTATTCCCTGATTATTAAAGATGCACAAAATAAGGCCCGTCACCTTCTGCGTTTAACCTGCTTCGGGGGTACCGGGTCGTAGCCGCCCTGTGAAAAGGGATTGCACCTGAGAATACGCCACGCCGCCATAAGGCTGCCCTTAAAGGCTCCGTGGGTTTCAATTGCTTCAATTGCATAGCACGAGCAGGTGGGATAATAACGGCACATTGGCGGAAGATGAGGCGAGATGTGTCTGCGGTAAAATCTGATAAGGGCTAAGATAACCTTTTTCATTTTATCGCACCAACCTCCCTTAAAAGCTCCGTCATGGCTTTTTCCACCTGAGGGGTTTTAAGATACTTTGTTTTTGTTCTTGCAACAAAAACAAAATCGTAGTTACCCGTAATGTCGTACTGCTTCACAAGGGACTGAAATGCGGCTCTTATAATTCTGCGGGATCGGTTTCGTTCAACTGCGTTGCCGATTTTTTTGCTTACGGTTATTCCGACACGACAAATGCCCACACGGTTTTTCATTGCATAAACAACCAGTGCAGGTTTTGCAAGGGATTTTCCTCTGTGGTAACAGCGCTGAAAATCCGTATTCTGATTCAAGGAAATATACTTTTGCAAAAAATCAAATCCCAACTTTATTGAACGAGGGTTTGCGGCTTAAAATAAGCCTTTGTGTGAAAGCATACCGGAATTAGTATGTGAGCTGCTTTCTGCCCTTTGCACGGCGACGAGCGAGAACCTTGCGGCCGTTCTTTGTTGCCATTCTCTTACGGAAGCCGTGTTCCATCTTTCTGTGGCGCTTCTTGGGTTGATAAGTTCTTTTCATTGCGTTAACCTCCTTTGAATTTTAATTTATAAAACGGGACATATTGCAGGAGTAATAGTAGTGAACGCAATAATGACCGACGCTTTTAAATTTATAAAACAGTGCAAGACATAACTTGCAGAAAAACATTATATATCAAATTCTCCCCGTTTGTCAATGTTTTTTGCCTTTTTTCTTTTGTTTTAACACTTAGGTAAAATACTGTTGTGGTCAGTTTTCAACAGTTACACCATATGATGTGGAAAAGAGTTCTGCAAATGCAGAGTGCATTAGAAATAAAAGAAAGCACCCATAGGGTGCTTTCTTTTATTTCTTGAATACTTCGCTGAAAATTTCAAGTCCTGAGATTTCCATAACCTTACTTGCAACCTTTGTGCAGGTAACGCCGAGTGCCTTGTTGCCGATTTCCATCATATGAGCATCCATACCGAATACCATATCTTCCTTCTTGTTCCACATACCGTTTATGATAAGGTCAACCATCTTGTCACAGTCGGTGCTTACCATATCCATAGCCTTCTGACTGCCTGAGGAAGCCTCACTCTGATTGCGGAAAATATCAGTCTTTGTAAAGCCGGGACATACAACGCCGAGATAGAGCTGACCTCTGTGCTCTTCTCTTACTGCATCGGAGAAGCTCTTAAGAGCTGCCTTACTTGCGGAGTAAACTGATGTACCTGCAAGAGGACAGAGCGCTGCTGAAGAAGCAACATTGATAATTGCGGCACTTTCTGAACGGAGAATAATGTCCATCAGAGCCTTCATTGAATAAACACTTGAGAAGAAGTTGATTTCCATAGCCTTATCAACCTCGTCAAGGGTGTAATTTGCAAAACGGTCAAACTTGGGAAGAATACCTGCATTGTTGATAAGAATATCAGGCTGAATGTTTTCCTTTTCAAGGGTTTCTGCAAGCTCAAACCACTTAGCCTTCTCGGAAACATCAAAGGTATAATATGTAAACTTATCACCGTGAATACCGAGCTCTTCCTTAAGTGCGGCGAGCTTTGATTCTGTTCTTGCAATACCGATAACCTTACAGCCGTGCTCTTTGATAAGTCTTACAGCAAGATCCTTACCGATACCGCTTGATGCGCCTGAAAGAATTACCGTTTTGTAGTCAAACCAACATTTTGTCATAGTTCATTTCTCCTTTTATTATAGTATGTCCTTAGCTTAAAATGCTTTTTAAGTTCGTTTTTCAAGATAACACTTTTATAGTGCAAACTTGTTGTATATTGATTAACAAAATATTAACGAGAGTGGTGTGAAAAGTGTCCTTCAAGCTGAGCATGAAGGACACAGTTTTTATTATTTGCCGCCGAACATTGCAAGCAGGAAGCCCGCAGCAACAGCGGAGCCGATAACACCTGCAACATTGGGACCCATTGCATGCATAAGAAGGAAGTTCTTCGGGTTGTACTTTCTGCCCTCATTCTGAGCAACACGGGCAGCCATGGGAACAGCAGAAACACCTGCCGCACCGATAAGGGGATTAACCTTACCGCCTGTGATGACATAGAGAAGCTTACCGAGAAGAAGACCGCCCATAGTTGAGAATGCAAATGCCACAAGACCGAGAACAACAATTTTGATTGTTCCCCACTGAAGGAAGGTCTGACCGTTTGTTGTTGCACCCACGGTAAGGCCGAGCATAATTGTAACAATATTCATAAGAGCATTCTGAGCTGTGTCGGAAAGTCTGTCAACAACACCGCACTCCTTGAAAAGGTTACCGAGCATAAGGAAGCCTAAAAGAGGGGCAACAGAGGGAAGAATGAATGCACAGATAACAAGAACAACAACGGGGAATATAATTTTTTCCACCTTTGAAACCTTTCTGAGCTGCTTCATTTCAACCTTACGCTCTTTTTCCGTTGTAAGAGCCTTCATAATGGGAGGCTGAATAAAGGGAATAAGAGCCATATATGAATATGCGGCAACGGCGATGGGGCCTAAGAGATGGCCTGCAAGCTTTCCTGTGAGGAAGATTGCCGTGGGACCGTCTGCACCGCCGATGATTGCGATTGAAGCTGCTTCGTTGGGCTCAAAGCCGAGAAGGATAGCGATAACAAAAGCAACATAAATACCAAGCTGTGCCGCCGCACCTAAAAGAAGTGACATAGGGTTTGAAAGCAAGGGTCCGAAGTCGGTCATACAACCGATTCCGAGGAAGATAATGCAGGGGAAGATACTTGATTTTACACCTGCGTATATTAGTCTCAGAACACCGCTGTCATACCAGTGGGCACCTGCAACTAAGTTTGATGTATCCATAAGTCCCGTGGGGTCATCCATAAGACCTGCACCGGGAAGGTTTGCAAGAAGAATACCGAAGGCGATGGGAACAAGAAGTAAGGGCTCACACTTTTTTGCAATTGCAAAGTAAAGAAGCACAAAGGATACAAGAATCATTACAAGATTCTGCCAGAGGAATGTGCCGTCTGCAAAAAGTGCGTAAAAGCCTGATGATTCCCATAAGCCGACAAGGACATCTTTAATCATTTCCATTTAAGAAATCTCCTTTTCTTTAATAATTTTACTTTCGGGAATCACATTACAACAAGAACATCGTCTGTGTTAACTGTTGAGCCTTTGGAAACAAGGAGCTGCTTAACTGTACCGTCGCAGGGAGCAACGATATCGTTTTCCATTTTCATAGCTTCAAGAACAAGAAGCACGTCACCTGATTTAACAGCCTGGCCAACGGTTACGTTAACGCTGAGAATTGTACCGGGCATGGGTGAAGGCACCTTTGTACCGTCGCCTGCTACGGGAGTTGCAGGAGCTGCTGCGGGTGCTGCTGCAGGTGCGGGTGCTGCAACGGGTGCGGGTGCTGCGGCTGCATCGGAAACAGAAAGAAGAACAGCCTCCTGCTCAGTAACCTCAACCTCATAATTTTTACCGTTCAATGTAACAACATATTTCATTTTATTTATCCTCCATCAGTTTGATTGACTTGAAAGAAAGTCTGTTAAGGGGAATACCGCTCTTATCGGAAACAATTGCCATAATAATTGCGGCTGTTTTTTCGTCTGTACCAATAAGCTCAAGCTCGCCCTGATTCATCCCTGCAGGCATAGGCACGCCTGCGGCAGTGGGTGCGGCAGCTTCAGCGGCTGCAACGGGCTTTTTCTTTGCGGCGGCAGCTTCAATACTTCTGATTGCCTTGGAAACAAGAAGAATGAGGCAAGCAATAACCGCAAGAATAAGAATAACCGTTGTAATACCGATAAGAGAAACTGCAAGAGCATCTGTAAGAGGCATTTTTAAATCAAACATTTTATTTTACCTCCTTATACTTCTCTTATGGTGTATGTGAAAGTATTTCTTTCTTTTTCGTCACGCTTTTTAAAGAAAGCTTCAGCCTGAGTGGGGAATGCGATGTAAGAAAGAACATCCTCTTCACTTCTTGCCATATCACCGATTTCTTCCTTTGCCTTTTCCATATAAGGCGGGAGGGTATCTGCAAAACGGCAGGTAACGGGAGTTTCGTCACCGAGAATTTTCTTTGCAAGCTCTGCATTCACTTCACCGGGTGCCTTACCGTAGAAGCCGAGGAAGTAGTTCTTGATTTCCTTTGATACATTCTTGTATCTTTCGCCGGCAAGAACATTCTGTGTTGCCTGCACACCTACCATCTGACTCATGGGAGTAACGAGAGGAGGATAGCCGAGGTCTTCACGGACTCTGGGCACTTCAAGAAGCACCTCTTCAAATTTATCAAGCTTGCCTGCAGCTGTAAGCTGAGCCACAAGGTTTGAAAGCATACCGCCGGGCACCTGATATGAAAGGGCGTCAGTATCTGTTGCAAGAACAACGGGATTGAGAAGACCGCTTTCGAGAGCCTTTGCTCTTACGGGCTTGAAGAAATCGTTAATTTTCTTAAGCACATCCATATCAACGCCCACTTCATAGCCCTGCTGCTTGAATGAGTAAACAAGGGTTTCCGTGGGAGGCTGTGATGTTCCGCCTGAGAAGCAGGAAATAGCAGTGTCAATAACATCTGCGCCGGCTTCAACAGCCTTCTGAAGTGTAAGGGCACCGAGACCTGTTGTTGAGTGGGTATGAACAACAAGGGGAAGCTTAACCTCAGCCTTGATAGCCTTAACAAGGTCGTATGCCTCCTGAGGACCCATAATACCTGCCATATCCTTGATGCAGATTGACTTTACGCCCATCTTTTCCATTTCCTTGGCAAGCTCAACATACTTTTCCAAAGAATGGATGGGAGAAAGCGTGTAGCAGATTGTGCCTGAGGGATGTGCACCGCACTTGAGGGTTTCGTCAACGGCAACCTCAATGTTGCGAAGGTCGTTGAGTGCGTCAAAAATTCTGATAATGTCAATGCCGTTTTCAACGCTCTTTCTGATAAAGGCACGGACAACATCATCGGGATAGTGCTTGTAGCCTAAAAGGTTCTGACCTCTTAAAAGCATCTGAAGCTTTGTGTTGGGACAAGCCTTGCGGATTTTTCTGAGTCTCTCCCAGGGGTCTTCATTAAGGTAACGAAGGCAGGAGTCAAAGGTTGCGCCGCCCCAGCACTCAAGTGAGTAGTAGCCTGCCTTATCGAGCTCACTGAGAATAGGCTCAAAATCAGCGAAGGGCATACGGGTTGCAATCAGAGACTGATTGGCGTCACGGAGAATTGTTTCAGTAAATTGTACTTTCAAATTATCACCCCATAATTTAATGTTTTAAATATTTGCTTGTTTTTAAAATGAAATACCATAAATTTCGCTATTATATAGCATACACAAAAACATTTGAAATTTCAATATTTTTTTCCCTTTTTTGAATTATTTTATAAAAATCTTATTGTTTTGCATCAAATTTTGTAAATATGATGTAAACATTGTTTCCTGTATATTGATAATATCAGACAAAAATGCTACAATTGTTGCATAAATGAAGCGATGAGAGGGTATTTACAGTTTGTATGCTTCATAATAAAATCGATTTTTTTCATTTTCATAGTTACCTCATTCAAATTACTGCAGAAAGACCGATACTTTTTAGTATCGGTCTTTCTGTGTTTGTGTATAATTTTTATCAATGTGGACAGAACTAAATACAGAAACGGAATCAGAGTAGCAAGTAGTAAGTAGTAAGTAGTAAGTAATAAGTAAAAATCACCTTAGTGCATTACTTTTCAGGTTTTATGCACACCGAACGGATGCCATTACTGCTTATCACTTACTACTCATTACTCAAAGTCCAACATTCATTATTATGCATTCATTAATATTATTTGAGGTGAAAATATGGAAAATACAGAAAAAAATCACACCCTTGAGCTTCTCAGAGAATGTGATGCAGGAACAAAAACTGCAATGAACTCAATCCGCGAAGTGCTGGGCAACATCAACTCCGCCGCTTTAAGAAAGGCACTGACCGACTCCCTTAACAAGCACGAATACATCAAAAACGAGATTGATGCCATTTTATGCCGTATGAGCGAAGAGGGCAAGGAGCCGAATCCCATGGCACGGATGATGTCATGGATGAAAATCAATATAAAGCTTATGGAAAAGCCTGACGATAAAACCGTTGCAAAGCTTATGTTTGACGGCTGTAATATGGGCATTCAGCAGGTAAGCTCTTACCTTAACGACTTCACTAAAGCCGACAGCCGGTCAAGAGAAATTGCCGAACGGCTTATTGCAACTGAGGATGAGCTTGCAGGAGCACTGAGGGAATACCTTTAAAATGCAAAGTGCATTTGAAATAAATAAAAGCTCCCATCGGGAGCTTTTATTTATTTCATAAGTCTTCTGATGACTGCTTCGCAGTCTGCAGCGTTCATAATCTTGGGAACGGGATAAAGAGGATTGCCTTCCTTAAGTGCACGCTCTACAATTACGGGGATATCCTCTTCCTTAATGCAGTCGAACTTATCGGGAATGTTCATATTCTTATTCATTGTCTTTACAGCTTCAATGAATGCTTCTGCCTTTTCCTTATCTGTACCGTCAAGCTTTACGCCTGCAATAACGCTGAGCTTGGAGAGGCGTGCATAAGCAGCTTCACCGTAGTATTCAAGAACATAAGGAAGAATAACTGCATTTGCAAGGCCGTGAGGAATGCCGTAATGACCGCCGAGGTTGTGAGCGATTGCATGAACATAACCAACATAAGCTCTTGTGAATGCCATACCTGCATAGTAGGAAGCCCAGAGCATATTGTTTCTGGCTTCGATATCCTTACCGTCAGCATAAGCCTTTTCGAGGCTGTCAAAAATCATCTTTGTAGCCTTTTCAGCATAAAGCTCTGTTGACTTAACATTGCTTCTGCCGATGTAAGCTTCAACAGCGTGAGTAAGAGCATCCATACCTGTTGTTGAAGTGATGTGGGGAGGAAGACCAACTGTAAGCTCAGGGTCAAGCACTGCATACTTAGGACGGAGCTTCGGGTCATTACAAGCGTTCTTTTCGTGGGTTTCGGGGTCGCTTACAACTGCTGCAAGGGTAACCTCTGAGCCGGTACCTGCTGTTGTGGGTACTGCAAAAAGAGGAGGAAGCTTGTGAGTGATTTTAAGAAGGCCGCGCATTTTCTTAACGGGCTTTTTGGGGTTGGTGACTCTTGCTGCTGCAATCTTAGCGCAGTCCATAGGTGAGCCGCCGCCGAAAGCAATAACGCCTTCGCAGTTATTGTCAAGATAAAGCTGCTTTGCATCTTCAATGTTCTGGATTGAAGGGTTGGGCTGTGTACCGTCATAAACAACATAGCCGAGACCGATTTTGTCCATTTCCTCGAAAAGTGAATCAAGAAGATGGATGCTCATAAGACCCTTATCTGTTACAACAAGAACCTTATTGAGTCCCTTGCTCTTAATGAATTCGGGGAGCTTACGGATTGCGCCTGCACCTTCAAGCACAAAGGGCTCGGACCAGTCAAAGAAGGGAGTTGAGGTTGCGAACTTAAAAACAACCTGATATGTTCTGTAATATGCCTTTTTAATCTGCCACATTATAAAAACATCCTTTCAAATAATATTTCATCCTTTCTATGATACTATTATTTTCCTTTTATTTCAAGAGGTATGTGAAAAGTTTATATGTTTTTGAACAAAAACAAAGGCATTGATTCCTGTAAAACCGAAAACTATATTGTGGTGTGTTGTTTTTGTTTCAATGAAACTTTATTTTTGCCGTGGAGCTTTTATCTGACCTATTATAAAACTTTGAAATATATTTTTTCAGTTAACTCCGTCCGCTCGTGCCGCTGTGGCACTTCCTTTGTCCCGGGCGACAAAGGAAGCAAAACGCCCTTTTTTGGGTTGCTACGGGTATACCACGAGCATACACCGGCGTTCGTGTCCGCATACAACCCTTACGGGTTGTTCGTACGGGACAGAGATTCGCTTACTGAATTTGACATTACTTTATAGGCAGCAAATCTGCAGAGCCTTTGAAGGTAAATCCGAAGACAGTTCTTTTTTATGTTTCAAGAAAGCCTTGAGCGTTGCTGTTCGTGTAGTTTTTACCTGACTTTTAATCAAACCTTTAAATATATTTTATGTTAGCTCCGTACGCTCATGGCTTTTAAATTGTGCCGAAGGCACCACCTCGCAGAGGCTCCTCTTTAGGCAATGTCATTAACTTAAGAGGAAAGAAAAAACATGCACAAAACAGAAGAGCCAATATAGTATAAAATGCGAATTGACAAATGAAAACCGCCCTCAAAATTGAGATGAGATATTCTTGATTTTTGGGGGCATTAATTATG
>JAZSDP010000092.1:0-3338 GCA_045531265.1 Acutalibacteraceae bacterium
CCGGTCTTATGGTTAATGAGGCTATGCAGGCTCATGATATTTTAAAGGCTGAGGGTATAAATGCAAGAGTTATTAACATTGCAACCATAAAGCCTTTAGATAAGGATATTATCATTAAAGCCGCTAAAGAAACAGGCGCAATTGTTACTGCCGAGGAACACTCTGTTATCGGCGGTTTGGGAAGTGCTGTAAGCGAAGTATTGGCTGAAGAATATCCTGTTCCCGTGTTGAAATTGGGTGTTTATGATGAATTCGGTCATTCAGGCCCTGCCGTTGACCTCCTTAAAGAATTCGGACTTTGTGCTGATAACATTGTTGCTAAGGTTAAGGAAGCTGTAAAGCTTAAATAAGTTAAAAAGTGTAAAAGTAAAAGCCCTCGGTTTACGGGGGCTTTTGTTATTCTGCCGATATTTTGCAGTAAATTTTGGTTATTATACAGTATCCGCCCAATAATCCTGTGACTACCGCAAACGTAGAATATGTGTTAAAATAACTCTAAATAAGTCTAGTGGAGTGTAAGACACTCCAAAGAGCAGATTGGAGTTAAAGAAACATGGATAAAATAGCAAAAACCAAACGAGCAATGCGACTGCAGGAATGGTCAGAAATGTACCTAGCATATCAAGCAAGCGGCGAAACAGTATTGGCGTGGTGCGAAGAGCAAGAATTATCGCCAAAAACCTTTTATTACCGATTGCGGAAAATTCGTGAATCAGCGCTGGAATGTTCGGAAAAGCACGAGATTGTACCGATTTCACCATCACCTTGTGCTTTACCAACGGACAATATATCCTGCATAAAAATCAACGGAAATGGAATTACAGTAGAACTTCCCGAAAATGCGACAGCAGAAACCATAACCGCAATTTTGCGAGGACTGCGGTAATGCTGAAAGAGATGAGATTTCCGCAGGTATACTTGGTGTGCGGATATACGGATATGCGACGTGGAATTGACGGACTTGCCGCAATCGTACAGCAGAATTATAGATTGGAACCATGTTCGGGCAGTCTGTTTTTGTTCTGCGGAAGACGACGAGACAGACTTAAAGCTTTGCTATGGGAGGAGGATGGTTTTCTGCTGATGTATAAACGACTGGACAACGGTGGATTTCAATGGCCGAGGTCTGAATCGGAAGCCAGACTGCTGACACAGGAGCAATATGTGTGGTTAATGCAGGGACTATCAACAGAGCAACCCAAGGCAATTCAAAAGTCGAAAAAATATACAGATATTATTTGAAACAGGGGTGAAAAATCTCCTGTTTTTCTTTTGGGAAAACGCCGAAAACCCTTGATTTTAAGCCGATTTTGTGGTATAATTAAAGTATCAAAAATGCTTGAAAAGAGGTGCTTTGCAATGAATCAGAATACAGAAAATATGTCACTGAAAGAAGCACTTGTATACATAAAAGCACTCAAAGATGAGAACGAAAGACTTAAACAGCAGAATGCTAACTTAACCGAGCAGATTATCAGAAATCAGAAGAAAATGTATGGCAAATCCAGCGAGCAGATTCGTTATATATATGATTCAGAGCAACTTTCCTTTTTCAACGAAGCGGAACAGGAATATTCTGCAAGTGCCCCCGAACCCACAAAGGAAACTCTTGTTGCATCCCACACAAGAAAGGCAAAACGCACTAAGGCTGAAATCACAGAAAATCTTGAACACAAAGAAATAATTTGCGACCTTGAAGATAAACATTGTCCTGAATGCGGCGAGGAACTTGTCTGCATCGGCAAGGAATTTGTTCGCAGTGAGCTGAATATTATCCCTGCACAGGTATTTGTGGTGGATATTTACAGAAAAGTATACAAATGTGCGAACTGTGCAGATGATGAATATACACCAATTCTTAAGGCTGAAACACCTGTGCCTGTTATGAAGAAAAGTATGGCAACACCTGCAACGGTTGCATATGTGATGCAGCAAAAGTATCAGCTTGGTATGCCTCTCAACAGACAGGAGCAGTATTGGAAAGCGGAGGGAGTAGAGCTTTCGAGAACAACCCTTGCCAACTGGATTATCCGTAGCTCAATGTGGTTTGAAAAGCTGTGGGAAAGAATGCATGAGATTCTGCTTTCGGAAGATATTATCCATGCAGATGAAACACCTCTGAGGGTGTTGAAACGCAACGGACAGCAGGTAGACGGACAATCGAGAATGTGGGTATTCTGCTCAGGCAAATATTCAGAGCATAAAATGGCTTTGTATTACCACCATGCAACACGCTCGGGAAAGGTTGTGGAGAAGATACTGGGTGATTACTCAAAATATCTCCAGACCGACGGATGTGCGTCTTACAATGCGGCAGTAAAAGCTGTTCATATCGGCTGTTGGGCACACGCAAGACGAAAATGGACGGATTGTCTGCCTAAAGGTATTGATGATAAAAATTCAAAAGCAGCACAGGCACTTGAGCTGATTGAGCGAATTTTCGCCGCAGCCAAGGGCCTTGAAGGTGTGCGCGAAAACGATAGGAGAACAAAAGCTCTTAAACCGTTGCTTGACAAATACTGGAAATTGCTTGAAACCATTGACGCACCGAAAGGCTCGGGTATTTACAAGGCTATGCTGTATTCTGTAAATCAAAAAGAGCAGCTTAACAATGTGCTTCTTGACAGTAGAATTGAGCTTACCAATAATCTTGCAGAACGTGCCATTAAGCCATTTGTTATAGGTAGGAAAAACTGGTTGTTTTCAGACACTGACAAGGGTGCTGACGCTAGTGCAAGGTGCTATTCTATCATCGAATCCGCCAAGGCAAATAACCTTAATGTTTTCGGATATCTGACTCACTTACTGACGGAATTACCCAAGCTCGGAACAGAACCGACAACGGAACAGCTTGATGAACTGTTGCCGTGGTCAAACGTCTTGCCTGATTATTGCCATAATTGAATATATCAAACGCCATGACTGATTCAGCTCATGGCGTTTTTGTCTAATCCGGTCTATGGAGTTGGTTAGAGTTGCCTGGACACGGGATTATTGGGCGGATACGTTACAAGATAATACAAAATATATCTACCGCCAAATTAGCTAATAGCTAATGGCTAAAGGCTAACGGCTTTTAAAAAAGCTAATGGCTAACGGCTAACAGCTAAAAGCTCACAAAACCCAGCACATCAGCCAATTCGCACAATTTTGCACCGTAATTTTCAGCAAAATCCACCAAATATTTAAAAATCCCCTTGACAAACAATTTTTTAGTGATATAATAAAACTGTAATAATATTCAAATGCAATGAAGGGAAATAAAGCCTTTATTTGTTCCACAGAGAGTCGTTAAACGGTGAGAATACGGCAAACGGAAAAGGTTATAGCTCCTCCCT
>JAZSDP010000066.1:0-8881 GCA_045531265.1 Acutalibacteraceae bacterium
TCGATAAAATTGAATATGAGCTTTTACAATGCTTATCTCCCGTAAGGAAAGATAGGTCTTTTCCTCGTGCCAAGCATCAGGCACTCAAATTCTCTTTCAACAGAAAATGGCACTAAATTCCTTAAGTTAATGACATTGCTCTTTAGGGGAGCTGTCACGAAGTGACTGAGGGGTTTTACTGCAATCGTTCCGAAAGGCTAATTTGCCGAGAGAAGTTTTATATATCCAAAGAAACGGTCCTTTCCCATTGTTTGATATATCCTCAGAATTATTTCATCGGCAAAACCGCAATTTCTCCCGTTAGTCGGGGCTCTGTGTTTGTGCTCCACAGTTATACCTACTGATACGCTCAATAAACACATCCGCTACGGTCAATCAGTTCCGTCAGGCTGTTAAACTTGTCAAATTTACTCGTTTGCTGTTTAAGTACCGTATATTCCGACTCTCGTTGACCGCTACGGAAATAATTCCATTTTATAGATTTCCACGAGCCTTTGATAAATTTCAGTAAGCGAATCTCTTACCCGTACGAACAACCCGTAAGGGTTGTATGCGGAGGCGGATGCCGGTGTATGCTCGTGGTATATCCGTAGCACCCCAAAAAGGGCGCTTTGCTTCCTTTGTCGCCCGGGACAAAGGAAGTGCCACAGCGGCATGAGCGGACGGGCATTGAGGAAAAACTATACTTAAAAGTTTTATAATAGGTTAGGTAAAAACTCCACGGCAAGTGATGAAAGTTTTATTGGAACATAAAATTTAAAAGAGTAACCCCTCAGTCACAACCTTCGGTTGCGATAGCTCCCCTTTCAGAGGAGCCTTTATGATGTGGTGATTTCGTCCTTTTTGTCCTCATCCGTCACGACTCCGTCGTGCCACCTTCTCCAAGGAGAAGGCAAGTAACGGCTTCTCCCTTGGAGAAGCTGTCGAACGCAGTGAGACTGACGAGGCAAAATTTGTAGCGGTCGAAGCCCACGTCGACCGCTACAATGCACCGCAAACTCAAACTAATTGTCTGCAGTGCATTGGCGGACCGTCGGGAACGCCGATCCCTACGACACTTACTGCTCATTCCCCTTGCGGGTCACCAAAAAATTAAAAATATATAACGGAAGTATTTGCTAAAATCTTAAAAATATGGTATAATATAATTTAGTGGGTTTTTAAGACAAATTTCTTACATAGGAAGTGATAATATGATTAGTACTAACAATGTAACTCTTCAGTACGGCGGCAGAGAGCTTTTTAAAAGCGTTTCAATCAATTTTACAAAAGGTAACTGCTACGGCCTTATAGGTGCAAACGGTGCAGGTAAAAGCACCTTCCTTAAAATTCTTTCCGGTGAAATTGAGCCCAATAAGGGCTATGTAACAATTACACCCGGTGAAAGACTTTCCGTTTTAAAGCAGGACCACTATGCCTATGACGAATACGATGTAATCCGCACCGTGCTTATGGGCAACCCCAAGCTTGTTGAAATTATGGATGCAAAGGAAGAGCTTTACTCTAAGGAAGAGTTCACCGAAGAGGACGGCATCCGTATCAGTGAGCTCGAAGAGGAGTTTGCTGAAATGGACGGCTGGAGTGCAGAAAGCGACGCGGAAATCCTTCTCAACGCCCTGGGTATTCATAACGAATTCCATTACAGCCTTATGAAGGAGCTGACAGGTGAACAGAAGGTTAAGGTGCTGCTTGCTCAGGCACTTTTCGGCAACCCCGACATCCTTCTTCTTGACGAGCCGACCAACCACCTTGATGTTGCGGCAATCAACTGGCTTGAGGAATTCCTTATGAATTTTGAAAACACCGTTATTGTTGTCAGCCACGACAGACACTTCCTCAACAAGGTCTGCACCCATATTGCCGACTGCGACTTCGGTAAAATAACAATGTATGTGGGCAACTACGATTTCTGGTACGAATACACTCAGATGGCACAGCGCCAGCTCCGTGAACAGAACAAGAAAACCGAAGCCAAAATGAAGGAATTGCAGGAATTCATTGCACGCTTCAGTGCCAACGCTTCAAAATCCAAGCAGGCAACAAGCCGTAAAAAGCTTCTTGATAACCTTGTTTTAGAAGATATGCCCGTTTCCTCAAGACGCTTCCCCTTTGTTGAATTCAAGCCTGACAGAGAAATCGGTAACGATATGCTTATTGTTGAAGGTCTTTCCAAAACCGTCGGCGACAGAAAGGTGCTGGACAATGTTTCCTTTACAATTAGACCTAACGAAAAGGTAGCCTTTGTGGGCACTGATGCCGTTGCAAAAACCACCTTCTTCAAAATTCTTATGGGTGAGCTTGAGCCCGACGAAGGCTCATTCAAATGGGGCATCACCACCTCTCAGGCATACTTCCCTGCCGATAACTCCGCATTTTTTGACGGCGTTGAGGAAAGCCTTATCGACTGGGTAAGAAGATATTCCGACCTGCAGTTTGAAACTGATGTCCGCGGCTGGCTCGGCAGACTTATGTTCTCAGGCGAGGAAGCAACAAAGAAAGCAATGGTGCTTTCCGGTGGTGAAAGAGTACGCTGTATGCTTTGCAAAATGATGCTCAGCGGTGCAAACGTGCTTATTCTTGACGAGCCCACCAACCACCTTGACCTTGAGTCAATAACGGCGCTTAACAATGCCCTCATAAGATTCAAGGGCTCACTTCTTTTCACATCACACGACCATCAGTTCGTGCAGTCAATTGCAGACAGAATTATTGAATTCAGACCCGACGGAGTTTACGATAAGAAGGAAACCTATGATGAATTCCTTGAGAATAACGAACTGCTTGTTACGAAGTAAAAGTAGCAAGTAGTAAGTAGTAAAAAATGAGTTTTACTCCCTCCGCGAGGAAGCTATCACAACCGCAGGTTGCGACTGAGGGAGTTGCGCCTGCATTCTGCATTTATTTAAAGAAAGGATATCAGGAACCATGACATATGTAATCGGTGATATACACGGTAATAAAGAAAAATACGAGCAGATGCTGGAAAAATTAAACCCGAAAGATACAGATGCAGTTTTTGTTCTTGGCGATGTTATCGACATCGGTGACGATTCAATTGCCATTCTGCAGGATATGATGTACCGTGCGAATGTGTATCCCGTGCTCGGTGACCACGAATATATGGCAAAAAAATTACTGCCCCTGATTGCAGAAAAGGGCAGTACCGAAAAGGCTCTTGAAGAAGCAGGCGAAGAAGAAAAAGACCTGCTCACAAAGTGGCTGACAATGAAAAGCGAAAAGACAATCTCCGATTTTCTTTCCCTTGACGAGGAAGGCAGAGAATCAATTCTTGATTACCTTTCCGAGTTTTCACCCTATGAAGAGTTGGAAGAAGGCGGCAAGACCTTTGTTCTTGCTCACGCAGGTATAAACGGCTTCGAGGAAAGCAAAGACCTTGAAGAATACAGCGAAGAGGATTTTGTTTTTGCAAAAACAGACTATGACACTCCCCTTTTCACTGATAAATACCTTGTTTCCGCCCACACACCAACTGTTGCCATAGGCAAGGAGTTTATGGGCAAGGTTTACAGCAAGAAAAGACACGTTGCTATTGACTGTGGCTGCGGCTACGGCGGCAGACTCTCTGCAGTTTGCCTGAATCCGCTGAAGGTTTTTTATGTATAAATGCAAAATGCATTTTAAAAAGAGGTCGCAATTGCGACCTCTTTTTTTATTTAGCAAGTGCGCCGATTTCAAGCATAAAGCCACCGATCTGTGCGCCGAATTCAGGACCGCCATCCATAACAAGACGGCCTGCCTTTGTAGCCTCAAGCATATCGTCAATGCTCATAAGGATACCGAGTGCGCTGTCAAGGTTGTTGAAGCGAAGGGTGAAGAAGGGCATTGCTCTCTTATATTCACCGCGGCCTGCACGGGATTTACCTGCCTTGATACGGATGAAGGCAGAAACCTGAGGATAATTGTCAACAGCAAAAGCGTAAACACGGTCGGGGCTCTTTGAGGTCCAGTCCCTGATTTCGGGATGACCCATCTTGTTGAGCTGGCTGATACCGCTTGAAAGCAGATAGAAGTAGCACTTAACAAGAAGCTCCTTTGTTTCCTCATCCTTCGGGGGCTCTGTGGCACCGAGAAGGTTTGCCATTTTAAGAAGCACCATTACGAAGGCAACAAGAGTTCCTGCATATTTGATACCTCTGATTTTGGGAATACCGCCGAGTGAAATGTTGCCCTTGAAGAAATCGTTGAGTGCTTCAACGCTCTTGAATTCAAGCTCAATGTGGGGGTCTTCTGTAAGGCAGGTGTGTACAAGCCATTCACCGCTGTTTACAACAAAGTGCATACCCTGCTTGCCGCCCTCAACATCGGGGTCAAGGCAGCTAACCTGAATAACTGCGTGAGCATTTTCAAACTTTTTCTTAAGGGAGGGAACATCGTTTGCAATAACCTTTACAAGCGGCAAAGCAGCGTTGAGAAAGATTTTATTGGAATATAAGGCTTCCTTTGTATGAGCCATATCGTTTGCCTCCTTGTAATTTATTAGAATTCGTCGTCCCAGTTGTCGTCTTCTTCAAAGTCTGCGTTCATGGTTTCACGAATTGCAGCAATGATACCGTTAGCGTCGATACCTGCATCAGACATAATGTCTTCGTGAAGGCCGATCATAGCAAAGCTCTTGTGACCGAGCATCTTGAATGCACAGCCCTTACCGTACTGAGCCATAACCTCAGCAACTGCTGAACCGAGGCCGCCTGTAACAAGGTGGTCTTCAACTGTAATAATTCTTCTTGTGTCAGAAATTGCTTTCTGGATAGCCTCAACGTCAATGGGACTGATTGTGTGCATATTAAGAACGCGAACAGAAAGTCCGTCTGAATTCTTAAGGAATTTAGCAGCCTCACGAGCCTGGAATACGCAGGAACCGCAAGCGATAACTGTGATATCTGAACCTTCGTGAACTTCAACTGCCTTACCTACTTCGAAGCCGTAGTCCTGATTGTCATAAAGAACACGGTCAAAGCCGCGGTTGATACGGATGTAGTAAGGACCGAAGTTATCATAAGCTGCGTTAACAGCATTTGCTGTTTCAAAGCCGTCAGCGGGAACGATAACTGTAAGGTTGGGCATTGCTCTTGTAATTGCAAGGTCAGTGATAGCGTGGTGAGTTGAGCCTGCCTGACCGAAGGATGTGCCTGAATGAGTAGCAATAATCTTAGCGTTTACGTTCTGTTAGCAGATGTCTGTGTGAAGCTGGTCACAAGCACGCATTGATGTGAAAGCGGAGAAGCCTGAAAGGAAGGGAATCATGCCTGCTCTTGCCATACCTGCGGCAACACCGAACATATCCTGCTCTGCGATACCAACATTAATAACTCTTTCGGGGCAAACCTTAAGAACGTCACCGAGCTTTGTTGATTTTGCAAGGTCCGCTGTGATAGCAACAACCTTGGGGTCTTTTAAAATGATGTCAGCAAGAGCCTTACCGTAAATTTCAGCTGTGGAAATTTCAGTCTGGTCAACTGCTGTATAAACAAATCCGCCTGCCATAATTATTTGCCCTCCTTTTCTGCGCGAGCGCAACGTGCCTTGTAATCTTCTTCAAGTTCTTTGTTGAACTGTTCAAATTTGGCATCGTCAATTGCACCGTAGTGCCATGTGTAGTCGCCTTCGATTGATTTGATGCCGGCGCCCTTCTTTGTATCCATAAGAATACATGTGGGTGCGCAGGGTTCTTTTGCTCTTTCAATAGCAACATCAATAGCGTTGCAAAGCTCACCGATGTTGTTACCGTCAACAACGATTGTGTTGAAGCCGAAAGCGGTCATCTTGTCAGCAAGGGGTTCAAGCTTCTTGATGTCTTCTGTGTTACCGTCAATCATATTGTGGTTTCTGTCGATAAATACGATGCAATTGGAAAGCTGATAGTGATTGATTGTCATAAAGCCTTCCCAGCATGAGCCTTCACCGAGCTCGCCGTCACCGGTTACTACGTATGTAAGATAATCCTTACCGAGAAGTCTTGCTGCAAGAGCAGTACCTGCTGCGATTGAGGGACCGTGACCGAGTGAGCCTGTTGATGCGTCAACACCTACAACCTTGTTTGAGTCAAGGTGCATACCCATCTTTGAGCCTGAAAGGTTGAAGGACTTGAGCATTTCAACATCGTTGAAGCCCTTGTCACAAAGCACGGGAGCGTAAGCAATAGCTGCGTGACCCTTAGAAAGGATAAAACGGTCTCTGTCTTCCCATTTGGGATCGTCAACCTTGATGTTAAGGTACTTGTGGTAAAGAACGGTAAGAAGGTCCATAACGCTCATACCGCCGCCGAAATGTCCGCTGCCTGCCCATACAGTTGTCTGAACTGTAAGCTTACGAAGATCGAAAGCCTTCTTTTCAAGGGCAAGCCATTCCTGTTTTGAAAGTGGCATAATAATTTCCTCCATATTTCATTATTATATAATACCCCTCACCCTCAGGGCTGAGGGGTACGGTTTACATTTTATCAGCCGAAAATTTCGGGATGATTCTTAGCTACGATGCCGAAGCACTCTTCAGCAACTGCAATGGTGTGCTTTATATCCTTATCGGAAAGGGCAGCGTTGATGAAGTGGTTGTGGTGAGAAGCAAGGAAAATACCTCTTGAAACCATTTCAGCAATCCATTCCTGATGAAGGAGCATACTGTCGTCGTTTGCAATTCTGAGATAGAACAGTGCGGGAGCACCTGAAACAACAAGGTCGATACCGTGCTCGGCACCTGCTTTAACAAGGCCGTTGCAGAGCTTTTCGCCCTTCTGCTTGAACATTGTGGGTATGTCAAGCTCTTTCATCTTGTTGATGTTTGCAATACAGGCTGCAAAGGGAACAGCGCTGAGCCAGTAGGAGCCTGTGTAAGCAAGAGCACTCATTGAGCCCTTGAGGAATTCCTTACCGCAGATAGCTGACATATTGTAGCCGTTTGCAAGAGCCTTACAGAAGCAGATAAGGTCTGCTTCAAAGCCGAAGTAATGGTCTGAGCCTGCAAGGTCAAGACGGAAGCCTGCACGAACATCGTCAATGATAAGAACGATGTCATTCTTTGTGCAGATTTCTCTTACCTGCTGCCAGAAGCCCTTTTCGGGGAATGCATTATCGTGGAAATTACCGTGGTCATAGGGCTGAGCTATGATACAGGCAATTTCATTCTTGTTTTCTTCAATTGTCTTTTCAAGAAGAGGGATATCGTTCCAGGGAAGCATAATGTTGTTTGCAACATCCTCGGGTAGAACGCCCGGATAGTCAATCTTCTGGCACCAGGGTGAAACACCGTGGTAGTAGCCGTTAAACATAATAACCTTTTTTCTGTGGGTGTATGCTCTTGCGCACATAATTGCACCCTGAGTTGCGTCGTTACCGTTCTTTGCAAAGAAAGCCCAGTCAGCGGTTGCAACGGTGTCAACAAGAAGCTCAGCACATTCAAGCATTACCTTGCCGGGCTGAGTTGTACAGTTACCGAGAGCAATCTGCTTCATGGCTGCAGCATCAACATCGGGGTCGCAGTAACCGAGAACGTTAGGACCGTATGCGCACATATAGTCAATATACTTATTGCCGTCAACGTCCCATACATATGTACCCTTTGCTTTTTCAGCGAACATAGGCCATTTTGCTACGGGGATAAACTGACCCTCTGCAGGGCCGAGGTGACCGTAAATACCTGAAGGTATTACTTTTGTTGCTCTTGAGAACATCTCTCTTGATTTTTCTGTGTTATAAACGGGAAAGCTCATTATATAATACCTCCTTATGCAAGATAGAGTGCTACTCTGTCAAGAATTCTGTTTACATTATCAATCATATTGATAAGGCCGTGCATTTCAATAAGACCTTCGCCAATGGAAGCAATAGCATTTACCTTGCCGTCAAAAAGGTCTCTTGCAATGCGGATGTCAGCGAACTGCATCTGTGAGCGGAAAGCCTCGGGCTTCTGCTTGATTGTTACCATATGGCTGTCCTTAACGCGGATTGTTGCGCCTACGCAGTCTTTAATGGAAACATCAATAATGCCGTCAGGAATAAGGGATGCACTGAACTTACCGATTTCATCGTTGTTACCAATCTGTGAAAGGGCAACGGTGATAACATAGAACATAAGCTTTGTGCTGATTTCAAAGAACTTTTCATCCTTAAGGTCTTCTTCCGTAGCTCTGAGATACTTTGAAAGCATATCTGTAAGAGGAATGAACTTCTTGAGAAGGAAGCCAATCTTTGTAAATCCCTTTGAGGGAAGGGCTGAGCCTGTTCCGTCAACCATAGCGTTGAACTTTTCGGGAGTTGAGAAGGGAAGAAGAACATCACAGTTCTTTGTGCCCTGCTCCATTCTGCATCTGCCGTTTTTGAAGGTAAGGGTAGCACTGGGGCCGCCTGTTACTTCAAGACCGATGGATACGGGCTTCTTTGTCTTTACGAGGTCGCTTGCAGCTTTGTCAAGCTCGCAAAGATTTTCGATAGCACCGAGAACAGCATACATATTGATGTATGCGAGGGTTTTTGCATCTGTCATCATATTTATGATCCTCCTTTGTGTGAGCGGTCACTCACCTTTTACGGCTTTGCACCGCCGAAATCTATGCTCTAATATTTTACCAAAATATAACCCTTATGTCAATGCTTATGTGAATTAATAACAAAAAATTAAGAGATTATTTTTGTTTTTGGGGTAATATGATAGAGTTGTAAGCAGAAATCAATAAGTAGCAAGCGGTAAGGAGAACTCGGAGTTTATTCCTGACTACTGACTACTGAAAAAGGGGCTGTAAAAAAAGCGAAGACCGTATAAAACTATATAAATAAGGGGGTTCTGCAGGTTTGAAGGCCTGTAAGAACCCCATAAAAATAGTAAAAAACTATAAAATACTAAAAATTAAATGTTTTATACTACGAAC
>JAZSDP010000015.1:0-6305 GCA_045531265.1 Acutalibacteraceae bacterium
ATATTCATGCCGGGAGCGAGGATAACGTCACTGCCCTTTACGAGCATTTCACCGCTGATTGCAGTAAGAAGCTCTTCAACAAGCTTTATGTCAAAGCTGCAGCTGAGAAGAGTACCGATGGGAATAAGTGAGCAACTTGCAGAGAGTCTGAGACCTGAAGGGCCGTCAGTTGTTGTCACTGCGGGAATACCCTTATCTCTCATTGACTGAAGCACACCTGCAAAGCAGCCTGCATTACCCGGTGCACCCAGCTTACTTCTCATTGTGTAGTCACCGCGGGTAATTGCTTCAAGCTCCTTAAGGCTCAGCTGAGCTACAAATTCTTCCATTGTGTTCTTGCCGTTTTTAACATCGGAAAGCTTAATGCCCTTATCCCCCGTCATAGGAATATCCTTGGGAAGATTCTGAAGAATGATTTTGCGAAGGTCGTACTTTCTTGTCTGTACCTTTTCTTTTTCAATAAAATACTTGCCGTCTTTTTTGATAGCGGTTATCTTATCAAATTGACTCTGAGGTGCAGAGCACTGGCTGAGCTGAAGATAAACCTCCGTTTCACTCTTAACGGTTCTGTAAACGGTTTTTGCATCACGGACACTGTCACCGATTGCAATGCCGTATTCACCCTTTTCAATAACATAAGCAGACATAAAGCCTGTCTTTCCGCTGTCATCATAGGAGCTGAAGGCTGAGCGGGGAATAAACAGAGCAATTTCTACACTGTCACCGGGCTGAAGCTCTTTTGTTTTGCCGAAGGCAGCAAGCTCTCTTACGGGATTGCCGAGAACACCGCAGGGCTTTTCCATATAAGCACAAACAACCTGCTTACCGCTGTAATCACCCTTGTTCTTAACCTTGCAGCAAAGCTCAACACCGTCTTCTGTTTCCTTCTGAGAAACAAGCTCGGTATCAAAATCCGTATATGTAAGGCCGTAGCCGAAGGGATAAAGAACATCATCCTTTGCGAAGGTTTCAAAATAACGGTAGCCTACATAAATATCTTCGGTGTAGTTATTGTAGTCCTTGCCGCCGAAATCCTTATCGCAGGGATATGTATCGTGGGTTATGCCGATTGTATCGGGAAGCTTACCCGAAGGAGTCTGCTTACCGCAAAGAAGGTCGCAGACAGCGTTACCGCTTTCCATACCGCCCTGCCACACAATCATAAGTGCAGAAATCTTATCGCCGAATTCCTTTGTCCAGGAAAGGTCCATAATACTGCCGATATTGAGAAGAACTATTGTCTTTTCAAATTTATCCGTAACCTTTCTGAGCATATCAAGCTCTTCGTCGGTAATGAAATAGCTGCCCTTTTCAAGTGCGTTTTCTCTGTCCTCACCTGATGAACGGCCGATTACAACAACAGCGCAGTCACTTTTGTGAGCACACTTTTTAACGGTCTTTTCATAAAGAGGCATTTCGGGGTAAAATCTGGGCCAGTGACCCCAGAAACCGTGGTCAATTTCATTTGCCTCACACCATGCCTCATAAATGCTTGCCATAGTCTCGTTAAGCTGGAGCTCCTCGCATTTTCTCATACCTTCAAGAAGGTTTACCGCATAGGGCTTATTTACGTCACCGCCTGAGCCGTAGCCTGTATAGAACCAATCCTTTTGCACTCTGCCGAAAAGGGTTACCTTTGTGCCTTTTTTAAGGGGAAGCACACCGTCGTTTTCAAGAAGAACGGCACCCTGCGAGGCAACATAACGTAAAAGCTCCGGCATACCCTCGGTAATTACCTTGGGCACATTTTCTCTTACTGACTCAGCCTGAGCAAGGGAATTGACAAGCTTTCCCACTGTTTTGATAATCTTTTGCTTAAAATCTGACATTACTTTACTCTCCTTTATTCCACATCAATAATTTGCTTGAATTTGTGTCTGTTTATTTCGTGCACCACAACGGAAATGCAGATAATACCTACCGCAAGACCGCTTGCAATTCTCAGAAGCTCGTAAAAAGTCTCCCTGAACATTTCCATTTCACTTATAACAAAATAATAGGTTGTATAATAAAGCTTTCCGCCCGGAACAAGGGGGATAATTGAACAAGCAAGAATAGGTGTTGAAGGTGCTTTTACAACCCTTGCCATAATTTCGGCATAAACTGTTGCCGCAAGAGCAGGAAAGAAATTCTGAAAGAATTCGTGGTTGAAGCTGTTACAGCAAACAACATATATAAGGCAGGTAAGCATTCCGCCCATAGCGTTAAGAAAAACTCTTCTTTTGGGTGCCTTGAACAAAAGTGAAAAACCGACGGCACCAAGCATACCGGATATAACTATAATTAAGCCTTGTTTGAAATCCATATCCGTCACCTCACAAAATCCAGCCTACGGCAAGAATTGCTACTGCGAAGCCGCATGCAATAGCCATGGCAATAATTACCGATTCCAGAAGCCTTAAAAGGCCCGACATAGTATCGCCGCAGAGCATTTCTCTTACGGAATTTACAAGCATAAGTCCGGGAATAATCAGCATAACGGAGCCTATTTTTATCATATCTGCATTACTACCGAAGCCGATATGCACAAAGAATTCCGCAAGAAAACCGATAATCGCCGCCGAAACTGCCGTAAAGAACAGAAAGTTGGCTCCCTTTGCCCTTATGAATACGCTCATAAGATAAAGTATAAGAGCTATTGGCGCTGAAGCGAGGGAATCAAGCAGACTTCCGCCGAAAAACACGGTGAATGCCATTGCCGCAACAACATATCCGAGACAGATAAAAATATCAAAATTGTTTTTACCTGAAAGAATTTCCTCAAGCTCTTTTCTCACCTCAGAAATATCCGGCTTTTTGGCGCAGATTTTTCTTGAAAGTGCATTAAGGTTTTCAAGGCGGCGGAAATTGGTGGCGTTGGAATAAATCCGTCGCATCTGGGTATGGGTTTTTCCGTCCTCGGAAATCACCGTTGCATAAACCATTGATATAACAGAAAAAACTTCGGTCTTTTTGATACCGTATGCATAGCATATTCTTAATACCGTTTCTTCAACACGGTTTATTTCAGCTCCGCACTGTACCATAGCCTTGCCTAAATCAAGGGCAAGAGAAAGAATTTTTTCTGAATCGTAAATTACTTTTTCTTCCATACTTTTCCTCAAAAAAATACTCAGTGTGTATAATTCTCCATAATAATATGATTATAATACTGCTAAGCCCTTATTGTCAATACAAACAGTGTGTCAGTCAATGTATTTTTGCAGCTCGGCAGGGTATGTTCTGAGTATAATATCATATTTTCTCACATAATGACCGTTTTCCTTTTTTGTCACCGTTGCACGGTTTTCGTAAAGAAGCTTCACAATATTGTAAACATCAATCCATATCTGATTGGTGCCCTCCTTCTGGCTTTCATCAAAAATCAACTGCATACCGAAATGAAGGTGTGGCTGTTTCATTCCGTTGGTATTCTCCTTTTCCGAATAGCCCGTCATACCCATATAACCTATAACCTGACCTGCTTTTACTAAAGCCCCTTCCTTTATCCCCTCGGCATAAGGGTTATCCTTTCTGAGGTGGGCATAATAATAGCTCCGTTTACCGTCAAAGCTTCGGATTCCGAGTCGCCAGCCCCCGTATCTGTTCCAGCCTATGGCTTCAACTGTGCCGCCCTCAACACTGACTATGGGCGTACCCACATAACCCATAAGGTCATTACCCAGGTGACGCCTTCGGTAGCCGTAGCTTCTGCCGTTGCCGAAATCATCGTAATGAGAATAATAAAAGCCCTCGGCAACAGGGCTGTAAGAAATAAGCCCGTAGCCCTTTACCGTTTTTTTACCGCCTTCGCCATCAGGTGTCTGCTTTTCGTACTCCCCCAACATACCGCCCAACATTGCGGAAAATGTTTCACGGTAGTAGCTGAAATATTTGTTCCCGCCGACCAGATCCTCAATGGTATAAAGGTCACCGAGCTCAGCGAGCATCGACTCAACATCCCGTCCGCTGTAAGAGCTCCAATTGTTGCCGTTTTTCACTGCGAGGTAGGAAAGGGCGTCAATCCAGCTTATGTGGTATAGCTTACCGAAAGAGTCAATATCAAGCTCCATTGTCCGTTTCAGTGCGGAATAGGGCACATTCATCTCAGCCCATTTTATATACTCTTTTTCTTTGCCCCTTTCCGCATTCACCCCCGATGCAATAGCCAAAGAAAACACAGCAACCATAAATAGGCTGCAAACAAAAAGGAGCTTCCTTTTATTGATTTTCAGCACCACAATATCACCGCCATATTATATATCATAATATTTTATGCTGAAAACGAGGTGGCAAATACCTTTAATTGACACATTACACGGGTTTATGCTATTATAAAAAAGAAATAAGACAGCAAACTTCAAAAGGAGGTAAAGCTATGGCAAGGATAAGACCGGAGACTTTTTTTGAAAGCCCTAAAAGGCAGAAAAATCTTATCAGTGCCACTGTTGTTTTCTTCCTTTTTCTTGCTTTTGAAACGATGTTTTCAGGTATTACGGCTGTTTACGAAATGGGCGGTACCCACCTGGACTTTCATCTGACACCCACTAAGATTTTCAGTGTTCTGATTTATATGAGTATGGCTGTGCTTCTTCACAAAAAAGTCAGCTACAAGCTTCTGCTTATACCTGATTTTTTTCTTTTGACTATAAAGCTTTACTATGTAATTTCGGGCATTTATCACCTTACTGCCCTTGACACTGTCGGTATATATACTACCCTCAGCGAATGGGAGCACATTATTGAAAATGCACTGTTCTGCCTTTTTCTTATCACTCTTTTCGCCTGCAAGCTTCTGCCTTCAAGGGAAAGTATGCACCTGAAGCTGCCTTACATCTGCCTTTCGGCGTTGATACTCTGTATCCCGTTCACCGTTACATTTGAATTAGTCAAAGCAATGAACGAAGCTACTCTGCACGCTCTCACCTTCAAGGGTGCCCTTTTCAATTTTCTTATGGGTGTTATGAATGAAGCTGTTCTTGATTTACCCTATGCCCTTCTGCTTATGGTGATTTTCTTTGTACCTCAGAAAACAAAGGAAGGCAAAAAACAGATATGAAAACTAAAAAAATAATTTTATGCTCCCTTTTCATCTGCCTTATAACAGTGGGTGCCTATATAAAAATCCCTCTTCCGGCAGTGCCTTTAAGCCTGCAGCTGCCCTTTGTTATACTGTGCGGTATGCTGCTTGACAGAAAAAGCGGTATCCTTTGCGCACTCGTCTATCTTATTATGGGTCTTTTAGGACTTCCCGTCTTTTCCGCAGGCGGCGGAATTTCCTATATTCTTCAACCCACCTTCGGGTATATCATCGGCTTTATACCCTGTGCTTTTATTGTAAGCACACTGAGCAATAAAAAGAACTGCACCTCCAGGCGTTATCTTTTTTCCGCAATTGCAGGTGCTTTTACGGTACATATAATCGGACTTGTTTACTTTCTTGCACTCAGCAGGTTTTATCTTAATGCTGAAATTGATCTTTATGCACTTGTCCCACCCCTTCTTGCTGCTTTGCCGAAGGATGTAGTTATGTGCTTTTTGGGAGCTACTGTGGGGAAAAGGCTGAGAATAGTTTCAGGCATATTTTTAGCAGAATAAACAAATTTATATGTATTTTCTATCATTGATAACTCATATTATTATATACATATGTCGCTGTTATTCAGCGACTTTTTATTTTAAAACTTCCTCATAGCAGTGATTTGCACAAAAACTTGTTTAATCTGACGAAGGTAGTTAGAAAATCCTATAAAAATTACCATTATGATGAATTTTTTGCATATTTTTATTGCAATTCGACTAAATATGGTATAAAATACTTTATCATATTAAACTGTTAAACAATTTTATTTTAGGAGCGATATACAATGAGTTATATTCAGAGAGTTATTGACTCAACAGCAAAAAAATACGCTAATCAGCCTGAATTTGTTCAGACTGTTACAGAGGTGCTTGAATCTCTTGAGCCCGTTATTGAAAAGCACCCCGAATACGAGCAGGTTGCTCTTCTTGAAAGAATGGTAGAGCCCGAGAGAGCTATCTCCTTCAGAGTTACCTGGGCAGACGATGACGGCAATATTCATGTAAATACAGGTTACCGCGTTCAGTTCAACGGCGCAATCGGTCCTTACAAGGGCGGTCTTCGTTTCCACCCATCCGTAAACGCAAGCATCATCAAGTTCCTCGGCTTTGAGCAGTGCTTCAAGAACAGCCTTACAGGTCTCCCAATCGGCGGCGGTAAGGGCGGCTCCGACTTTGACCCAAGAGGCCGTTCCGACGGAGAAATCATGCGTTTCTGCCAGAGCTTCATGACTGAACTCTACCGT
>JAZSDP010000063.1:0-2732 GCA_045531265.1 Acutalibacteraceae bacterium
TATTCTTGTTAACACACCTTCATCACATGGCGGTATCGGTGACCTTTACAACTTTAAGCTCGCTCCCTCACTCACACTCGGTTGCGGTTCATGGGGCGGTAACTCAGTATCAGAAAATGTTGGTGTAAAACACCTTATCAACATCAAGACAGTAGCAGAAAGAAGGGAAAATATGCTTTGGTTCCGTGCACCTGAAAAGGTATATATCAAGAAAGGATGCTTGCCTGTTGCTCTTGATGAGCTTCGCACAGTCCGCGGTTCAAAGAAAGCATTTATCGTAACAGATACATTCCTTTATGAAAACGGCTACACCAAGCCTATTACAGATAAGCTTGACGAAATGGGCATTGCGCACACAACATTCTTCAATGTTCAGCCTGACCCCACACTCGGCAACGCTAAGGAAGGCGCTGCACAGATGGCAGCATTCAAGCCCGATACAATCATTGCACTCGGCGGCGGTTCTGCAATGGACGCAGCAAAGATTATGTGGGTTATGTATGAGCATCCGGATGCAGACTTTATGGATATGGCAATGAGATTCATTGATATCCGTAAGAGAGTTTACACATTCCCCAAGATGGGTGAAAAGGCATATTTCATTGCAGTTCCCACATCAGCAGGAACAGGCTCTGAAGTTACACCCTTCGCAGTTATCACAGACGAAGCAACCGGCGTTAAATATCCTCTTGCTGACTATGAGCTTCTTCCCAATATGGCAATTATTGATACAGATTTCCATATGTCTGCTCCCAAGGGACTTACAGCTGCATCAGGTATTGACGCTGTAACACACGCAGTTGAAGCTTATGCCGCAATGCTTGCAACAGATTACACAGACGGTCTTGCACTTCAAGCTCTCAAGAATATCTTCAAGTACCTTCCCCGTGCATATGAAAACGGTCAGACAGACGTTGAAGCAAGAGAAAAAATGGCAAATGCCGCAACAATGGCAGGTATGGCTTTCGCAAATGCATTCCTTGGCGTATGTCACTCAATGGCACACAAGCTCGGTGCTTTCCATCACCTTCCTCACGGTGTTGCAAACGCACTTATGATTGAAGAGGTTCTTCGTTTCAATGCAAGTGAAGCTCCCGCAAAGATGGGTACATTCTCCCAGTATGACCATCCCCATACTCTTGCAAGATATGCTGAAATTGCAGATTATCTCGGACTTGGAGGTAAGAACGACAGCGAAAAGCTTGAAAACCTCATTAAGGCTATCAATGACCTTAAAGTAAAGGTTGGAATCAAGGAAACAATCAAAGACTATGGTGTTGATGAAAAGGTATTCCTTGACAATCTTGATGAAATGGTTGAACAGGCATTTGATGACCAGTGCACAGGTGCTAACCCCAGATATCCTCTTATGAGCGAAATCAAGCAGATGTATCTCAATGCTTACTACGGCAAGCACTTCGTTGAGAAAAAAATGCCTACAGCTGCCGATATTGAAGAAGGCGCAAAGGTTGACGAAGTTAAAGTAACATACCGTAAAGGTAAAAAAGCATAATTAAGGGAGGAAACTGAAATGAAACTTGACAGAGTAATAGCAGTAAGAAATAACAAAACTATCTACCGTGACGGTGACAAGTGCGTTAAGGTTTTTAACGAAGATTATTCAAAAGCAGATGTTCTCAACGAGGCTCTCAATCAGGCTCGTATTGAAGAAACAGGTCTTAATATTCCCAAGGTTCTTGAAGTAACAATGATTGACGGCAAATGGGCTATCATTTCAGAGTACATCAAAGGTAAAACACTTCAGCAGCTTATGGATGAGGATGCAGAAAAGAAGAATGAATATATCGGACTTCTTGTTGATATTCAGCTCAGTATTCACAGCAAGGAATGTGCACTTCTCAATAAGCTTAAGGATAAAATGAACAGAAAAATCGGTATGAGCGAGCTTGATGCAACAACACGCTATGACCTTCATACACGCCTTGAGGGTATGCCGAAGCACAAGAAGGTTTGTCACGGTGATCTTAACCCTTCAAATATCATTATCACAGAAGACGGCACACCTTATATCCTTGACTGGGCTCACGCTACTCAGGGTAACGCTTCAGCCGATGCAGCAAGAACTTACCTTCTCTTCTGGCTTAACGGTGATATTGACGGTGCAAAGACTTATCTTGATTTGTTCTGTTCAAAGAGCAACACAGCTAAGCAGTATGTTCAGAAGTGGATGCCTATCGTAGCTGCTTCACAGTCAGTTAAAGGTAATGAAAAAGAAAGAGAATTCCTTCTTTCTTGGGTTGATGTTGTAGATTATGAATAATCAGATAAGGAGACGAAGATAATGAAAGTTACAGTATGTATTGGTAGTTCATGCCATATCAAGGGTTCACGTCAGGTAGTAGAGCAGCTTCAGTATCTTATCAAGGAAAACAATCTTGGTGATAAGGTTGAGCTCGGCGGTACTTTCTGTATGGGTAAATGTCAGCAGGGTGTTTGTGTAACAATAGATGATAATTTCTATTCAGTTACCCCCGAAACAGTAGAAGAATTTTTTAATAAGAACGTAAAGGAAAAGGTATAATATGCTGATTCAGGTTTGTGTAGGCAGCTCTTGCCACTTAAAGGGTTCACCCGAAATTGTGGAGCTTCTGCAGAAAGCCGTCAGTGATTATCATCTTGAAGACGAGGTTACACTTGCCGGCAGTTTCTGCATCGGTAAGTGTAACCGCATTGGTGTTACCATCCAGATTGACGATGATATTCATACCGGT
>JAZSDP010000034.1:0-45060 GCA_045531265.1 Acutalibacteraceae bacterium
AGCACCTCTTTTCATCCTGTTCTTTGTTCTCAGCGGTGCAGAGCTTGAATTCTCCGTTTTCGCCGATATTTCAATTATAGGCATCGGTATTGCATATATAGTTGCCCGTTCATTAGGTAAATGCTTCGGTGCAAGATGGGGTGCAGACCTTTCAAAATGTGAGCCTAACATCAAAAAATATCTCGGTATCACTCTTCTGCCCCAGGCAGGTGTTGCTCTCGGAATGTCAATCACCGCAATGGAGCTTGGTGAAACAGGTATAATGATAAGAAACATTGTTCTCTTCGGCGTTCTTATTTATGAGCTTTTCGGTCCTCTTATGACAAAGAATGCTCTTATGAAAGCCGGTGACATCAGCCCCAAGGTAGACAAACCCAGAATCCCCCCCGAAAAAGGAAGAATATAAAACAAAAAATGTCGGCGTCGCCGACATTTTTTTGTTTTATGCAATAATGGATATACCTAAAATGAAAATCATAAAAAGCATAATTCCCCACACAATCGGTATCCACCTTATAAGCCACTCATAAACGCCGTGGTTTCTTATAAATGGGTTCCTTATTTTCAGGCGGCATATATCCTTGCACCTGATAATATGGCTTTCATAATTTTCAATATCGTTTTCATATAGAGTTACAACACGGCTGCCCTGACGGTTTCCGTAGCTGTAAAAGCCCGTTGAGGGCACCTGATGAAGCCTTATGCCCTTGTATTCGCCTGAAAAATCATTCACATGGTCGTGACCGAAAAAGGCACCGAGGATATCTCCCCTTTCAAGCCAGGATGAGAACTGCTCACTCTTTACATCAGGCGAACAAGGACCTTCCCTTACCTTTCCGCTTGTGATATATTCGGGATTTGCGGTGTAATAGCTTTTACCGTAGCTGCCGTGACCTTTTACGCTTCCTTTTATCCTTTTCGGGTGTGATTTGAGCATATCATAAATTTCAGGCACGATAATATGCTGAAAAATAAAGGAAGGCTGGTTTTTGCCGCCGTTTTCCCTTTTCAGCTCCTCGCCCTTTTCCTCATACCACCGAATCTGGTCAGCATGAACATAGCCGTAGCCGCCGCCTTCGCTTTCCTCGGCATAAGGGTTTGAGTCCATAAACCAAAGACCAAAAATCGGCTTTTCGCCCGAAGAATCATATACAAGGCGGTTATAGTTTCCCACACCTGTCATTTCTCCTCCTTCTTCAGCAAGGCAGAAGGAACACCTTTTAAAAAGGGAAAGTATATGCTTTTTTGCTGTCCTTTCCGTAAAACCGAATTCACATAATCCCTCGTGGTCGTGATTGCCGAAAACAAGAGTGAAGGGTATATTCCGTTTTTCAAAAAGCTCTCCGATTTGTTTTATTGCACCGTTTATTTTTTCTGCGGAAGCACCCGGGTATCTGCCCGTTATATTATCTCCTAAAAGCACAACAAGGTCGGGCTTACTTTCACTGAGCGCCGCTTCAATATGTACCTTTGTCCATTTCCATTCCCTGCCGCTCAGATGAATATCGGCAAGGATAAGTATTGTGAATCTGCCGTTTTTAAATTTAAGTTTCATATGCTTATCCTCATAAATCAGTCAGAGGCTGTTGCATAATACAACAGCCCCCAATTTTTATTGTTTCTTTTTCTTCGGAAACCTTGATTTTACCTTACCGAGTATTTCATCAAGCTTTCTGAACTCTTCCTCAGCCTGTTCGGCATCCTTTTCAAGTCTGTTTTCCATATCGTAATTAAGAAGATCACAGCCGCACTCGGGGCACTCCTGCTTTATATAAAAGAAGCTGAGCTTTTTTGAGCATTTAGGGCATCTGTTTTCCATTATACTGCACCTCCCATTTCGTGAGAGACTTTTTCTCTTTTAGCCTTGATTTCTGCCTGAACCGTTGCAAGCTTATCGCCCTCAAGGTCGTAGAACTTATAGGGAATAAGAGCAAACAGACCGAGAGTGGTGGGGATAACCGTAATAAGTGCCCACAGCCAGAACTGAGTATTGATGGGTGAGTTTTCAGCAATTACCATCATTTCCTTTGCTTCATCTCTTACAAGACCTACAACAGGAATAAGCGCAGTACCTATTGCAGTTGCAAGAGTACCCGTAAGCTTACCCATAAAGGTGAGAACGGAGAATGCCATACCCTCGTTTCTCTTGCCCGTTTTCCATTCCATATAGTCTACGGTTTCACTTATCATCTTGGTGGGAATAACGGACTTAATGGAGCAGTTGATTGCATTTGATACGCCGTGAATCATAAGAAGAGGCACGATAACTGACATATTTGTATAATGTCTGCTGCCGAGGATGAACACAAGAGCCGTTACCGTTGCGTGCATAAGTGAGGATCTTATAACAATCTGCCTTGAGGTCCACCGCTTTTCGAGCAGAGTCATAAGAGGATATGTTGCCCAACCCATAATTGTGCCGGGAATACCTGCAAGAATTGAAAGGCTGTTTATACCCAGAGAAAGGGTATAGTAGTAAACGCTGAAGGTACCGCCTATGCCTTCAATTGTTGAAATAAGGTTGGAAATCATAATAAGCAGAAGCGGTCTGTTTTTGAACATAAATGCGAAACACTCGCTGAGCTTGGGCTCGTCGTTTACGTAAGCTACTCTTTCCTTTGTCTTTGTTCCTGCAAGGGAGAACAGATACATACCTAATGTACCTGCAACAATACTCAGCACAAGGAAAACCTGAGAAAGGGAAAGAGGAATAACACCGTTATTTGAAAGGTCAATACAAACGGTGATTATAATACCGGGAATACCGCCGATAATACCCGAAACAAGTCTTGCGGACTTTATTACCCTTGAGCGGTCAAGAGGGCTTGGTGAAATTGCGGAGGAAAGCCCCCAGAAGGGAATATCACCGATTGTGTAGAAAAATTCCCATATAAAATATGTAATGCACATATAAACGACTTTCATTCCCTGGGATGAATTACCGAGGAAGACGGGACCGCCGAAAAACAGCACCGTAACAATTCCGAGAAAAATGGGGGTGAATATAAGGTAAGGTCTGAGCTTACCGTAGCGTGTTCTTGTTCTGTCAACAACGGCACCCATCAAAGGGTCATTGAAGGCATCCCAGAATGCCATAACAGAAAGCATACCTGCAACAATGGATTCAGGCACACCGAAAACACTTACAAGGAAAAAGGAGCGCTGAGCCGTCATCATATTGTAGCCTATACACTGACCGCCGTTAGCTATGCCGTAAAGCAGCGTTTCTTTAACGCCGACATACCGTTTTTCTTTTCTTTCTTCTGCCATAAATATTTCTCCTGTCATTTTGTATATATAGGTGCAGTGAGTGCGAGAAGCATATCCTTCTCCCCGTCAATACTGCCCCAAAGCTCAGCCGAATACCAGCTGTTACTTTTAAATGTCAGTGATATATCACCGATATAGGGATATCCCATTTCACCCTCAGGTGAGGTGATTACAATTTTTTCAGGTGCGATTTTTCTTTTGCCGTCCACCCTTTTGTGACGGGAAAAATCAACGGTGAAGTGTAATGCCTTATTCCCCGCTTCAACCGTGCCACCAACGGTTTCACCTTCTGCAGTTTCAAAATAAAACAATGGGCCTGCCGAAACTACAGTTCTGCCTTTTTCTATTGCGGTTTGCATCTCAACATCGGAAAGCTCGTCACCGCACATAAGGTAGGTACAAGCAGAAATAAAGGTGTTTGCCCTTTTTCTGTGCCAGTCTCTGCCCATTGTGGGTGTTATGCGGTAGCCCTCAGAAAGAAGGCTGTGCCACAAATCTCTTGCCCTTTTATTGGGAGCATTAAGATAAGGTGCACCCTCGGAGAAAATCTCCATATAATTAACATTTTCCCATTTATTTATTTTATAATCCCAATGGCCGCCGGTACAGATAGGAGTTCCCAATTGGAACGGGTGTGCAATACCCACCGTTCCGCCGTTTCTTCTGAGAAACTCAATCGGTTCATCTATATTTTCAAAATGTCTCCAATCGGCGAATTTATCTGTTCCCAAACAAAGCATATGCCCGTGATAGGTTGTGTATTCTATGCCTCTGAGCACAATGGGGTATGTGCTGTTTTCCGTTTCAGCCCAACCTGAAACAGTGTTGTGGTCCGTAAGGCAGATACCGCTGAGCTCTCTTTCCTTTGCCGCAGAAAGAAGCTCGGAAACGGTGAAGCCGCCGTCAGAATGAAGGGTGTGGCAATGAAGCTCACAGGGATACCATTTCATATTTCTTCCTCCTCGGCTTCAATTTTCACCTTGCATATAACCCTATCAGTAACTATGGCGTGTATATCAAGGCTGAGATTCCACTCTCCGTTTACGGGTTTACCTTTTATAAAGCCCGGTGAAGCAAAAGCCTCA
The DNA here is from genome assembly GCA_045531265.1 of Acutalibacteraceae bacterium. Lineage (GTDB taxonomy): Bacteria > Bacillota > Clostridia > Oscillospirales > Acutalibacteraceae > UBA6857. Next base: position 4,356 of record JAZSDP010000034.1, read on the forward strand.
CCTATTTCGTGTTGCTGTTCACTGTCCTGACGGTGGGCAGCGCCTACATAAGCTTCAGGTGAATTCAGTGAAAGAGTAATAAGATTTTTCAAGGGCATAAACCTGCCGTAATCCGTGTATGCACCCACATCGTCAGGAGCGTCTTTCAATATATTTTCTTTTATAAGCCTGTTTGATTTTTCTTCATCATCAAGAATTTTAGGTGAATAGGAATAGGTTATAAAAAGCTTTTTTGTGTTTTCCGGAACATTAAAGGGAATTGTAACACTTGTTTTAGTGTCCGCTTCTTTAAGTGTAAGCTCCCTTTCAATAAGTAATTTCATAATCAATCTTCCCACTTACCGATGTATTTTTCGTATCTTTCACTGTATGCCGTCACAAGCTTTTCCGCTATGGGGTAAGATGCAACAAGAGGATGCACCGTAAGAGCCTTTACAGCCTTACTTCGGCTCTTTTCCATTATGGCTTCAACAGTGAGGTTTTCATAATGCTTGACGGCACAGATAAGATTCTTCTGCATTTCGGGTACATAACTGATTTTATGAGGATGGACACCCTCTTTATCAACGGTGCAGGTAATTTCGCACACATCCTCAGATGAAAGGAAGCTGAGAGAGCCCTCATTGGGTACGGACAGAACCATCTGAACTGCCTCGCCCGTGTTTTTGGCTTTTATGTAATCAAGAGCTACTGCTGCATAGCTGCCGTTTTCGGGCTGTGCAATATATTCTTCAACAGAGGGAACATTGAATTTTTCCGCTCTCTCTTTTCCGCTTTCAATTGAAAAATAGCTGTTTTCACGCATTGCATAATGACTCATAAAGCAGTAGAAAGCCTTGTCAAATTCATTATCAATATCTATTGTTCTCATTTCTTCAAGCATATGCTCATTGATTTCAAGAATGGTCTCCCCTCTTGTTTTTGAACTTTTAAGAACGGAGTTCACTGCTCTGTCACGGTAGTGGAAGAAATAAAGGTATTCATTGGGAATGAGATTATCGGAAAGAGGAAGAATTTCTTTATCGAAAAGCCTCATTTCCGTATCCGTATAAAGCTTGGGATGGCTGAGCACCTTATCGGTTATATCCTCCTCGCCCTTTCTGAAGTTCATAAACCAGGAAAGGTGGTTAAGACCAAAGCATTCCATTGTAATTTCTCTGTCACCCATCATATCCCTTACCTGACGGAGAAAGCCTGAGGGTGCATCACAAACACCGTAAACATTGCTGTATCCCATTGTTCTGAGAGCCTGAGTTACAAGTCCGCTGGGATTTGTAAAGTTAAAAATCGGAGCATCTGGCTTTGAAAGCTTCTTTGCTTTTTCGCAGTAATCAATAAGGGTATGGATACTGCGAAGGCTCATTGCAAAGCCACCTGCACCCGTGGTCTCCTGACCTAAAACGCCCTCATTAAGTGCTGTTCTTTCATCAAAAACTCTGCCGCTGTCACCCTCGGCACGGATGGTTGTTATAATAAAGTCTGCATCCTTAAGAGCTTCATCGGCATCGGCTGTAAGGCTGAATTTCAGCTCAGGATTGATTTTTTGGGATATAACCTTTGCAATTTTTCCGTATATGTAAAGTTTTTCCTCGTCAATATCCATAAACACGGTTTCGGTAATGCCTGTTTCCTTTGCGCCTAAGGCTATTGACTTTGCGAGAAAAGGTGAGCGTACACCGCCGCCGCCTAAAACTGCTAATTTCATTATTATTTCTCCTGTTCAAAATCTGTAACGGTAGTAATAACGGGTTTACCGTCTCTGTCAAGAAGCGGAGTAAGTCCCCCTGCATAGCCCTGAGTAACCCACATATAATTTACACCCGTTTTTTTATCAACAATTATCTGAACACTGTTCATCAAGCTGCTTTCTTTTTCCGTTACAATAAAACGTTTTTCCTTTTTACTCATTATAAAACCTCACAACCTTGAAGTATATATACATTTATTGGTACTGTTAATTTTTTGGGCTATCTCTTCGTCGGGAAAATCAAGAAAAAACCAACCCTGAGCCTTATCCTTTCTAAACTCATATTCCTTGAAATATCCGTTCATTTCCTCTGCCGTTTCCCGCAGTGTTTCACCCTTTTTACGGTAAGAGGTTGAAATAAAGTGAAGGCAGAATTTATCCTTTGATGTATCGCAACTGTCAAGAAAAGGCTTTGCACTTTGGAACCATTTTCTGTTGCAGTCAAGGGAGTATCTGTCCTGAATTTCCGCTTCAAGCACCCTCGGTTCAACGGCTGACGAATCAACACATAAGACAGTTTTTTCCGTTTTTGTTTTTCTCGCACCCGACTGATCCTTCCAACGGGAAAAATCCAGTCCTGCGTCAACGGTCTTTCTGAAATTCCTCCAAACCTTGCATCGGCGCATAAGTACAATTTTGCCGCGGCAAAGTCCAAGAGTCGGATTTTCATTTTTAAGGTACCATTCATACTCGTTACCCTTTATGTATTTATTATAAAAGGCAGGAAAGAAATTGCGGGACATAATACCTCTGTCCTGCTTTATGCTTACAACAAGGGTTTCCCTTGGATTTTCTTTAAGAAACTCCCTGAAATCGGAAAGTACCTCGGCAAAGGTCAGCTTTTTTGTTTTTTCTTCATCGGAATAACAGTCAGCAAGAGAATGAATAAGGTAAAATTCGTTGCCCTTTCTGTTGAGCCTTATATCAAAAAGCCTTATGCCGAGATTCAGCTGTTCTTTAACAGTAAGGCTTTGGCACCTTGCCATATTCTCCATAGAAACAAAGGCAGTGCAGCTGTCGTGGGTACCCGCAAGATTAATTTCCGATAAATATATACCGTCATCAAGCTGAGATAAAACCATAAGCTCACCGCCTTTTACTTTTTATTATGCTTCAACAGCCGAAATTGTTGTAAGACCCTTGCCTATAACGCCGATATAGCTCTTACCGGGATTTACCTTGAGCTGTTTGCCCTCTGCATTATAAACCTTAATATTAGCGTTCTCGTTTTTCTTTTCCCAGGTTATCTTCTGGCTCTTACCGTTGGAAATATAATAGCCCGTGCCGCCCTTCCAGTCGATTTCCATAAGAATTGTGCCCTTGTAATTGTTAACGCTTGTTTCAAGCACAAAAAGATTTGTAAAGCTGAGCTGTTCGCCCGTTCTCTGGTCAATGTGGTTATTGCCCGAATGCTGCTTTTTATAGGTTTTTGATGCCTTATCATAGGTGAAGGTACTGTAATAGGATTTTGAGTATTGAAGATTAACCTTATCGCATACGGTATCACCCTTTGTTATTTTACCGTCCTGACGGAATTTGAAAATCGGTGTATCCTTCTTTTCCAGGTAATCTGTTCTTATATCATACTTTTTGAGAATCTGAGGCATATCGGGGCCCTTAAGGAAGAAGGTATGCTCTCTGCTGTATTTATTGACTCTCTGAGGGTCACGGTCAAAAACAGTTTTATCTGCAATCTGGTTGCCGTCGATATAATCAATGCCTATTCTTTTAAGCGTAGGTGTGCCGAGAGTTTCGTTACTGCCGAAGCAGAAATAAACCGCATCAAGTCCGTGGGCAAAAATGGGGAAATAATAGCGGCAGGATCTTACGGAGCAGATTTCGGGCATCTTGGTATAATCGGAATAAACTGCCATCATTCTTGTAATTCCGCCCTCAACAAGCATTTCAAACAAAAGGTCAGCCTGACTGATACCGTACTGGGGCAGAGCCTTTTTTATATTGTTTATCATAACTGCAACAGGTCTTTTACCTATTGCTTTTTCCGATAAATCATCAAGTCCCGTGAGACGGTTTACAATAATTTCCGGCTCGGGAGCTTCTGTTGTAACGGGAGCTGTGGTTTCAGGTGCGGTTGTTTCTTCTTCTTTGTTTCCGCAGGCGGCAAAAGTCACCGTCAAGGCAAGAACAAGCATTAAAACAACAGCCATTCTGAAAATCATTTTTGAGTTTTTCATTAGTATCACATCCGCTGAGAATTTTGAGTAAGTCTGTCATAGTTTACCCATTATGCAGAATTATAACACTGTTTTTTATATATTTCAACAATATTTGATACATTTTATACAAATTTCACACCTTTTCACACAACATATAGTTAAAACGCAACAAATCCGCTCCTGACTTAAAGTTCGGAACGGATTTGCTGTTCGGAGTTCAAAACAATAAAAACTCATTCAAATTCTTTTATTTAAACAGTGAGATGAGCCACTGAACAAATTTTCTGAAGAATGCTTCAAAAGCGTTTTCAACTCTGTCATCTCTGTCGTGATAAAGGTCATCTTCATATTCCCAATCCCTTTCAAGGATTCTGCCGTCGGAAGCAGCGATTTCGTAATCGTAATCGAGCACACGGCCCTTTTCGTCTTCTGCATGGAAATCAACATTCCATACCTTTCTTCCGTCATCAATTTCGTATTCAGCCTTTATGCGTATTACTTCCTGCGCCGAATATCCTGCATCCTTAAGTGCAATTTCCTTTGCCTTATCGGCGCTGATATCAGCAGCAAAGGCTGAAAGCGACAGTGCGAACAAAGAAACAATTGCGAGTGCGATTGCTAAAGCTTTTCTTAAATTCTTTTTCATATTGGTTTACCACCTTTCTTTAATTTTGAAATAAATTTAATCAAGTATTTTTTATGCGTCTGAAGCTAAAAAGCTTTCCTTGCTTTGTAGAAGCTGTAAATCTTTTATCGTGATTTTCTTCCACATATACACGGGATTCTCTTTTCGGCTTATGTCTTACTTGTAAAACAGTCATATTAATCATCCTTTCGTGAGATTTATTCTTTCTTTATCTCTGTTTACACCCATATAATACACGCGGAAGATTAAAGGACGATTAGAGAAAACTAACTTTTCACAAAAAAATAAGTTGTTTCTGACTTTTGATTTTTGTTCAGAAACAACTTATTATGAAATTTGTTTATCAGCCCGGGAATATTACAGAGAAGGTACTGCCTTTTCCTTCTTCGCTTTCAACGGTTACCTCTGCCTTGTGCAGAGCGGCAATCTGCTTTACCATGGGAAGCCCGAGTCCCGAACAGCCGTCCTCTCTTGAACGGGCTTTATCCACCCTGTAAAATCTTTGCCAGATTTTGGGAAGATGCTCAGAGGCTATGCCTATACCGTCATCGGTAACGGAAAGAACAACCTTTCCTTCTTCTTTTTTAAGGCTTACCCTTACATTTCCGTTTTCCTTCCCGTAGGTTACGGCATTTGTAATGAGATTACTTACAAGCCTTGTAATAAGAGCCACATCAAGCTCCATTTCAATTTTATCTTCAATATCCTTTATAAAAGTAATGCCCTTATCGGAAACCGTTGCAACATCATCACACACGGCAGAAACAAGCTCGCTGAAGTCATCTTTGGAGAAGGTCGGCATTTCCTTACCCTGGTCCATTCTTGTAAAATACAGAAGCTGAGACACTATCTTTTTCATTGATTCCGCCTGCTTATATACGGTTTCTACGCCTTCTCTGTCCTCGTCACTTATATCATCCCTTGAAAGTTGATACTCACACTCAGCAATGATAACGGAAATTGGGGTTCTCAGCTCGTGTGAAACATCTGAAGTAAACTGCTTTTCCGCCTCAAAGGATTTATTAAGCCTTTCAAACATGGCATTGAAGTTTTCGGCAAGCTTTACAAGAGCAGGGTCTGTATCTCCGATTTCCACACGCTTTGTAAGGTCGTTACCCGAACGGGTCTGTTCAACGGCTTCGCCAAGCTGTTCTATGGGCAAAAGGGATTTTTTAGCAATAATGTCACCTACGGCTGCCGCAAGAAAAATGACAAGCGGAATAAGGACCGCCGCTATCTGAACAACGGTACCCCAAACACCGTCAATTCCCGTAGCCCTTGCAACACCTCTTACCCATATATCCTCATAGCCCTTTTCTTCGCAGTAAAACTCAATCTCATATATAGGCTCATCGTTATACTCATAGGCTCTTGCCATAATCAGCTCTGTCTGCTCCGCTTCAAGATTACTGTAATCAAGAGCAATATCGTATGCCTGGCCGTAGGTTAAAAGGCAATCCTCACCAACACCGTTAAGGTCGCCGTTATAGGGGGTATAGCTGTCTATTCCGTCACATTCGTTACTTACAATTTCTCCTGTTACGCCGTGAATTTTATATTCGTATTTCAAAAATTCTATATGGCTGTCGTAAACATAATAGCCGTCCTTAATATCAAATCGACCCTCCTGCAGCGGCTCGTCTATTGTTATCCCGCCGGGATATTCACCGCCCAGAAGCCTGCCGTTTTCGGAAAAAACAAGGGCGTAAACATTGCCGTTCACAAAAGCAAAATCCGATTCAATATCAAGTATTCCGCTTTCCACTTCAATTTCATCAAGGTTTCTTTCTATACTTCTGATAAGATTCTGCTGTGCTTCGCTTCTTTCCTGCGTTCTTGCCGCCGCAACAACACAGGTTATAAGTGCAACGGACAAAACACAGATAAGAAGGGTGTACCAAAGGTTTATTCTGAAACGCAGGGATTTTGCATTCACTTTATTTTTCATATTTTCACCTCTGCTTTACTCTTTGAGCACATATCCCGCACCCCTTACGGTGTGGATAAGCTTCTTATCGTAGTCGTCATCAATTTTCTTTCTCAGATATCTTATGTATACATCAATAACATTCGTTCCCCCGGCGTAATCGTAGTTCCACACACCGGATTCAATTTTCTCCCTTGACATAACCGTGCCCGCATTTCTTATAAGCACCTCAAGAATTGAGTATTCCCTTGCGGAAAGCTCAATTTCTTTTCCCGCTCTTGTCACCTGACGGGTTTTAACATTAACGGTCAGGTCGCCAACGGTATACTCATTTGTGGCATTGCCCGTGCTTCTTCTTGTTATCATCCTGACCCTTGCCGCAAGCTCATCAAAGGAAAAGGGCTTTATAAGATAGTCGTTTGCACCAAGGTCAAGTCCGTAGACTCTGTCTTCAATCTCCGTTTTAGCCGTAAGAAAAATAACGGGAGTGTTATATCCCTTCTGCCTCAGTTCAGCAAGCACCTGAAAACCATTCTTTTTAGGCATCATAACATCAAGCACTATTGCATCGTAGGTCGCATTTGCAATATAGTCAAAAACACTCTCACCGTCAAAGCAGCTGTCAACGCTGTAGCCGATCTTTGTGAACTGTTTAACCAGTATTCTGTTAAGAGCTTTTTCATCTTCTGCTATAAGAATTCTCACGGCATTACCTTCTTTCTTCCGTTTTTCACCTTCTATTTTGTCACAGCAAACATTAAAACACCATTAGAAACAAAAAAATACTGCTGAGCAGTATTTTTTTATCATTATTTTATTCACCGAAGAATGCGTTGAAAAGTGACTTCAACATTTCAAATAATTTGTTGATAAGGTCAAGAATGTCTTCTGAAAACATCTCAAGGCTCCAATCAGGCTCGGGATTTTCAATAATGTTATTATTGGTATTTTCGTTCATTTCGTTATCCTCCTTTAAATTAAAGATTTGCATCTTCTTTAGTTTGATTATATACTGCGCTTAACAATTTGTCAATAAATAAAAAATTATAAAGCAAAATATTATTTCTGCAAACTATTGCAAATACAGATTCAATGATGTATAATTCCTTTGTAAAATTATGTGAAAAGGAGAATTTTTTATGGACGGACTCAAAAAAATACTTGCAGTTGTTATGTCACTTATTCTCGGCGTGTACGGTCTTTTAGGCCTTACGGCAGGTGTAAGCGACGACTACACGGAAGGTAAATACAAAAACGCAATCCTTCTTATAGGTGACGGTATGAGCTTTAATACCGTTGCAGCTACAGAGGCTATTACAGGCGTTGACCTTGTGATGAACGATATGCCCGTACAGCTCAAAAGCGATATCGACTCCTTCCTTATTCCCGCAACAGACTCAGCAGCAGGCGGTACTGCCCTTGCAACAGGCACAAGAGTATGGATTAACTCCGTAGGTGTTTATCCCTTTGACCCCTTCTCAATTGATGACATCAATGTTCCCCTCTCACTTGGCGAGCTTATGAAAGCCAACGGCAGAGCATCCGGTGTTATTACCACAGACGAAACCTCAGGTGCAACTCCCTCTGACTTCTCAGCCCATACATATTCAAGAGAAAATGAAAAAGAAATCAGTGCCGATCAGCTTATAAGCGGCTTTGACCTTATCTGGGGCGGCGAGTCAGAAAGCATTAACAGAGATAATACAGCAGCAAACGGTTGGACCTATATCAACAACGAGGACGATATGAACGCTCTTACAGCCGGTTCACGTTCCTTCGGTCAGTTCAGCTATGACGACCTCAGAAATGTAACAAACAACCACAATACACCCACAGTTGCAGAAATGACAGAGAAGGCAATTGAGCTTCTTGATGCCAACGAAAACGGCTTCTTCCTTATGGTTGAAGGTGCCTGCATTGATAAAAATGCCCATTCAAACAATATGGACGGCGTTACCCTTTGCACCGTAGAATTTGACAAGGCTGTAAAAGCTGCTCTTGATTTTGCAGAAAAAGACGGCGAAACCCTTGTTATTGTAACTGCCGACCACGGTACAGGCGGCATCAAGTATAACGCTGATAAAAATGAATATTACTTCACCCACGGAACTCACGATATTACAGATGTTCCCGTTTATGTTAACGCAACTGATGCAGGCTTTACAAACGGTAAGGAAATCTGCAACCGTAACATCCCCATCCAGATTGCACGGGTTCTCGGCTTCGGCGAGGAACAATTTCCCGCAACAAGCGTAAACAAATAAGTTTTATATACTTAAAGAGGGTCGTTCGGCGGCCCTCTTCCTTTTGTTTCCGTTACAAATACAACATTGTGCACAAATCCTTTTGTTAAAACCGCATTTTTGTATTTTTTTATGCAAAAACTGTGGATTTTTTTATTGTTATATGTTATTATTAGTCAGTATGGATTACTGTGAGATTTTATATCTCAATATCTTACAAATTTAACGGAAATCCGTTTAAAGGAGGATAAAAGTCAATGCTTAAAAAAATCAGCACAATCCCGTTCTCAGACACTGTTGAGCAGTCAGCAAAGCTTGACGCTGTAATTGCCGAATGCACCGGCGATGTAAGCAAGCTTATGCATGTTATGCAGGAGGCTCAGAACATCTACGGCTACCTTCCCTTTGAGGTTCAGCAGAAAATTGCTGAAGGTATGAATGTACCTATGGAAAAAGTTTACGGCGTTGCAACATTCTACGCTCAGTTTGCTCTTTCACCCAAAGGCAAGTATGCAATTTCAGTATGTCTCGGTACTGCCTGCTATGTTAAGGGTGCTCAGGAAATTCTTGATGAGCTTTCAGCACAGCTCGGTATCAGCGCTGAGGAATGCACTGCAGACGGTAAGTTCTCACTCACAGCCTGCCGTTGCATAGGTGCCTGCGGTCTTGCTCCCGTTATCACAGTTAACGACGATGTTTACGGCAAAATCACGGCAGCTGATGTTGCAGGTATTCTTGCAAAATATCAGGACTGATGAGAGAGCTTTCACTCAATGTGCTTGACATTGCCCAGAATTCAATTAAAGCGGATGCTTCCCTTGTTGAAATTGAGCTTTCACAAAGCACGGAGAAAAAAGAACTGCTTATCGGTATATACGATAACGGCAGGGGTATGACACCTGAACAGGTGCAATCCGTAACTGACCCCTTCTTCACAACAAGAACTACAAGAAAAGTAGGTCTGGGAATTCCCTTTTTCAAAATGTCCGCTGAAATGACCGGCGGAAGCTTTGAAATAGAAAGTGAAGTCGGAAAAGGAACAAGAGTAAAAGCACTGTTCAGAACTGACCACCTGGATTTTACTCCCGTTGGTGATATGTGTTCCACCGTTATCTTACTCATAACAATGAACCTTCACGTTGACTTCGTTTATAAAAGAAGTATTGACACAAAGAAATTCACTGTTGACACAAGACAGCTCAAGGAAATTCTCGGCGATGTCCCCTTGAACGAGCCCTCAATTGTGAGCTGGATTACAGATTATATCAAGGAAAACACAAAACAGTTAAGGTAGGTGTAAGTAATAATGAAAACTCTTGAAGAACTTATGGCTCTCAGAGATGCTGCAAAAGCAAACCTCACAACAAGAGAAGATTCATCCGAGGTTACCAGAATCGTTGTAGGTATGGCTACCTGCGGTATCGCTGCAGGCGCAAGACCCATTATGGCAAAGTTTGTTGACGAAATTGCAAAGCGCAATCTTCAGAATGTTACGGTAGCTCAGACCGGTTGCATCGGTATGTGCCAGTATGAGCCCATTGCTGAGGTTCTTGTACCCGGCAAGGAAAAGGTGACCTATGTTCAGCTTACTGAAGAAAAGGTTGCAAAAATCATCGTTGACCACGTTGTTAACGGTAAGCCCGTTGTTGAATACACAATCGGTGCTATTACAGAATAAGGAGGAAAACTAAATGTATCGTTCCCATGTGCTCGTTTGCGGCGGTACCGGTTGTACCTCCTCAAACTCACAGAAAATTATCGAAACTATGGAAGCTGAGCTCAAGGCAAAAGGTCTTGAAAACGAGGTTCAGGTAATCCGTACCGGTTGCTTCGGTCTTTGTGCACTCGGCCCCATTATGATTGTTTATCCCGAAGGCTGCTTCTATTCAGAGGTAAAGGTTGAGGATGTTCCCGAAATCGTTGAAGAACACCTTCTCAAGGGCCGTATGGTAAAGCGTCTGCTTTACGATGAGACAGTTACCGAAACAGAGGTCAAGGGTCTTAATGACACTAACTTCTACAGAACTCAGGAAAGAGTTGCACTTAAAAACTGCGGCGTTATCAATCCCGAGGATATCAATGAATATATCGCATATGACGGCTATCAAGCACTTGCTAAGTGTCTTACACAGCTCACTCCCGACCAGGTAATCCAGATTGTTAAGGATTCAGGCCTTCGCGGCAGAGGCGGCGGCGGCTTCCCCACAGGTCTCAAATGGAGCTTTACAGCAGCTAACAAGGCTGACCAGAAGTATGTTGTATGTAACGCCGACGAAGGCGACCCCGGTGCTTTTATGGACCGTTCCGTTCTTGAAGGCGACCCCCACTGCATTATTGAAGCTATGGCTATCTGCGGTTATGCAACAGGTGCTACAGAGGGTTATGTTTATGTTCGTGCTGAGTACCCCATTGCTGTTGCCCGTCTTCAGATTGCAATCAATCAGGCTAAGAAGCTCGGTCTTTTAGGTAAGGATATCTTCGGCTCAGGCTTTGATTTTGACCTTCATATCAAGCTTGGTGCAGGCGCATTCGTTTGCGGTGAAGAAACAGCTCTTATGACCTCAATCGAAGGTAACCGCGGTGAGCCCAGACCCAGACCTCCCTACCCCGCAGTAAAGGGTCTTTTCGGCAAGCCCACAACAGAAAACAATGTTGAAACCTTCGCAAACATTCCCGCTATCATCCGTAACGGTGCTGAATGGTTCTCATCAATGGGCACCGAAAAATCCAAGGGCACCAAGGTATTCGCTCTCGGCGGTAAAATCAAGAACACAGGTCTTGTTGAAATTCCCATGGGCACAACTCTGCGTGATATCATTTATGAAATCGGCGGCGGTATCCCCAACGGCAAAAAGTTCAAGGCTGCTCAGACCGGCGGTCCTTCAGGCGGATGTATCCCCGCTTCACTTATCGACACACCCATTGACTACCATAACCTTACAGCTATCGGCTGTATGATGGGTTCAGGCGGTCTTATCGTTATGGACGAAGACAACTGTATGGTTGACATTGCAAAGTTCTTCCTCGATTTCACCGTTGACGAAAGCTGCGGTAAGTGTACTCCCTGCCGTGTCGGTACAAAGTGACTTCTTGAAATGCTTGACAAGATTACAGAAGGTAAAGCTACTCTTGAAGACCTTGACAAGCTTGAAGACCTTTGCAACTACATCAAGGAAAATTCACTCTGCGGTCTCGGACAGACAGCTCCTAACCCCGTTCTTGCAACACTCAAGTTCTTCCGTGAAGAATATGTTGCTCACGTTGTTGATAAGAAGTGTCCTGCAGGTGTATGTAAGAGCCTTCTTTCCTTCTCAATTGAAGCTGATAAGTGTAAGGGCTGTACCCTTTGTGCAAGAAAGTGCCCCGTTGGCGCTATCTCAGGTGCAGTTAAGGAAGCTCACACAATCGACACATCAAAGTGTATCAAGTGCGGCGTATGTATGGATTCCTGTAAGTTCAACGCTATTATTAAGAAATAAGGAGGTACGTTAAAATGGAAAATATGCTTAACATTAAAATCAACGGTATTCCCTGCAGCGTACCTTACGGTACAAAAATTATTGAAGCAGCAAGAATGGTAGGTATTGAAATCCCCACTCTCTGCTACCTCAAGGAAATGAACGAAATCGGTGCTTGCCGTTTCTGTGTTGTTGAAGTAAAGGGTGCAAGAAGCCTTGTTGCCGCTTGTGTATTCCCCATTGAAAGAGACGGAACAGAAATTTTCACAAACAGCGAAAAGGTTCGTAAGGCAAGAAAAACTACTCTTGAGCTTATCCTTTCAACCCATGAAAGAAAATGCCTTTCCTGCATCAGAAGCGGCAACTGTGAATTACAGAAGCTCTGCAAGGAATACGGCGTTTCCGAAGAAGACAGATTTGACGGTGCAAAGCCCGTTTACGAGCTTGACTATTCAGCAGCTCATATGGTAAGAGACAACAACAAGTGTATCCTCTGCCGCCGCTGTGTTGCCGCCTGCGACAATCAGGGCATCGGCGTAATCGGCGCAAACGCAAGAGGTATTGACACTCACATCGGCTCAGCCTTTGAGCTTCCCCTCAACACAACCTCATGTATCTCCTGCGGTCAGTGTATCGTAAACTGCCCCGTAGGTGCTATCTACGAAAAGGATGATACGGAAAAGGTATTTGAAGCTATCAACGACGAAAGCAAGTATGTTGTTGTTCAGGCAGCTCCCGCTGTTCGTGCAACTCTTGGTGAGCACTTCGGTCTTCCCGCAGGTACAGATGTAACAGGCAAGATGTTTGCCGCTCTCCGTCGTCTCGGCTTTGACAAGGTATTCGACACCAACTTCGGTGCTGACCTTACAATTATGGAAGAAGCAACAGAGCTTCTCGGAAGAATCAAGAACGGCGGCGTTCTTCCCATGATTACTTCCTGCTCACCCGGTTGGATCAAATACTGTGAGCACTACTATCCCACAGAGCTTGACCACCTTTCATCCTGCAAGTCACCCATGCAGATGCAGGGCGCTATCACAAAGAGCTACTATGCTGAAAAGAACGGTATTGACCCCGCTTCAATCGTTTCCGTTGCAATTATGCCCTGCACAGCAAAGAAATTTGAATGTGGCAGAGATGACGAAAACGGTGCAGGCTATCCTGATGTAGACTATGTTCTTACAACAAGAGAGCTTGGCAGAATGATTGAATCCGCAGGTATCAACTTCCATCTTCTTCCCGAAGAGGAATGCGATGCTCCTCTCGGTCAGGGTACCGGTGCTGCTGTTATCTTCGGCGCTACCGGCGGTGTTATGGAAGCAGCTCTCAGAACCGCAGCTGAGGTTATCACAGGTGAAGAGCTTAAGAGCGTTGAGTTCGAAGCAGTCCGCGGTATGGACGGCGTTAAGGAAGCTACCTACAACCTTGGCGGTATGGATGTTAAGGTTGCTATTGCATCAGGCACAAAGAACGCTAAGATTCTTATGGATAAGGTTAAGGACGGCACTGCCGACTATACATTTATTGAAATTATGGGTTGTCCCGGCGGTTGTATCAACGGCGGCGGTCAGCCTGTTCAGCCTGCATCAGTTCGCAACTTCACAGACCTTAAGAGTCTCAGAGCTGCTGCACTTTACAAGAATGACGAAAACCGTCCTCTTCGTAAGAGCCACCTTAATGAAGATGTTAAGACAGTTTATGCTGAATTCCTCGGTGAGCCCAACAGCCACAAGGCACATGAGCTTCTTCATACCTCATATAAGGCAAGAGCAATGTACAGCAAATAAGAAAAAAGCACCCAACGGGTGCTTTTTTTAGTAGTAAGTAACAAGTAGTAAGAGATTATGGGGGGCAAGGCTACAACCCGACTGCTAACAATTACTTCAATAAGAGTTAATACATTCTTAATTCTGCTTTAAGCTTTCTTTTAAGTAAACCCTTTATACTGTGATTGTGCGATGGGAAATGATATATGTTTTTTTCCGATTTTTCATATGTCTACCCTCCTTCCCACCGCACTCCCCTCTCCTTTCAAATATGCACAAAGGCAAGACACGGATATAGTCAGGTATCCGTGTCTTGTTCTGTTTTTTCAGCATAAATTATATTCACAGTAGTTACGAAATATGACAATCTTTTCTTTTAGTTTATAGTAAACTCATTTTCACCGTTTAACTTTAATTAAGGAAAGGAGCACAATCAATGATTTGCAGAAATTGCAGTTTCATCCTTCAGGGAAGCGAAAAATTCTGCCCCAATTGCGGCGCAGACTGCAGTTTAAAGCAAAAGACGGAAAAAGCAGAAGAACTTCAACCGCCCGTACCGCCCTCAATTTTCTTTACCTCACCCAATCAGCAGAGTCAACAAAGTGATACGGGACACAAGATTTTCTCTGAGGAGGATGACGACAGAGAGGAAATTCTGCGGCCTAAAAAAAGCAGAGCCAAGCCGGTTCTTATCACTTTGCTGTTGGCGGTAATACTTTTAGTCGGCGGATTTACGGCAATAGAATACTTTAACCTTGCACCGGCTATAGTAAATTACCTTGAAACTGGACTTACCGAGCCGCAGTCCGAATCGGATAAAACAATTAACTCAGACAAGGTTGAAGCTGAATACCCTTCCGATAAAGGCACAATCTCACCTGATATCAGCTACAAGCCCACCGTGTGCTATGTTGCCACCGACAGCTCTCTGCCATTAAGGAAGGGGCCCGATGAAGGCTATGCACCCGTTATTTATCTCCCTTCGGGAAGCCAGGTTCAGGTTATCGGCTCAAGTGCAGTTTATGAAAACTGGGTTTATTCATTTTTCCCACCCGAGGAAAAATACGGCTGGATTTCAGCTTCGTTTCTGTGTGATACGGAATTACCCGAGGCTGAAATTGAAGAAAGCACAAATGACAGTGATATTGAAAACGATGAAAAACAATAAAAAAGTTCAGATGCAGTGCCCTTGACTGCATCTGAACTTTTTTATGTAAAAATATTGATTAAGGGCGGTATTTATGATAAAATATATTAATATTTTATACCCCAATAATATGAGGTGATATTTTGGCTAAGAAAAAAGAAAATATAAGAAACTTTTCTATCATCGCCCATATCGACCACGGCAAGAGTACACTTGCCGACAGGCTTCTTGAAATCACCGACTCCGTAGCAAAGCGTGATATGTCGGCTCAGATTCTTGACGATATGGACCTTGAAAAGGAAAGAGGTATTACAATAAAGGCACACGCCGTAAAGCTCAACTATACAGCCAAGGACGGCGAAGAATATGAATTAAATCTCATTGACACTCCGGGTCATGTTGACTTTAACTACGAGGTTTCCCGTTCCCTTGCTGCCTGCGAGGGTGCAATCCTTATTATTGACGCTTCCCAGGGAATTGAGGCACAGACCCTTGCTAACACTTACCTCGCCCTTGACCACGACCTTGAGCTTGTTCCCGTTATTAATAAAATTGACCTTCCTGCCGCAGAGCCCGACAGAGTTGCCGCTGAGGTTGAGGATATTATAGGTCTTGACTGCTCAATAGCTCCCCGTGTTTCGGCTAAAACCGGTGAAAATGTGGCTGAGGTCCTTGAAAGAATCGTTGCCGATATCCCCGCCCCTGCCACTGCAGAGGATAATGCTCCCTTGAAGGCTCTTATTTTCGACTCCGTTTACGATAACTACAAAGGCGTTATCGTTTATGTAAGAGTTATGCAGGGCACACTCAAAGCAGGCGAAACTATGAAAATGATGGCAACGGGCGCAGAGTTCAATGTTGTTGAGGTGGGCTATATGAGAGCTACGGGTCTTGAGCCCTGTAAGGAGCTTTCAGCCGGTGAGGTTGGCTACATTACCGCTTCAATCAAAACAGTCCGCGATGCCAAGGTTGGTGACACTGTAACAAAGCTTCAGAATCCCGCCTCCGAGCCTCTTCCCGGCTACAGAAAGGTTAATCCCATGGTGTTCTGCGGTGTTTATCCTGCTGACGGTGCCGACTACGAGGCATTAAGAGATGCCCTTGAAAAATTACAGCTCAACGATGCTTCTCTCTCCTATGAGCCCGAAACCTCAGGTGCTCTGGGCTTCGGCTTCCGTTGCGGCTTCCTCGGTCTTCTGCACCTTGAAATTATTCAGGAAAGACTTGAAAGAGAATATAACCTTGACCTTGTTACTACGGTCCCCTCGGTAGTTTACAAAATCCACCTGACAGACGGTGAAGTGGCGGAAATCGACAACCCCACCAATTATCCCGAGCAGGCAAAAATTGACTACTGCGAAGAGCCTATCACAAATGCGCATATTTACGCCCCCAGCGATTATGTGGGCACAATTATGGACCTTTGCCAGGACAGACGCGGTATTTTCAAGGATATGAAATATATCACAACGGACAGAGTTGATATTCATTATGAGCTTCCTCTCAACGAAATCATCTACGATTTCTTTGATGCTCTTAAATCAAGAACAAGAGGCTATGCCTCATTCGACTATGAAATCTTTGAATACCGCCGTTCCAGCCTGCAGAAGGTTGATGTGCTTCTTAACGGCGATGTTATAGACGCCCTTTCCTTCATCATCCATTCCGATAAGGCTATGGGCAGAGCAAGAAAAATTGCCGAAAAGCTTAAGGAACACATCCCCAGACAGATGTTTGAAATACCCATTCAGGTTGCCATAGGCAGTAAGGTTATTGCAAGAGAAACGGTTAAGGCTATGAGAAAAGACGTTCTTGCAAAATGCTACGGCGGTGACATCACCCGTAAAAAGAAGCTTCTTGAAAAACAGAAGGAAGGTAAAAAGCGTATGCGTCAGTTCGGTACCGTTGAAGTGCCTCAGGAGGCATTTATGGCAGTGCTCAAGCTTGACGACAGCAGTAATTAAAATTATGACAGGAATATATATACACATCCCTTTTTGTAAATCAAAGTGTCCTTATTGTGATTTTTATTCCTTCACCCCCGAAGAAAAACAAAAGGACAGCTATTTAAAGGCTGTCCTTTTTTGCCTTAAAAAGTACCGCACAAAAATCAAAAATGAAATCGACACTGTATATTTTGGCGGCGGAACGCCCTCTTTCTTCGGTGGAGAACGAATAAAAGAGGTTATAACATACATAAAAAATAACTATAAGCTCCGCCATCCGGAAATCACCGTTGAATGCAACCCATCATCCGTTGACGAAAAGCTTGTTTCCCTTCTTTCACAAGCAGGAGTTAACCGTATTTCAATGGGGATGCAGTCGGCAGTAGAAAAAGAAAGGCAGTCCCTCGGCAGAGCATCGGGCAAAGGAAAAATTGAGGAATGCATAAAGCTTTTCAAAAAATACGGCATAGACAACATTTCTCTCGATCTTATGCTCGGTGTACCCTTGCAGACAAGGGAAAGCCTTATTGAAAGCCTTGAATTTCTCACTTCCACGGATATAAAGCACATAAGTGCATATATGCTTAAAATTGAAGAAGGTACGCCTTTTTATTCGTTGCAGGACAGTCTCACTCTCCCCGATGAGGATGAGGTATGCGATATGTATCTGCAGACGGTGGATTTTCTTAAAGCTAAGGGCTTTTTTCAGTATGAAATATCAAACTTCTCTAAAAAGGGATATGAAAGCAAACACAACCTTAAATACTGGCACTGTGAGGAATACTTAGGCATTGGCCCTTCTGCCCATTCCTTTCTTCACGGCAAAAGATTTTACTTCCCCCGTGACTTTGAAAGCTTTCTCAAAAACCCCGCCCCGATACCTGACGGAGAAGGCGGGAGCGAAGAAGAATACATTATGCTTGCTCTCAGGCTTTCCGAAGGCTTACAGAATAAAAAGTATAAAGAACGCTTTAATAAAGACATAGACAAAAGTATATTTGAAAAAGCCCGTTATTTTGAAAATAAGGGACTTTTAACATTAAACGAAGACAGTATAGCCCTTAACGAAAAAGGCTTCCTGCTGTCAAATACAATAATATCTCAGCTTATTGATTAAAGGAGTTGATAAAATGGAAAGATACGGACTTGTGCTTGCAGGCGGAGGAGGTAAGGGTGCTTATCAGATTGGTGCCTGGCGTGCTCTCAGAGAAATGGGAATATCCTTCAATGCAATTGCAGGTGTTTCAATAGGCTCAATAAACGGTGCACTGATTGCCGCAGGCGATTACGAAAAGGCTGTTGAAATGTGGAACAGTGTTTCCGTGGACAAGGGCGTAAGAATCAGCGAAGAGCTCCCCGACCCCGAAAATCTTTTCAGCAAAAAGAATTGGGGTATACTTTTCAAGGAATTCATAAAAAACGGTGGCATTGATGCTTCCCCGGCAAAAGATTTCATTTCCCCCTACATAGACGAAAAAAAAGTCAGGGAAAGCATGATTGACTTCGGGATGATTGCTGTTCAGCTCACTCAGGGCGTGAACAGCCGTGAAATTTTTATTCACGAAATTCCCGAAGGTGAGCTTGTGGATTACCTTATGGCATCGTCAAATATACCTTTTGCACAGAATATAGGTCCCGAGGGTGAAAAATATCTTGACGGCGGAGCTTATGATAACATACCCGTAAGAACACTGAAAAAGCGTGGCTACAACAAGCTTATTGTGGTTGATATTTCAAACATAAAGGGCGTAGCCCATACCCTTGATATTCTCAATTCACAGATTACCTATATAAGACCTTACGACCTTGAAGACCTTGGTGCCGCCTTCGATTTTGATGCGGCAACAATCGAAAAGCGCATTCAGCTTGGCTACCTTGACACAAAAAAGGCTTTCTCGCTTCTTTCGGGAAATATTTATTGTTTCTTGCCAACAGTTTTCCGCAGTATGGTTATAAAATACGGGGCAGATACTATTTTACAGCTTGAGGAGCTTGCCCACACTCTGAAAGTACCTAAGACAGAAATTTACACCGCCGAAGGCTTTATTCTCACGGTTAAAGGTGCTTATATAGAGGCTCTTGAAGCAGAAAAGCAAAAGGAGCTTGAGCGACTTGAAAAGGAGCAGCAGAAAGCCGCTCAGAAGCCCAAAGGCAGAGGCAGACTCAGTGAAATTCTTAAAGAGCAGGAAAAAGAAAAAGAAGACGCAGAGGAAAAGGAAGGTGAAAACTTTTTCCGCTCAGCACTGAAAAAACGCTTCGGACCCAAAAATCCCTTTGAGGATTTTCCCGAAGCTGTTGCACTGCTTGATAATTATATACTTTAAAAACAGTAAAACAGCATCGTAGGTTGTATCCCTTCGATGCTGTTTTAAATTGTAAAGGACGGCCAAAGGCCGTCCCTACTGACTACTGACTACTTAAAATATCTGTCCGTTCTTTTAAGGTAATCAACAAGCATACCCGTCCAGTCGGTCTGGATAATATCAAAGCCTCTGTCGGCAAGCCAGCCCCAGCCGTAATCCTCACTTTCGGTAAGTGCAGTGTCATCACTGTGGCCGCCTGAAAGCTGCTGACGGTAATCATAAATAATTGCGTTTGCCCATACAAGTACATTATCCTTGTGCATTTTTTCGATGAACTCACTCTTTGCAAGGGGTGAATCGTCATTTTTGAAAAGCACCTCAACGCCAACATAGTTTAGCTTTTTCTTCATAAGGGCTTCGTGGCCGGGATGAGCCTCACGCACTATGGGCATAAAGGGAAGCTCAGGCATTTTTTGCTCCATAAGGTCGGTAACATTTTTAGACAGCTTACTTTTTACCAGAATCTGGTCTGTCATTCCGTGGCGTCTGACCGCATTATATATCTTTTCGGGATTTGACCAGAACTTGTCAATATTTATGAAGCATCTGCCCTTGAACTGTTCAAGGAAATCGTCAAAATCAGCTATGATAAATTGGGTTTTTGTGCTGTCAAAATTTGTATAGTGAAGCTTTTTAATCACAGAGTAAGGAAGGGTGCCGAGAAGCAGAGGCTTTGTGAGGTGGGACATTTCCTTAAGAGGATGGAAAAGGAAAAGCTTGCCGTCCAGACTGCTGCTTATATCAACCTCAAGCATATCCGCACCCTGCTTTAGTGCGATTTCGCAGGCAGCAAGGGTATTACAAGGGATATTGCCACCGCTTGCACCTCTGTGTGCCGTAATAATTAAATGCTCTTTTGCTGTTTCTCTTAAATCAAAATTCATATTATCACTTCCTTGCAATAAGCATTGTTGTATTTTCCATTCTGAAAACCTTTGAAACAGCAGTAAAGCCGCCTCTTTTTAATAATGCAACCTGATTTTCAATTGTGCAGGGTGTATCGTAATGATAAAATTCATCCTCACCTATTCCCTGCTCTTTTCTTATCCGTTTGTTTTCGCTGAACCAAAAGTCTTCCTCAGCCTGAGTTTCAACCATATAATCGCATTCAATATACATACCGCCTTCTTTCAGCGCAGTATGTATTTTTTTATAAAGCTCTGCCTTTTTTCCGTGGCAGAAATGGTGCATAGTCTGAAAAGAAACAGCACAGTCAAATACTGCCTCGCCTAAGTCTGCTTTAAAATAATCGTCGCATATAAGCTCAATATTTTTATCGGGATGTTTTTGTGCAAGAACTGAAAGCATTTCACCGGAAAGGTCAATGCCCGTAACAGATAAACGGGGCAGCCTTTTAAGTATAAAATCAAGCTCAAGCCCTGTACCGCAGCCCAGGTCAAGCAGATTTTCACACCCCGGAGGTATAAGCTCAGCCATTTTGAGATAGCCTTCCTTGCAGCCTTCAACATCTGTAAGCATATGCTCGTCGTACATTCCCACACGCTTTGCAAAAAACTCTGCCATAGGCTCTAGCTTTTCCATAATAAAATTTCCTTCATCTTTTATTCTTCAGCTTGATTATAGCATATAGGCAACAGGTTTTCAACCACAAGATAACGAGCAAAAATTAAACTCTCTTTTTCATAAGACCGTGCTTATTGCAGTAAATATATAGATATCCCCTGCCGCGGAACTGCAAGCGTGTTTCCGCATTTCCCTCAGGATAGAATTTCACAAACTGCACTCTGTCTGTTGTTACATAAGCAATAAATGATATGAAGTGATTTTTGCTCATTTCGTGATGTACGGTAATAAATTTTTCATCCTCCACCGGCTCTATTGTAACGATATGTCCGTCATCAAGTTCTTCAGATTCAAGAGGCGGCAAGGTAATTCCGCAACAGCTTATTACTGCTTCACCGGTTGAGTGTATTATATTTCCGCATACGGGACAAACATAAAATTTTGAAAAAAGGATATTGGATGAAGCGTTTTTGTTTGTGACCGCTTCACCTGACATAAGCTCCATCACGGAAACACCCAAAGTCTGACACAAGGGCTCAATAAGAGATATATCGGGAAGGCCCTTTGCCGTTTCCCATTTTGAAACAGCCTTTGCACTGACACCGATTTCTTGGGCAAGCTGTTGCTGAGTTATATTCTTGACTTCACGCAATTTTTTAATAGTCGTACCGGTTATGTAGGTGTTCATCGTTATTCTCCTTCGGTTATTATAAATACATTATATTAGCTTGGAGAAGAAAAAACAACCTACGCTTGGTGGAGTTTTAAACAATAAACCCCTGACTGTTTAATAACGGTCAGGGGTAAGCTGTTTGCTTGGCTTTTTATCGGAAGCACTCAATCACATCTGAGCCTTTTCTTGTGAAGGCAATAAACTCATCAATTTCTGCCGTAATTTCATAAGTGCCCTTGGTGTAAGCCTTTTTGTCCTTGGTCAAAATCCATTCACCGTCGGGGATGTAAACGGTTTTAACCGTCTGTCCTCTTTCTACTATGGGGGCAAAAATAATATCATCACCGAACATATACTGACTGTCAAGAGTGTAGCAGATTTCATCGTCGGGGTACTCGAAGAACATAGGTCTCATTATGGGATAGCCTTTTTCCGAGGCAATGTCCATTTGCTTTTGTATATAAGGTCTGAGCTTTTCACGGATTAAAATAAGGTTTTTCAGTATTTCAAAATTTTCCTCGCCGAAGCTCCATATTTCGTTGGGGTCACCGCTGGGCTCTTTAAGTCCCGGTGTAGGCTCAAAGTGTCTGATTCTTGAGCCGTGAAGGCGCATAACGGGGCTGAAAAGTCCGAACTGGAACCAGCGTACGATAAGCTCTTTGAAATAGTCGCTTGTGATATCTGCACCGTAAAAACCGCCGATGTCCGTATTCCACCAGGGTATACCGCACAAGCCCATATTAAGGCCTGCCTTGACCTGACAGGCGAGTGATTCAAAGGTAGACTCAATATCACCCGACCAAACAAGTGAACCGAACTTCTGACTGCCTAAGTATGCACAACGGGTAAGGGTGATTATATCGTCTCTGCCTATTGACTTAAAGCCGTCATATGCCATTTTTGAATAGTAATAGGAATAAAGAAGTCCGACCATATCTCCCCTGCCCTTGTACCAGATAAGGTTATCAAAATGCTCGGGGTGAATTTCGGGCTCTGCCTCGTCAAACCAAAGGGCATCCACTCCGTTATCTATGTAGTTTTCCTTTAATTTACTCCACACATAATCCCTTGTTGCAGGGTTAGTAACATCAATTTCATTCTGCCAACCGTAAAAGTCAAAAACTCTGTCAGGGCCACGGGTGGTACGCATAAGCATATTGTTGTTTCTCATATGCCAGTAGTTTTCACTGTGCTCGTTTATGGTGGGCCAGGTTGACACCACAAGCTTTGTATTCATGCTGTGAAGCTCGTCTGTCATTGCTTTAACATCGGGCCAGTATTTCGGGTCGAATTTATAGTCACCCTGCTCCGTCCAGTGGAAATAATCGGCAATAATAACTGAAAGAGGAATACCCGATTCCTTGTACTTTCTTGCCACGGAGAGTAATTCCTCCTGGGTTTCATAGCGGTGTCTGCACTGCCAGAAGCCCGTTGCCCACTTAGGCATTTTAGGGGCGTAGCCCGTAAGGTCCGAAAGTGTGGTGCAGACCTCTTTAGGCGTACCTGCCATAACCACAAAATCCATAAACTTACAGCAGTCACAGCTCCAACGGGTACGGTTATTGGAAAGCTCGCAAAGACCCGTTGAAGGATTATTCCACAAAAAGCCATAGCCGAGCGAGGAATAAACATAAGGAATGGTGCATTTTGCGTTCACATTGCGGATGTCGATTGAAGAGCCTTTAAGGTCAAATTCATTGTCCCAGCTGTGACCGAGGCCGAAGAAGTGCTCGTTCCTGTTAGGCTCAAAGGTAACCCTCGCTGACCACAGACCGCTGCCCTTATTATCAAAGTGACGGAAATTGCTGTGGAAGGTGAGCTCAGGCTTTTCCTCAATAATCACCTTATCGCCAACATAAAAGGTCAGCTTACCGCTTGGCTCAAGCTTTACCTTAAGAGTACCGCAGGTGAGGGTCACATAGTGGTCGTGCTCCTCTATCACTGCGTCGGTATTATGCGGCATAAGGGTGTAGTTTTCGTCTATTACCCGATTATCGGGAAACCCCTGAAAACGGATGGCATTTTTACCGCAGGCACTTATGCGGATAAGCTCCGTGTAGCGTGTGAAAAGAAGTTCGTTGTTTTTGATTATAAGGTTGTTCATATTTTCTCCCTCTTGATTAATGGATGTTTTTTTGATTATAACACAAACAAATGTAACAATGCAATGGGAAAGGAGCTGTAAAAAAACTCTCGTTTTTTTACAGCTCCTTCAGATTAAACCTCTTTAATTACATATTTATAGAAATCAACAGCAGGAGCAAGTGTTGCTACATCAACATTTTCATCAATACCGTGAACGGAGTTGAACTGCTGATTATCAATTTTGAAGGGAACAAAACGGATACAGTTATCACAGACTCTGCCGAAATATCTGCTGTCTGTTGCGGCATTCATAATATAGGGAACGGGCTTATATTCAGGGAAAATATTATTGACTGCTTTTTCAATAAACTTAAATGCCTCACCCTTGAAATCTGTGATTCCCGATTCAATACCGTCGTCAATAACCACTGTTTCAATATCGTATTTCTTTGCAAGTGCAGTAATAGCATCAACACTTGACTTCTTGCCCTGATGGTGTGAGAAACGCATATTACCAACAACCCAGGCCTCCTGAGGAATAACATTTGCGCCTTCAGAGCCCTTACTCATTGTAAATGCAAGAGTAGTTCTGAGAAGTGCCGCACCCGCAGGTGAAATCATAGGCATTACCTTTTTAAGCACAGGCTTAAAGGTGTTAACATTGCTGCAGGCTGTTTTCATAATACCGCTCATTGTGGGTGCAAAGCGTGAAAGCATTTCCTTTACCGTATCGGACATATAAACATCGAAGCATTCTGCCTTTTCAGCCTCTGCCATAAATTTACCAAGACGCACAAGGGGTGTGTTCTTGCCAGGTGCGGAAGCGTGACCGCCGTTTGACTTGGCAATAAACTTAAGGTCAACATAACCCTTTTCGCCAACACCTATCATAGCGAAGGTACCGTCAGCACCACCGATGGGGTCATACAGAATCATACCGCCCTCATCAAGCACCATATAGAATTCCATTTTTCTTTCCTGTAATGCACGGGAAATGGCATCTCCGCCTTCACCGCCGATTTCTTCTGTGCAGGCGGTTACAAAATATGTATCCCTCTTAGGTGTAAAGCCCTCTTTGATAAGCTCTTCTGCAGCCTGGAACATCATTGCAAGGCCTCCCTTTGTATCAAGAGTACCTCTGCCCCATACCTTGCCATCTGCAATTGCACCTGAAAATGCAGGGTGAGTCCACTCACCGCTTGCTTCAACAACATCGTGATGATTCATTAAAAGAACGGGCTTTAAGGATGAGTCTGTACCCTTCCATTTGAGTAAAAGGCTGCCGTCAAAATTTTCAACCTCAGCTGCGGCGAAAAGATTGGGATAGGTTTCACGAAGGACTTCGTGAAATCCGAGAAATTTTGTAATATCCTTATTTTCTCTTGATGAAATAGTTTCAACCTTAATAAGCTTTGAAAGTATTTCAGCATACTGCATTGCACGGTTATCGCTCATTTTTAACATCTCCTGAATAAATATTAGAAAAATTATATCACACATCTTATCTAAAAACAAGTATTCCCTCTGACTTTTGAATCACTTGCAATCAACAAGAATTTTCTCTTTTCTGTGGGTACCTTCAACACCCTTACAACAGAAATTTTCTATTTGCAGTTTCTCACAGTGTCTTGCCCAGATGCCGTAAGAAGGCAGATTTCTGAACCGCCAGCACTCGGGGTATTCCTTGGTATATTCCGGAATGAAAAGCCGTCTGTCTTTTATTTCAACTGCATTACGGTAGGTTATATCAAAGTTTTTAAGTATAATATTTTTGCAGCGCTTTGTTCTTCCGTTTTGTCTGTACCCTGAAATAATAACGGGGAGCTCAGCACCCTTCGCCGTAATATTTTCCACGGTAATATTATAAAGCTCACTTTTGCCGTTAAAGGTCTTTTTATCCGCCGGCTTTGAGTTATCGTCATCCTTAACAATTTCGGTTTTGTTTGCCGTTGAGGCGGTTACCTCGGCGGCTCTGTTCCGGTTACCTAGACGTATGAAAAGAGGACAGGTGCAACGGTCCATAGTGATGTTTCTGATTTTTACGTCGTGCACCCTTGCACCGTCACATGCTTCAACAGAAATGCCTGACACTGCACCGGGATAAAGGTCCGTCATAAAAAAACTGCAATCCTCAACAGTAACATCATAAATATCATAGGTGGTCTCCGTGCCGATTTTAAAGCAGTTGGTTCTTGAAATAACCTCGCAGTTTTTTACACTGATGTTATACATCTCTTTTTCACATCCGCACCAGACGGCATTTTTAAGCACGATACCGTCGTCAGCCGTGGAAACAAAGCAGTGGTCAATTTCTACATTACTGCTTCCCGCAATATCAAAGCCGTCGGAGTTTGCCACATTTCGGTTGTTCCATATAACGGTATTCGTAATTTTTACACCGTCGCACATCAGTATTTTGTAAGTCCACCAGGGGGAATCTTCAAAAATAATGTTGTGTATTTTTATGTTTCTGCACTTTTCCGTCAGAAGTATTGAGCCATACTTTGATTTATGTGCAAAACGGAGCTGTGCACGGTAATCGCGTCGCATCTGAATAACATCAATAACGGGTGCAGGAGTAACCATATTCTCACTCACGGGCTTAAGTCCGTATAGCGTGCCGTTACCGATAAGCTTACCGCCGCCGGTAATGGTAATGTTGTCACAGTCAAGAGCATAAATGAGAGCGTTGTGTTTATAGCCTTTACCCGTAGTATTGGCAGAAATGGCACTGTTATTGTCAATAAACAGGATTACATCAGAGCGAAGAAAAAGAGTTGTTACTTTGTAACACCCACCCTCTATGAGGACAGTTCCGCCTCCGTTTTTATAACACTCGTCAATAGCGTACTGGATGGCCTTGGTGTTTTCTGCTCCACTTTTCCCCATTTCAGCACCGTAAGAGCGCACATCATAAATTTTGCCTTCAGGTTTCTGAGTAAAATCTATGTACTTCTCCAAAGGGTAATAGGATGAATAATCACCCTGTCTCACTTCGGCATAAGGTTCACCCTCGGTTACTCTCAAATCCTTTCCGAAAAAGAAGGTGTTGAGTTTATCTTTTAATGTTCTTTTTGTTTTCATTTGTAAACCTCTTTTTACACTTTAGAAAAAAGCGTACCCTGATCATACTTGAAAAGTGACGAATCAATCCCAAAAACATCGTAGATTTCGTTTTCAAGGCAATACTTTATAATTACATCAAAAAAGACTGCTGATAGAAAGAATAAAACCTACGGAGGAAAGAAGATTCTGTGTTTCATCAAGGCTTTTCTTCTTCGGCACACTGCCCACGTCACGGGGGGAATTGGTGCCGGTCACTTCCCGATAAAAGGTGCAGACACACACTCTTTGGGTGTGGCACGGCAACATTAAACATCCGTATGGATTACAAATTTGCATGGCAGGTTAAAGGCAGGTGTGATTTTAGCTGAGCCGACAGCACAACCTCCGGGTTTTATGCATTCTTTAAACAGCCCGGGCCGGGGGCTTTATGCATAACAAGGTCAGTGCCGCCCGTGGGATAAAGGTGGCGGTTGACGGATTGACAACGGCATCAACCTGCATTTTTGTTATATCCTGACGAATAATATGAGGGGCATTGAAGTCACCTCGGTTTTCCGGTGTTCTTAACCATTTTAATAATACACCAAAACTTCTCTCATTTCAATACCGACAAGCTTAATAAACACCCACGGTCCGGATAAATCTACTCATCAATGCAGATTAAAAATTATTAATTATTAAAACAGACACTATTGAAAAAGCTTTTATTTTTTGTTACACTGACAACAGTGAGGTGATTGCCGTGTTAAAAGCCAACTGGATACTCCCTTCCTATAATATGGGTAAGGTCTGTCCCCTTTTCAGAAAAGATTTCAACATTGATAAGCAAATAAACTCCTCTACACTATACATAACAGCGCGCGGTGTGTACGAAGCTACAATTAACGGTAAGCGCGTGGGTGATTTTGTTATGGCACCGGGATGGACCTCTTATCACAACCGTCTGCAGGTACAGTCATACGATGTAACAAAGCTTCTGAAAGAGGAGAATACTTTGATTTTAGAACTTGCCGAGGGTTGGTTCTGGCGGCTCAAAAAATCAAAACCAAAGGCAATTATAGCTCAGCTTCATATTGTATATGTTGACGGCACAACAGAGGATATCGGCACTGATGAAAGCTGGCTCGTTGCGGAAAGCAGGCTGCGCTTCTGCCATCTTTATAACGGTATTATATACGACGCTAATCACACACCTGTTTTTGATACCGTAGCTACAATAGCCTCGGACAACACTCAGGATTTACTGATAGCACAAGAGGGCGAAACCGTAAAAGAGCAGGAGCATCTCAGAGTAAAAGAGGTAATCATAACTCCCAATGGCGAAACCGTGTTGGATTTCGGTCAGAATATGACAGGTTATCTTGAATTCACCGCAGATGCAGATGAAGGTGATGAGATATCCTTTTCTTTTGGTGAAATCCTTGATAAGGACGGCAACTTCTATAACGCAAACTACCGTAGTGCAAAGGCGCTTTATAAATACACCTGCAAAAAGGGTAAACAAACCTACAAGCCCAACCTTACCTTTTACGGCTTCAGGTATGTACGGGTAGACTCATACCCCACAGAAATCGATCCGAAGGATTTCACTGCCATAGTAGTACACAGTGAAATGAAACGCACGGGATATATTGAAAGCTCCGACCCTTCGCTCAATCAGTTATTCAGTAACATCATATGGGGACAAAAGGGTAATTTTCTTGATATTCCCACCGACTGCCCACAGCGTGACGAGAGACTCGGTTGGATGGGAGATGCCCAGGTATTTATACGCACAGCAAGCTATAATTATAATGTGCTGAAATTTTTCAAAAAGTGGCTGAACGATGTGAAATCAGAGCAGTATGAAAACGGTGCAGTACCCGATTTCATACCTTCAATATATCCCCGTAAGCCCAGAATAAGTACTGCCTGGGCTGATGCTATAGCTATTTGTCCGTGGCAATGCTACCTTACCTACGGTGATACGGAAATTTTAGAAAATCTTTTTGAGCCCATTAGTAAGTGGGTTGAGTATATTACAAAAACCACCACCAGGCCCAACTTGTGGTTTGGCGGCAAGCATTATGCCGACTGGCTGGAGCTTGGCGGTAAGTACGGAGCTTTCAAGGGTCCAACCCGTGATGATCTTGTTGCCTCCGCTTATTATGCCAACACGGTAAATCTGCTGATAAAAATGGGCAAGGTACTCGAACAGGATGTTACCCGTTATGAAGCACTGTACGAAAATATCCGTGCCGCATTTATAAAGGAGTTCCGAGATAATTTCAAAACCCAGACTGAGCACATAATGGCACTTCAGTTTGATCTCACGGATAACCCTCAGGCAGTTGCGGACTCCCTTGCCGAGCTCATACACAAGCAAGGCGATATGCTACAGACAGGATTTGTGGGTACACCTTATATTCTGCACGTATTATCCCGCTACGGCTATGCAGACCTTGCTTATACGCTGCT
The DNA here is from genome assembly GCA_045531265.1 of Acutalibacteraceae bacterium. Lineage (GTDB taxonomy): Bacteria > Bacillota > Clostridia > Oscillospirales > Acutalibacteraceae > UBA6857. Next base: position 33,581 of record JAZSDP010000034.1, read on the forward strand.
TTTAAGAAAGGAATATCCCTCTTGGCTCTATCCCATCAGCAAGGGTGCAACCACAATATGGGAGCACTGGGACGGCATTAAACCCAACGGCGACATCTGGCCCGTATCAATGAATTCCTATAACCACTATGCCTACGGTGCCGTAGGCGATTGGATGTACGGTGTTGTTGCAGGCATCAATACAGTGGAAGATGCACCCGGCTTCGCCAGGATTCATTTTGCACCCACCCCCGATGACCGTATCGATTGGTTTAAAGCAGTAATTGATACTTCTTCGGGAAAGGTTTCGTCACGCTGGTGGCACGAAAAGGGCAAGGTACATTATGAAATCATAACACCCGTGGATTCAATTGCCGTTATTGACGGTAAAGAGTACACCCTTTCACCGGGTAAATATATTTTTTAACAGATTTTTACTTAAAGTGATTATTTAAGCAATTCATCAAACAAAAAAGTGCTGATTTAATTTTACAAGCATATCGTTACCGCCCCCAGTTTTCATAAGTAAAGCCGTGTTATGAATTTGCTGCCCGGCGTAGCATCAACAGATCGGTTACGCCTGCGGTTTTAATTCAGTAAACTACTTTAGTCGCCGGTTCAAGAAAAGATATGGATACACTCCCGATCGAAGAGGCAATACGGGTAAATAGTGCTTAACTTTGGTGTTTCTGTGACTTTTTTATAATGTGTTATGGTGATATAATTAATTTACAAATTATTGCTTAAGCTTGAAGGGAATCATCATGATTAAACAAAAGAATTACAAAAAAACACTAATAGCTTGCTATCTTGGATTTGTAACGCAGGCTATATCCGCAAACTTTGCCCCACTCTTGTTTTTAACATTCAAGGATACATATGGAATAACGCTTGAAAAGATTGCAATGATTCCAATGGTGTTCTACTTAACACAACTGCTCGTTGACCTTGCGGCTACCAAATTCGCTGATAAAATCGGATATCGCACCTGCGTTGTCGCATCTCAGGTGTTATCGGCTGTAGGTCTCGTTTTGATGGCAGTTTTACCGGAGATACTTCCCGTACCGTTTATTGGTATTTTAATTTCGGTAGTGCTTTATGCAATAGGAAGCGGTCTTATTGAGGTTTTGGTAAGCCCTATCGTTGAAGCCTGCCCCTTTGAAAATAAGGACGGAATGATGAGTCTGTTGCATTCCTTCTATTGTTGGGGCGCAATGGGTGTCATTTTGGGTTCCACTCTCTTTTTTGCTGTATTCGGTGTAGAGAATTGGAAGATACTTACTTTCATTTGGGCATTGGTGCCGTTATACAACACCTTTAACTTTATTAACTGTCCTATAGAACGATTGGTTGAGGACGGTAAGAGTATGGGTATCAGCAAACTGCTGAAAACGCCCATCTTCTGGTTGATGATAATACTTATGGTATGTTCGGGTGCTTCAGAAGCAACTATGGCTCAATGGGCATCGGCATTTACCGAATCTGCAATCGGTGTATCCAAAACCGTCGGTGATTTGGCTGGTCCGTGTTTGTTTGCAATGTTTATGGGTATATCCCGTATGCTGTACGGAAAGTTCAGCAAAAAGCTTGATTTAACAAAGGTTATGCTCCTTTGCGGAATTATGTGTGCCGGCTGTTATTTGTTAGCTTCACTGTCCGCATTGCCGATTCTCGGACTTGCTGGTTGCGCACTTTGCGGTTTAGCAGTCGGCATTATGTGGCCGGGATCTATCAGCATATCCTCGCAAAAATGTCCAAGGGGTGGAACAGCAATGTTCGCATTCTTGGCATTAGCCGGTGATTTAGGTGCTATGGTAAGTCCTGCTATGGTAGGAAGCCTTTCCGAAATGGCAGGCGGCAATCTGAAAACAGGATTGCTTGCAGCTACTATTTTCCCGGTTGTTCTTGTATTTGGATTGCTGATTTTAAAGAAAAGGGTCAGCAAAGCAACAAACAGATAATAATTAGTTTAACCCCTGACCGCAAAAGTCAGGGGCATTTTCATATATAACCTCATTCAATCAATCTGCCGTCAGTTGTCACCGTAACAACTCGCCACGGAATAAACTTACCGCTTGTCATAAGGGCCCTTTTAACAGCATTTTCAATACCACCGCAACAGGGTACCTCCATACGGACAACGGTAACACTCTTTATGTTGTTGCTTTTGATAATCGCTGTCAGCTTGTCGGTGTAATCACCCTCGTCAAGCTTTGGGCAACCGATAAGAGTAATGCGGTTACGGATAAACTCGTTGTGAAAGTTTACGTAAGCGTATGCTGTACAGTCCGCCGCCACAAGAAGATTCGCTCCGTCAAAGTAAGGAGCATTGACGGGCACAAGCTTAATCTGTACGGGCCATTGCCTGAGCTGACTGCCTACGGGTACGGAAGCCGTACTACAGTCGCAAGCTTCACGGTTAATTGCCTTTGACTGTGTGCCGGGACAACCGCAGGGCAGAGGCGCAGATGCTTTCTTCTCCTTTGCCGCAAGTACGGCGGCTTCGTCGTAGGCAGGAGCTTCCCTTTCCTCAAAGGTGATTGCATTTGTGGGGCAAGCAGGCAGACAGTCGCCGAGACCGTCGCAGTAATCCTCACGGGTAAGCCTTGCCTTGCCGTCAATCATTTCAATGGCACCCTCGTGGCAGGCCGCCGCACAGGCACCGCAGCCGTTACATTTTTCTTCGTCTATTTTAATAATTTTTCTGATCATAGAAATAACTCCTCTCTTGACTTTGTGACCTTATTATATTACAATAATTATAATAAGTCGGTTGTTTTTACAACAGAAAAGAGGCTTTTATGAAGAAATATATTCCGGTTTTGAAAAGAACGAAGCTTTTTTCGGGTGTGGGAGAAGAGGATATCGTTTCTCTGCTCTCTTGCCTCGGAGCAAAATTTAAAGAATACAAAAAGGGTGAATACATCCTTCGTGAGGGTGAGCATCTGAGTGATATTTTCATTCTGGTCGAGGGCAAGATACACATTCAGAAGGACGATTATTGGGGTAACCGCAGTATTCTTTCCGTCATTTCCGTCGGCGAGATGTTCGGCGAAGGCTACGCAGCCCCTGAAAGCGGTGTGCTTTTAAATGATGTTGTTGCTATCGAGGACAGCTCCGTTATTTTCTTTGATGTCAAGAGAATACTTACAACCTGTTCCTCTGCCTGCCGTTTTCATAATATTACCCTGCAGAATATGTTTTTTGCCATTTCCGACAAGAACAGAAGGCTGGTGCAAAAGCTCGGTCATATGTCGGGGCGTACCACCCGAGCGAAGCTGATTTCTTACCTTTCCGAAGAAGCCAAACGCCAAGCCAGTTCCTCATTTATCGTACCCTTTAACCGTCAGCAGCTGGCAGATTACCTTTGTGTTGACCGCAGTGCAATGTCAAATGAGCTTTGCAAAATGCGTGACGAGGGACTGATTAAATTTGAAAAAAGCAGATTTGAATTGCTGTAAGTAGTGTAAAATGAAGCTTGATGTGCTATAATCAATATGTGATGAACTTCCTGCACCCAAGAAAAAGAGACAATCCTGCCTTAGGGCTTGATTATAAATGTTTTTTTAAAGGAGATTGCTTTTTGAGAAAAACAATCAAGGCAATAGTACACGAATTTAAACTCAATGAGCTTATGCAAAGCTACATCCTTGAAAAACCGAACGGCACCGTTGCTCTGCGAATTGCCGGAGAAAGTGCCGACTTTATGTTTGACTATCATTTATATTAAAAGAATAACCGCCGGGGATGATAAAACCTCGGCGGTGTTGTCTTTTACACTCAACTTTTATAGGGTTGCAATTTTCATAAGAGAGGTGCATTTGTATTAAAATGGGATTCTGATTTCATTGTCGGAATTGATTGTGCAGTCTGTCTTGAAAGATTGTTTAATAAATGATATAATTAAAATATACATATTTCGTAAGAGTTCATTTCAAACACAATAAGTTTTATCATCGAAAATAATATCCGGGAGGTTCCTATGAACGTTTTACAGACAATTATTTCTTATTTTGCAATAGCGGCAGCTTTTATTTCTTCATTTTTTTCGTGGGGGGAAGCGGCAATGATACCGTATACAAATGATTACAAAATTCCCGACAGTATTCCCGGATACAGTGTAATTTCTACGGTCGAGAAAACCGATTGGAAGGCCAAATGGATTTGGGATAAGGAAAACCTGACTGAGAAAAATGTCTGGATGTGCTTTAATAAAAAGGTCAACCTTGAAAAAAAGCCCGAAGAGCTTACTGCGCATATCTCAGCCGACTCGAAATATTGGCTTTACATAAACGGAGAAACCGTTGTTTTTGAAGGAAGCGTGAAACGAGGTCCCAATGAAAACAGCGGCTATTATGACAGTATAGATATTGCTCCTTTCCTCAAAGAGGGCGAAAACTCAATTTGTGCTTTAGTGTGGTTTTGGGATAATGAAACAAGCTATTCCTATAATAGCAGCGGTCAGGGCGGCTTCCTTTTTGAAGCTATAGGCGACGGCATTACAATAATCTCCGACAAAAGCTGGAAGGTAAAAAGGAACAGTGCTTATGTTGACAGTCCTCTTTATCCGCCTAACTACAGACTTCCCGAATACAGTATTTATTACGATGCAAGGGAAGATATGGGCGATTGGATAAGTGAAGATTATGATGTTACCTCGTGGGAAGATGCAACTGAATATACTATCGGCGGTGAGGGTACTTACGGCAAGCTCTATCCGAGAGGAATACCCTTTCTGAAGGATTACGGTCTTAAAGCTTATGAGAATTCCAAGGATTATGAAAACTATACCGTAAATGGGCTTTTCGATGAAAAAATCACTGTAGATATTCCCTATAACGCACAGCTTACTCCCTATCTTAGAATCATAGCACCTGCGGGAAAAAAGATTCGCATAACAACGGAAAACACTTTAATCGGCGCAGTTTCAACTACCTATATAACTAAAGAAGGAGAGCAGGAGTTTGAATCTTTAGGCTGGTTTAACGGAGAGCATATTACTTATAAAATACCGAAAGGCGTTACAGTTGTTTCTTTGATGTACCGTGAAACGGGATATGACAGCTCATTCTGCGGTGACTTCAGGTGTGATGATGAATTTCTGAATTCTCTGTGGCAAAAATCTCTGCGCACTCTTTATGTTACTATGCGTGACAATTTTATGGACTGTCCCGACAGAGAAAGAGCCCAATGGTGGGGCGATGTTACAAGTGAAATGATTATGACAATGTACTCTATGGACAGTAATTCCTACCTGCTGTATCAGAAGGGTGTGGAAGCGATGCTTTCTCATATTGATGAAACAAAGGTGCTTCAGACTGTTGTACCTATAAGCGGTGATTATTTTGAGCTTCCTGTTCAGCAGCTTGCAGGAATCGTAGGCTTTTTCACTTACTATGAATATACCGGCGACAAGGCTTTTATTGAAAAGGTATACGATGCTTCCCTTGACTACCTGAAAAAATGGGAAATCGGTGAAAATAATCTTGTCGTTCATCGCAGTGGCTCATGGGATTGGCCTGATTGGGGTAAAAAGGCGGATATGACAGCTATCGAAAACGCCTGGGTTTACTATGCTCTTTCTGCCACAGAGAAAATGGCAGAGCTTTTAGAAAAAGACGAGGACATTCCTTTTATTACCGAAAGAAAAGATATTATCAGGGAAGGCTATAAGACTCTTTGGACAGAAGAAGGCATCAGAAGTGAAGATGCTAAAGAGCCCGATGACAGAGCCAATGCCCTTGCAGTTTTGTCGGGTCTTGCAGAAAAAGAGCAGTATGATACTATTACAAATGTACTCACAACCACTCAAAATTCGAGTCCCTATATGGAATACTATGTTCTTGAAGCTCTTTGCAAAATGGGAGAATATGAAGCTGCAAGAGACAGAATTAAGCTGAGATATGAGGACATGGTGAATGAGGATTACTCTACTCTATGGGAATTCTGGAACTCATGGCAAGGCACTAAAAATCACGCCTGGAGCGGCGGACCTCTTGTAATAATGAGTAAGCATTTTGCAGGTATCACGCCGAAAGAAGCAGGCTATGAAAAGGTAAAAATCGAGCCTCAGTACACACTCTCTGACAGCATAAGCTGTACCGTTCCCAGCGTAAAAGGATTAATCACTCTGAATTATGAAAAGGCTGACCGGGATTATATTATCGACCTTACCCTCCCACAAGGTATAAAGGCTGTTTTATATGTGCCTGACGGAGCTAAGGTAAATATCAATTCAGAGCCTTATTACCAAAACGGTGAGTATGTAAACAGTGATAAAGCCGGTGATGTGGAGATTGTGGAAAAAGCACCCGATAACAGATGAGGTAAATTCCGGTTTGACGAATAACGAATACGACCCCTGACAATTAAAGCCAGGGGTATTTTGTTGCTGAAAATCCGCTCCATAAAAAAAACGGGTTCGGATTATACTTTAAGCAATAATTTCTTAAATTAATTTTATCACCATAACATATTATAAAAAGTCTCATAAACACCAAAGTTAAGCACTATTTACCCGTATCACCTCTTTGACCGGGAGTGTATCCATATCTTTTCTTGAACCGGCGACTAAAGTAGTTTACTGAATTAAAACCGCAGGCGTAACTTATCTGTTGGAGCGTTTGTGTTCTTTCACTCAATAATTTATGTGCCATTTGAAGTCTGTATTGAATCAGAGCATCAATTGGAGAACATCCCATATATGTATTAAAGCATCGTCCTGCCTCACTTCGGCTGATGTCTGCAGCCTTGGCAATATCCTCAAGTGTAACCGGCTCGGCATAGTTTTCATAAATGTAGGTCAACATCTTTTGAAGGCGAATCTGATTATTGATCTGTATGCGTGTTGCTTCAGTTTTTGGAAGTTCAGTAAAATTGCAAGATATAAGTTCAAATATACGGTTGATGCTACGCTGAACAGCCAATTCATAACACGGCTTTTTCTTATTCATTAGCCTGTAAATATCTTTAATCAAGCTGTTTATCTCACTGTGAGAACGGTCGTCACGTCTAAACACAACGAAAGGCAGTGAATCACATTGAGCAATGGGCAGTATGTGTTTTTGATAAATGGTACTTGTTTCGGGTGCTATTAATGTACCTGAAAATACAATGTTCGGCATTGGGTCGGGAACATCACCTGATAACTGTTTTATTCCGTGCAGCATATTTCCGTTGACAAATATACTGTCTCCTGCTTCCAGTATTATGTGCTGTCCGCCAACCCGGTAATCTAAAACTCCGCATTCTGCCGTTGCAATCTCAAAATCAGGATGCCAATGCAAAGGTCCTGCCCGGTCGGGCAGAGTAGCAAGCTCATCATGAAAATAAGTGATCGGAAATTCTAAGCCGGTGTGCGGTATATGTTCTCGTAGTTGATGATCGAGTATTATAGCCATATCTTTGCGCTCCCTTGAAACTATTATAATGCAATTTAAAGTTTAGCAATAAAATCAGCTTTTCCGTAATTATAACGCCGATTCAGATGTCCTTCTGTTTATTACCAAGCTGATAGAATGCTACTGCGGAAGCGGCAGCAACGTTCAGCGAATCAACGCCGTGATACATTGGTATCTTCACGGTAAAATCGCATTCGGATATGGTTTTTGCAGAAAGTCCCTCGCCCTCTGTTCCCATAATAATGGCAAGCTTCTTTTCGTCTGTCAGAGAGGGGTCATTGATAGAAAGAGAATTATCCTTAAGTGCCATAGCTACGGTTTTAAACCCGAGAGCCTTTATTTCATCAAGACTGTCGTCCCGTAAAAATGTCCATTCAATCTGAAACACGGTGCCCATACTGACTCTTGCGGCACGTCTGTACAAAGGATCGGAAGAACCGGGAGTGAGAATTACTGCATCCATTCCAAGTGCCGCAGCTGAGCGGATTATGGCACCCACATTGGTCGGATTCATAACCTTATCCAGTATAACTATTCTTCTTTTATTTTCACAGATTTCTCTTACATCAGGCAGAGGCTTTCGTTTCATAGCACACAGCATACCTCTCGTAAGCTTAAAGCCTGTCAGCTGCGTCAGAATATCAAATTCCGCACAAAAAACAGGAACATCTTTTATTCTCTCAAGAATTTGCTTACCTTCACCCTCAATATGCCTTTTTTCCATAAGACATGAGACCGGTTCGTATCCTGCATCAAGAGCCCTTTCAATAACCTTTGGGCTTTCTGCTATAAACAAGCCTTTTTCGGGGAACTCTCTGTTTAACAGCTGATTTTCGGTTAGTCTTGCATATACATCCAGCTCGGTAGCAAGAAAATCTGTTATCTCTATAATTTTATTCATGTTATTCTCCGTTGTGTTGATATATAAATCTTTAAGTGTAAGATTCACTCATTGAACTGATTATAGCACACTTAAAGCAAAAATGCCACCCTATTTTAGGGGGGTCAACCCACTAAAATCAGAGTTAATTTCAATAATATACTTTTATATAACAGTAAACAACACCGCCGAGGATTTCTCCCCGGCGGTGAATTAATGTGTATTAATTTTTATCCGAAAACGGGAGCATCATAGTGAATCTCACCGCAATCGCAATACTGCTGAATGTTAAAGAGTCTGTAGACGAAGCTGATAATCTTCCAAAGAACCTTCATAAGAGCGTTATTGCTGTGGCAAAGGTGGTCACAGGTGTCGTCTGCAGGCTCGTCGGGTGTGTCGGGTACATCGGGTGTGGGGTCAACAGGCTTCTCGAACTCGTGTCCACAACCGTGGTCGCAGAGATAGTCACCGTTGTCGTCCTTGTGAGTGAGAGCAGGGATTTCTCTTTGATTAATTGCACCGCAATCGTTGTTGCAACCTGCAACTTCTTTACCTGCAACGCCGCACTTGGGTGCTACTGTTTCTTCGTAATTTGCGAAGGAGTGAACGCAAACATAAGAGCAGGCACGGGATATGTTTGATACTCTCGTGGAGCAAATGAAAGAAAGCGACGGCATCACCGAAGAACTTAAAGAGCAGAATCAGCTGGAGTGGGTTGGTCGTATGAACAACATCAGAGAAAGAGCAAATGAGATTATCTGCAGTGAGCTGATATATGTATGAAAACGCCCCTGACTTTTCACGGTCAGGGGTGTCCTTTGTTATTCGTCTGTCAGAAAAGCTGGGTCGGTAGCTTGAGTTTTTCTTTTGGCGGGAACTGCTTGTCAAATTCCTCTGCCTCGTCCTCATTTACAAAGTAACCGACGGGAGGTGCATACTCACCGGTAATGCCGTCGAGATACCCGGGTATAAGCTCTTTGCAAAGGAAGAAGGAAGCATCCTCGCCCTCGGGTAAGCCGTGGTAACGGATGCCGAATTCACTTGCATAAGTAAATCCGCTTTTGCCGTAAAAGTCAATGTTACCCTCAAAGCAAACTGCACCGAAGCCCATTTCTGTTGCCCTTTCAAGTGAGTAGTCAAGCAGGATTTTGCCGTAGCCTTGCCGCTTCAAATCATTTGCAATGCAGATAGGACCCATTGTTACAATCGGAATATCTCTGCCGCCATCGGCTTTGATAACGGCTTTCATAAACATATTTTGTCCTATGATTCTGCCGTCTTTTTCCATTACAAAATTGAGCTCGGGAATAAAGGCTTCATCGTTTCTCAGCTGATTCAGCACATAATGCTCAAGGCAACCGGGACGGTACACATTCCAGAACGATTCCCTTACGAGGCTTTCGGTTTCTCTTCTCTCTTCCCTGGGAATATTTCTTCGAATCACAAGGTGTTGCCTATAATGTGTTCGGCACTGAAATTTCAGGCGGTACTGCTCAGGTTATATATGGCACTGTTTTGGGAATTCCCGGTGCAATTGCAGTTTTCTTTACAACCAAGATTATCAGCCGAATCGGCGGCAATAAAAATCTCCTTGTTTTCTCTGAAGCAATCACTCTTGTCGCACGTATAATCGCCTTCTATGTGGGTGCAAACGACCGTTTCCTTAATGTAGGTGCTATTTTAGCAGTAATAGCGCTTCTCAGCATAACTCAGATATTCGCAAATATGAAGGACATTGCACACCGTGCGCTTCTGTCAAACTCCATCGATGAAACCGAGCTTGAAACCGGCAAGCGTACAGAGGGTATTGTTTTCTCAATGCAAAACTTCGTTTCAAAGCTCATAAGTGCTGTTCCCAAGTTCATCCAGGGCTATGTTCTTAAGTTCCTCGGCTTTGACCAGAATATCAAGCATGCGGCAAATCAGACCGTTATCAATGCACAGGTCGCCCCCCGCTTTCTCAAATACCGTTGGCATCTGTTCATTCTCGGCCCTGCAATCGGTTCAGCTCTTTATCTTATAGTTATCCTTTTCCTTAAGGATGATAAAGAACATATAGCAGAAGTTGAAAGACTGCTTAAGAAAAAAAGAGCTTCAGCTCACACTGAAGATGTAACTCTGTAATTTGTTGTGTCATTCACAGTATACACTGTCGAAAAACAGGGATAAAAAACACCTCTCTCGGATGAACCAAGCGTTCAAACGAGAGAGGGTTTCTCTTCAATGAAATTATGCGGGAAAGCCGGATACAGTACAATTTGTTATATGTACAGGGTTTTGTCTAATTGATTATGTTGTCAAAAAATCTGTTCTGTTTTCTACCTCAAACTCCATTGTGTTTATGTTCAAGATATGAATACTACAATTTTCCGACTTGAAAGCGCATTTTTTGTTATTCCACTCAGTTCCTTTTACTAAATGATAAACAACATTAATCACGCCGCCGTGTGTAACAACTAAAATGTTGCCTGCTTTCTTGCAACAATCGAAAGCAAATTCTGAAAACCATTTCTTTATTCGCAGATAGAATTCGTTTGGACTCTCTCCATTGGGATAAGCCTCATCCATTTCCAAAGAACGAAAAAACAAACCGGGATATTGTTCAACAGCGACATCATTTAGCGTTCCTGATAAATCACCATTATTTATTTCTCTTATCTTAAATTCCGTTTGAACAGGTAACCCTAATTCTGAAGAAATAATATTTGCCGTAGTCATAGTTCTGGTCAAATCGCTTGATACAATATGTGAAATTTTATAAACATCATTGTTATACTTGAGGTGTTTCGCAAGTTGTTTTGCCTGATCTATTCCTTCCGGAATTAAATCCATCGTACTCCAACCACCACGATATCTATCATCATCTTTGCCATGTCGTACAAAAATCAACTTCACTTTAACCACCCCACAAAGTCTTATTATCGAACTGATTATATCACACTAAAAGCAAAAATGCCACCCTTACGGATAGCATCACTTTTTAATCATTAGTAATCGCACTCATAAAATCACGGTTTTAACACAAAACAAAAGCCCGAGAAGCCTTATAAATAAAGGATTCTCGGGTATTGGTGCCGGTTACCGGACTTGAACCGGTACGGTGTTGCCACCGAGGGATTTTAAGGGGATGAATTCTTCTCGGATTTTTAAGCTTTTTCGTTGAACCTTGCGGTCACTGCAAGCCGTCTGAAACATAGACCGCACAAGGCCTCAGAGCCTCC
>JAZSDP010000068.1:0-1879 GCA_045531265.1 Acutalibacteraceae bacterium
AACCTCTATTGATACAAATGCTGCTCATGCAATTCTGTTTGCAGAGCATCTTTCTAAGGAAACAGAGCATTATCTTGCCGCAAAAAACATAAGCTTTGAAGCTTTGGAAAACAATGCGGCGCTGATTGACGGGCTTGAGGCGGAGGTTTACAATATTGTAGCTGCAAATATGCAGTATGCCGATTGCAGCGGTGCATTCTTTATGCTTAACACGACAGTAAACAGTAAGCTTCCCGAAAAATACCACAGCGGCATTTACCTGAAGTTTTCCTATCTTCACTCAAACAGTATGATAAACCACAAAACATCAATGCTCTACGGCTCGTCTGCCGTTGCAAAGGAATATGGTGCGGATTATTACAACGAATGGCACTTAGAGATACCGGAGGGCATTTATCACGAACTTGATGATGTGTTTCATGTTTCAAAGGCAGACTTTAATGACAGCTATGTGCTGACGGGTGTATATCAGATTCCCGGCACGTGGGAAAATGTGAGGTTTTTATGTGTTCCCGTGTTTGACACAAGCGACAAGCTTATCGGTGTATGCGGCTTTGAAATCTCAAGCCTTTATTTCAGCCTGACCTACGAAACACATAATGACGAGTTTGACAACATCATTCACGGTTTATTTACAGAGAGCGAGAAGGATTCATATACCGGGCAGATGTCCGTCAATCATTCGGGGTATTCTCCGTCCGACACAGGCGTAATGACAATAAAGAAGGGCAAAAATCTTGACACCTTTACATACGGAAACGAAACCTTTATCGGTAAGTACGGAGAGATTACACTGGGCAACAGCAAGCATATTTTAACCGTTATGGTTCCCGAAAAGGAATATCAGTCCTTGCTTTCCGAATCGTATATCAGAATGCTTGCGGTGCTCATTATTGTTCTTATGCTGATGGTTTTGATTTGCCTTTATTTCAGCCACAAGTATATGAAGCCGATTCTTAAAAGCTTTGAGCATATAAAGACAAATTCCGTTCCCGCAGATCAGGTTAAAATTCCTGAAATCAACGACCTTTTCCGTTTCCTTGCAGATAAGGATAAAGGTCACGAGGACGAAATAACCGAGCTTACACGCCTCCGCAACGAGGCAAAGGATGAATACACAAAGATTCAGACGCAGCTTGACAAGGTGGTAGAACGACATAAATCCGGTGCCGATCCTGAATTTTATGAGATATTCAAGTCAAATGTATCCAAGCTCACTCAAAAGGAAGCACAGATATTCAGGCTCTATCTTGAGGGAAAAACTGCAAAGGAAATTCAGGAGATAACGGAAATCAATCAGAACACACTCAAGTATCATAACAAAAACTTATATTCAAAACTCGGTGTTACGAGCAGAAAAGAGCTTTTGCTTTATGCTGCTATGCTTAAAAAAGAAGGAGGAGTTTTATGACACTTGCAGACAGACTGAATAAAATCATTGATGAACAGGGACTTACAAAAAGAGCGTTTGCAAAAACCTTGGGTGTCAGCGAAAACTACATCTATCAGCTCACAGGAAGCCAAGAAAAGCTGACCACCATATCCGAAACTCTTGCAAAGCTCATCGCCCTTGAATTTGGATATGATAAAGACTGGATTATATACGGCGATAAAAACTAAAATATATGATGAAAGCCTCCGAGGATTTCTCCCCGGAGGCTCGTTTTGTTTTTATAGATTATTTTACTAAATCTTTGAAAGCTTTTCCTGCCTTGAATGCAGGAACCTTGCAAGCAGCGATTTTAATCTTTTCGCCTGTCTGCGGATTCTTGCCCTCACGAGCAGCTCTCTCACGTGCTTCAAATGTACCAAAGCCGATTAAGGAAACCTTATCTCCGGCTTTAACTGCGTTCTGTACGCCGCCGATAAATGCGTTTAA
>JAZSDP010000064.1:0-10495 GCA_045531265.1 Acutalibacteraceae bacterium
TATCTTGCAGATGTTGACCGTCAGGCAAATGAAATGTATGACCTTTTGATTCAACAGATGAAAAAGGCAGAAGGTGTTACAGAAGAACTTAAAGAGCAAGACCAACTTGAATGGATACAGAGGATGGGCAATATTCAGCAACGGGCAAATGAAGTTGTACGTACGGAGGTGATATACATTTAAACCGAATCTGCGGTTGAATTTCATTGAGAAAAGCACGGCTTACGATAAATGTAGGTCGTGCTTACTTTTAGTGTTAAAAATGCCTTTTATACGTTAATCTTCTTGGATAATACATTTGGTCATTTTAAAAATTTCCATCGAATACAGAGCAAAATTCAAAAAAATCATACAACATATTGTGGTTAGTTGCAACAACTCTTGGATTATATGGTATGAATTTTTTCCTTTATCGGAGAGGATTTTTTAAGCAAGAAATTTTGCCCGTGCGAAACAGATATACTGTATTAATATTATTCTGAAGTCGTGTCCGTCACCGTTTTTATTTTCTATGAGCATCCTTGTCATTAAATCCGACTTCACCCCTCAAAGCTATCTCTAACCATAATAATAAAATGTGTTTTTTTAATCTTAATTTCAATCGGAAAGTGAAATCCTTGCGGTTGATGCTTATTAAAAATATTGTTCTTTTTTTTCATATTTTATTGACAAAGCACCCTCTGATAAATATAATAAAATTAAACTGTACCCGGGTTTACTTTATGTTAAACCCTTTTGAAAGGAGCGATGATTTGTCGAACTTTAGAAGCGAAGCAGAAACCAAAGCATTACACAGAAAAATCCTCACAGCCGCAACAGCTTTGTTCATTCAGAAAGGCTATGAGCGAACAAAAATAACCGACATTGCAAAGCTGTCCGGTGTTCCTAAGTCAAAGATACTTTATGTAATGAACAGCAAAGAGGAAATTTTAGGATTGCTTGTCACAAAATTCCTCGACGGAGTAACCTCGGCATCAGATGCAGTCTCAAAAAAGCTCACCGACGATAAAGTGCTTATCTTCATTGCCAATGAGGTTTTACAGCTATATATGGCGGAAATGAGTGAGGATATGCGTAACCTTTACCTTTCAGGCTATTCAATGCCGAAAACAAGTGAAGAGGTTCTTAAACGAAGAACCGATATGATGTATGATTCCTTCAGTGAAACCTTTAAAAAATTTACGTGGAATGACTTCTACGAAACTGAAATTGCTTCAATGGGCATTATGAGAGCATATATGACCGTTCCCTGCGGTATATATTTTACTATTGAAGCCAAAGCAAAACGACTCGTAACAATGCTTCTGCGTATTTATAAGGCGGAAGATGAAAAAATCACCGAGGCAATCAACTTTATCGAAAAAATTGATTTTGCAACCGTTGCAAAAGAGGCGGTGCAAAGTGTTTTCGATGAACTTCAGATACACACCCAAAACTCTTTCCCGAAAGGAGAAAAACAATGAAAAAACTTTTATCAATCATGCTCGCAATCTTAATGGTTGTGACAATGATTCCCATGGCGGTTATGCCGGCAAGTGCGGCAAGCACCCCGACACCTTATGACGGTGTGCCTGTAACTCCGCAGAAAATTTCGTCAGGCAACTATGCAAAATTTGGTCTGACAGCGGACAATTGGAGTAGTTACAACGGTTACTACGGTATTCGTACAGCAGCGGAGCTCTACGGTTTTGCAGCCCTTGTCAATGGCAGTAAAAATGTCCGCAATGCCGTTCTGCTGCAGGATATTGTTGTCAATGAAACCGTGTCTGCATCCGGTGCGGCATATTCCTGGACACCTATCGGTAATCCCGACAAACCGTATCTCGGAACCTTTGACGGTAACGGCTATACAATCAGTGGAATTTATATCAACGATTCCGGTGACGATGTCGGTTTGTTTGGTGTGGCGGGTTACAATACAAATGTACCGGCAGAAGGTACCGCTACAATCAAAAATGTGATTTTGTCTGACTCTTACATAAAAGGCAACCAGAATGTTGCCGGTATTGTCGGAAGATTGAGCGGTGACTACGTTACCGTATCCAAATGTAAGGTTGACAGTTCGGTTTCTGTCTATGCAACGCATGCAAGCGAGCCTTACGTGGGTGGTATTACCGGTGGCTTTGGTCAGGCAATGTTTGGAGTAGATAGTGTGTGTACTGTTGCTGACTGTGTCAGCTTTGCAACAGTTAAGGCTGTAAACGCAGATAATTACGTTGGTGCTGTAGTCGGATATTGGCGTACCTATACAAATGCAATGGAACTCGTTGTATGCAACAATTGCTATTACCTTGCAGGGAGTGCAACGGACAAAAACGGTGCAGTAATGGATGGAACAGGCGGCTATGGCGATATTCATAACTGGTGTACAGCTCTTTCATCTGTTTCTGACTCCCATACCTGTGTCAGTGCGGATCACAGGGAAGTAAAAGCAACATGTCAGTATCCCGGTCGTTCTGCTTATAGCGAATGTCTGATTTGCGGCAAGGTAACAAGCGGTGAGAAAACAGACTATGCCATTGCAGACCATAGTTTTACTGTTGCTACCTGTACCACACCGGCAACCTGTATTTACTGTGGACTTACCAGCGGCAGTAAGGATGCGTCGAATCATACCTCTGTCGGTACGGCGTATCAATTAAATGGTACTGATGATAAAAAGCATGATCAGTATCACACTTGCTGTAAAGCGATTATCAAAACAGAAAAACACAGCTTTTCCGGTACGACCTGTACTGTTTGTAACTATAAATGTACCCATTCGGAAATGGAATCCGGTGTTTGTCCGAACTGCGGTTTAAGCGGAACGCCTTATCTGAAACCGGTCTGGAACGAAAAGACGCAGACGGTGGAGTACTCTGTGGAGTTGACAGAGAGTGCACCGAAAACCTTTGTGGATAGTGACACTTTGACGGATGGTTGGTACATTGTAAATGGCAATCAAAGTATTTATGGTATGTTTACAAGCGGAACGGTAAATCTGATTCTGGCCGACGGAGCACACCTGGAGGTAAAGATAAGGGCGACAGTTCCGGGTGGAAGTACGCTCAATATTTATGCCCAGTCAAACGACCCGTCTGTTATGGGTAAGATGACGGCAACCTCGCCGGTGGGCAATATGTCTGCTGCAATTGGAGGCAAAGATTATGATGAGGCAGGTACAATCAATATTTACGGTGGTATGATTTCGGCAGATTCCAAAGGTTCCGGAGCCGCTATCGGAAGAGGAGATAGCGGATGGGGAGGATATCTCACCGTACACGGAGGCATTGTGACGGCTTCCAGCATCAGTGTGGATTCTATGACCGTGAACGGTGGTATTGTTCTTTCATCAAGCACCGGCGATAAAGTAAACGAAACAAACGGTTTGTATTTTAACGGTGCAAACGGTGTGCTTTGCGGTGATCTCTACACCCTGCCTCATGATTGGACACTTCCCGCCGGCAAAACGCTGACAATTAACGAAGGTGAAACCCTGATCGTTCCGGCAGGTTTGACTCTTACTATTGAAGGAAGCATCATCAATAACGGAACAATTAAAAATTACGGAACGGTTATTTGTAAGAGCGGTCACAGCTATTCCGGTGACTGTGATGTGAGTTGCAACAACTGCGGAGAAGCACGCAACAGTGATACTGCACACAGTTGGGTCGAGGCGACTTGTTTTGTTCCAAAGTATTGCTCGGTATGTAGGCTCGTTGAGGATTTTTCAACGCATCACAATTATGAAAATGGTATTTGTACTCTTTGCGGTCAGGATGAAAACGGTCATTTCTATATCAGCACAGCTGAGCAGTTGATGGTTTTTGCTGACTTTGTAAACAAAGGGAATGTGAATGCAAATGCGACATTGATGGCTGACATTGACCTTGCAGAATATACCTGGACTCCGATTGGTGTGACGGCCATGGGTGAAGGTGTCACAAACGGCTATACCGGAAGCTTTGACGGCAACGGTCATGTGATTCGCAATGTCACCTTTGCAACACCCGCTTCTGCAATGGCTGCAGGTATTTTCGGCACGGTGCAATACGGCGGTGCAGTCCGTAATCTGGGTGTTGAGAATCTTAGCTTTGACGATAATACGTATGACCACCGTGCAGGCGGTATCGCAGGTCAGCTGTTGGCAGACAGCACCATCAGCGATTGCTATGTCAGCAACTCCACTGTGAAAGCATCCTCCAGAGTTGTCGGCGGCATCGTGGGTATGAACTACGGCACCGTTAAAAACTGTTATACCTGCAACATGAGCCTTGCCGGTTACAACAGACGTTTTGGCGGCATCAGCGGTGACTTTTCTGCCGGTAAATTGGAAAACTGCTATACGGATTATTCTGCCTTGGCAAGCTCTCAGGCAGGTACAGCTACAAATTGTAAAGCAGGCGTAAGTGCTGACGTTTTCGCTTCCGGTGAGATTGCATATCTGCTCAACGGCTCAACAAGCGATGGCGACCTCGTATGGGGTCAGTTAATCGGCACAGACAGCTATCCTGTTTTTGGCGGCGAAACCGTTTATTATAACGAAACCAATGGCTACTATAACATTCTCCACACCTGCGATTTCAGCGGCG
The DNA here is from genome assembly GCA_045531265.1 of Acutalibacteraceae bacterium. Classification (GTDB taxonomy): domain Bacteria; phylum Bacillota; class Clostridia; order Oscillospirales; family Acutalibacteraceae; genus UBA6857. The sequence continues at coordinate 4,572 of JAZSDP010000064.1, forward strand.
AGTGGAAATATGATGCCGAGAAGCACTGGAAGGGATGTACTGTTGACGGCTGCAGCGAGACAAGCAAAGAAGCAGAGCACAGCTACACCGACGGTAAGTGTGATTGCGGTTATACTTGTCCTCACAGCAGCTACACCGGTGGTGTTTGTGATAACTGTAATTATGAATGTCCTCACGCTTGGGGCGAGGGAGTGCTCACAAGACCTACCTTTGAAACAGCCGGCTATTACACCTATACCTGTACTCTTTGCGGCCACTCATACACAGAGCCCACTAAGAAAGCAGATGACACAGCCTTAAACGATGCTTCTATGAAGGTTATGGAATACATAGATAATAATACTCTCACACAGGAAGCAAAGGACGAAATCTATAAGAGCTATAGAGATATTCTGAAGAATAACGGTAATATTTTCGACGAATTTGGCTTTGTCCGTGGTGACCTTGTTGAAGAGGATCAGCCTGCTATTAATGCGGTAACCGCAGAGCTTGAGAAAATCGTTGCTGATGCAGAAGAAAAAATCGCAAGCGGCGAATATGTAAAGGCTGATTACACCGAAATCGACGAAGCAATTGATGATATCGAAGAAAAGCTTGCTTCAGAAAACGTAACCGACGAAGGCAAGGCAGAGCTTGAAGAAATCAAGAAGCAGCTCGAAGAAATGAAGGCTGACGAAAATACAAGCGCAGCAGATGTTGCAGAGCTTGAAAAGGCTCTTGAGGATTACGAAGAAGAGCTTGACAAGGGAATCGAAGACGGCACCCTTGTTGAGGTTGATGTCGATGCAATTGCTGATGATGTTAATAAGAAGTGGGCAGAAAAGCTTGAAGCCGAAGGCTTGCTTGATGAGTATGAGGATTTCATAAATAACCAAAAAGCAACTGATGAAGCAATGGCAACAGTGGATGAAATAAATGATTTTGCAAATTCTCTTGAAGGCACTGTGGCTGAAAATGCTGAAAATATTGCAAAGCTCAACGAAATGCTCGATTCTTTACTTGAATCATGGGAAAACTGCCTCAGAGGTACTCATAATTTCAAGGATTATGAGATAACATCACCTGCAAAGTGTGAAGTTAATGCAAAAGAAACAAGCACCTGCTGGTTCTGCGGTGAAACCGACGAAAGAGAAGTAGAAGGCACAGCTCTCGAGCACTCCTTCACAAAGTACGAAGAAACAGAAGCTCCTAAGTGCGGTGTTGCAGGTAAGGAAGTAGCTTACTGCGACAACGGTTGTCAGACAACTGATGAAAAGGAAATTCCTGCTCTTGAGCACATCTTCCTTGATTACGTCTCAAACAGCGATGCAACCTGCACTGCTGACGGAACAAAGACAGCCTACTGTATCCACGGCTGCGGTGCAACAGATACAGTAGCAGACGAGGGTTCTATGATTGACCACTCTGACGAAGACGGCGACAAGCTTTGTGATGACTGCGGCGAAGAGGTTTATGACCGCTGTGATATTTGCGGCGGCAAGGCTCACGGAGACGATAAGATTAAGTTAGTCTTCTGTATGATAATAACAATAATCAGATTTGTCACATCAATTCTGAAATCAATCAACTAAAACCCAATAAATAAACTAACCGCCGGGGAGAAAATCCTCGGCGGTGTTGCTATTTTGTATCAATCATCTTATTTTATGGCAATTCTTTTTTTACCACAGCCTGTTTTCATTATCAAGAGTCGTTACACTTCTTCTCTTGACAACAAAAACATTCTGTGCTCTGTTGGAATTACGAGGGTGATACCCTCACCATAAAACCATTAAGGTTATCAAAAATATGCTTCAAAGAAGAATGTAATAATTCAATAACACTCAGAAGAAATTTATTTCTTTTTGGCGGCAGGTTGCGAAGCAAAAAATATTTTTCAATATTTTTCAAAACTCAGGAACATTTTTGTGTTCTGATGTCGTTATATATATGGAGAGAAAAACATTTTTTCAAAAGCCCAAACCAAATATTATTGACTGTGAAAAAATTTTAAAACCGTTCGACAAAATCCGCATTGACAAAAATTTCTTGTTGATGTACAATGACTACGTCAACACAGACGTTAAAAGTTAGGCTCGCTGTGACAAAAGGTAGCTGTCCCTTTCAGCGAGATGCGGAGACAGAGTTAACCCTTTTTTCTTTTTCTTTTGCTTTGATTTAATTCAAAGCCGTTACATATTTTGGGTTTAAAACAGAATACCGGCGCGGAAAGAATTTTTCTTCCACGCTTGTTTCTGTTGCCCGAAGTATGTAGCGGCTTTTTTTGTTTTGCAATTTTTTATGCGGCGGGTTGTAAATATTTTGAAAACAATTTGATTTTTGGGTGTCCATTCGGCTCCTCCCAGTCCATATAAGTGAGGAATTGTTTTTGAACCAAAACAAAAAGCTCAAAACAATTGGAAAGGAGTTAGAAAAAGTTCAGAACACAAACCCAACCAACTACAATTATCAGAATACAAAGAATGCAGTTTTAGGTGGCATTAGTATTAACAAGCAATGAATTTGCCCGGACACATTGACTTGTTGCTACTTCAATGCGATGGCATCAGTATTAACAAGCAATGAATTTGAATATCCAAATTCCGCTTGTTAGGGAGCTACCCCTAAAACCCCGAGAAAAATTTTGTGAGAAGCAGACGAGCTCACGATAAAAAAATTCGTCAGAAAAATTTTCAAGGAATTGAATTTTAAAAACCTTTTGCAAGTCTTTTTGAATTCTTGCATCCTTCCTTGAAAACAAAAATCAAAATCAAATTTTAAAATTTATGGAGGTTAATTATCATGACAACTTTATCAGAAATCAAAATTGAAAATTTAAAATCATTTGAAAACAATCCTTTCATTTTCAGAGAGGACATAGCCTTTGATTTGTTAATCGAAAGCATCGCAAACTTAGGAGTACTTACACCAATCATTGTCAGAACACTTGACGATGGACAGTATGAAATCATCAGCGGTCATAGAAGAGTTGAAGCTTGCAGAAGACTCGGCTTTGAAAGAATTCCCTGCATTGTTAAAGAGCTTACGAGGGATGAAGCGACGGTTATACTCGTTGACTTGAACCTGCAAAGAGATGAAGTGTTACCGAGTGAGAAAGCTCACGCCTACAAAATGAAAATGGATGCACTTAAAAATCAGGGAGCAAGGACGGATTTAACTTCGACACAGCCTGTGACGAAGTTTCGTACAGATGAAATGATAGGAAAAGAAAACAACGAGAGCCGTGAAACCGTCAGGCGGTATATTAGGTTGACTTACCTCATTCCTGAAATCTTAAAGTTAGTTGACGAAGGAAGAATATCTCTGACACCTGCAGTTGAGTTATCTTACCTTGACGGTTACGAACAAGAACAGGTTTACTGCTTCTATGAAAATGAAGAAGTCACGCCGTCATATTCTCAATCAGTCAGACTAAAAAAGCTGTCTCAAGAGTTCAAGCTGACAGATGAAAGGCTTTATGAAATTATGTCCGAAGCAAAAGCAAATCAAAAAGATTACTTAAAGATACCGACAGAAAGTATAGAGAGATATTTTAAATCAAGGTTTACGGAAAAGCAGAAGCAGGAGTTTGTGATAAAAGCTGTCGAGCATTATCATCGGTACCTGATGCGGCAAAGAGATGCGAGGTAAGAGAATGAAAATATTTAAGTATTTGAAAATCTGTTTGTTAAAAATATTAAGTGACATTCGTGCGGAGGCGAATGAGTATGTGATAAACGGAGTAAGGTATATTGTTTCATCCCGCTTTGAAGAAACGAAGATAACAATGAAGGAAAGATTAGAAAAATTTATCGGAAGTGATTTCGCACATTTGTCTGTTGCGGAAAGTAATGATACAATGATTGCAGAATGTGTGAATACAAATGCCGGAGAAAGGAGGATAAATGCAGTCGGATAATTTAGGCATAACAGCAATCTATTGTCGTCTGTCCCGTGATGACGGAACAGATAGTGAGAGTAACTCAATCGGAAATCAGAAAAGATTGCTCTCACAAAAAGCAAAGGAATTAAAACTCACAAACACAAAGTTTTATGTTGATGACGGTTACACGGGAACTAATTTTAACAGACCGGGATTTCAGGCAATGCTTGAAGATATAGAAATGGGATATGTAACAACAGTAATGGTAAAAGACTTATCCCGTCTCGGCAGAGATTATGTTTCGGTAGGTCATTACACGGATAACTTCTTTCCAGAACATAACATAAGATTCATTGCTGTTAATGATATGGTTGACAGTAATGACGGTGAAAATGAAATCGCACCCTTCAAGAACATAATGAATGAAATGTACGCAAGAGATATTTCAAGAAAGGTACGCTCATCACACCGCATAAGAGGCAACATGGGTGAACCCTTATCTCAACCGCCTTACGGGTATATGAAGAGTCCTGAGAACAAAAAGAAATGGATAATTGATGCCGAAGCGGCAGAGGTAGTCAAGAGTATCTTTATGATGTGCATTGAAGGTAAAGGTAATGAAACCATTGCCCGTATCCTGCAGGAAAACAAAGTAATGATACCAATGGCATATTGGCAGAGCAAAGGTCTTGACAGAGGCGGAAAGAAAACTCAGCCTGACCCGTACAAGTGGTGCAAGACTACCGTAGGTAAGATACTCGAACAGCAGGAGTACTGCGGTGATGTTATTAACTTTAAGACCTATTCCAAGAGCTTTAAGAACAAGAAAAGGATTCTTAACCCCGAAGAGAATTGGAAGGTTTTTAAGGGCGTACATGAGCCGATAATTGACAGAGAAACATTTGAAACTGTACAGAAGATGAAAGCGAAAGCAAAACGCAGAGCACCAAATCCAAAGCACGCAGAAAAAAATATGTTCTGCGGATTGTTATACTGTGCTGATTGCGGAAGTCCTTTGTGGTTCAATGTCAATCATCCCAACACTGATATCAAATATTTTATGTGTTCTAATTACAAGGGAAGAAGAGGAACCTGTGAGGGTACACATTATGTCAGAGCCGATTCTGTGGAGCAGATAGTGATGCTTGAGTTGAGAAACTTGGCAAACTTTCTTGCCGAAGATGAACAAGCCTTTGCAGATATTCTTGAAGCAAAGACAAACAAGAACATACTCGCTCAACAAAAGTTTCTTGAAAGTAGCATTGATAAAGCAACCGCAAGAACAAAAGAGGTTGCCCTGATGTACGAAAAGCTTTTTGAGAAACACATCAACGGAATCGTCAATGAAGAAAGTTTTATGCAGTTATCTCAAAAGTATGAAACTGAGCGTGATGAACTGAAAGTAAAAATCAGGCAATACAAAGATGAGCTTGCTGAAATCGAAAATCTCCGTACAAGCAAAGAGCAGTTCACATTAGCAGTCCGTAAGTTTATGCAGATGGAAACTCTGACACCTTCTCTCCTTAATGAACTGATTGAGAAAATTGAAGTTCATTCTATTGAGGGTAAAGGCAAAAACAAAACACAGAAAATCATAATCCATTATCGCTTTGTGGGAGTGATTGATAATCCTGTTAAAGAGGAAAACATCATCCTTGAAGCAAGACAAGGCGTAGCCGTGGAATATCTCACGGCATAACAAAAAAGAGCAGGCTCAAAACCTGCTCAATACATAACAAATTTAATTATGAGGAAATGTAAAAAAGAAAAGTGAGTATTCACTTGTGTTATGAATACTCACTATGGTGCGAGAGACGGGACTTGAACCCGTACGAGCTGCCCCACACGCCCCTCAAACGTGCGCGTCTGCCGATTCCGCCACTCTCGCATATTTACTTGTTGAACCACTCAAGGTTCCGTACGCGTGACTCTTGCGGTGCCCAAAATTCATTGCGACTTTCAGTCTTTGAATTTTGACCGCTGCGCCATTTCGCTCTCCCTTAATCATCCACCGGATGCGGTCAAGCTCAATGCTGCCGATTCCGCCACTCTCGCATATTTA
>JAZSDP010000014.1:0-45614 GCA_045531265.1 Acutalibacteraceae bacterium
CTCGAACCGTCGACCTCCAGCGTGACAGGCTGGCGTTCTAACCAACTGAACTACCGGGCCAAATGGTGGGAACAACAGGGCTCGAACCTGTGACCCTCTGCTTGTAAGGCAGATGCTCTCCCAGCTGAGCTATGCTCCCATCTTTGCCACCACTCTCGCAGCGACTTGTATACTATACATCAAAAAAGAATATTTGTCAACACCTTTTTCGAAAGTTTTTATATTTTTTTCAGAACCACCAGATTATACCCTGCGACCTGCCCTTTGAACCTTCCTGCGGCAAAAAGGATTGCTGAAGGTAAGCAGTTACTTTTTTTATGTTATCAAGCCATCCTTTGAGGATAACGAGCATTTCCTGCATTATATCCATCCTTTTGCCTCCTTAAATCATATTACAATACTTAATAATATATAACACTATGTTGCCCATAATATCAAAAAAATATAAACATTATATTAAATTAATTGTTGCTTGCTGTTGCATTGATGTTTTTCAATGCAACAGCATACTTTATCAATAGATTTCCGCAAGGTCGTAAATGAGTCTTTCTGTTTTTGCCCAACCGATGCAGGGGTCGGTAATGCTCTTACCGTAACAGCCTTCACCGATTTTCTGTGTACCGTCTTCAATATAGCTTTCAATCATCAGACCCTTTACCATTTTGTCTATATCACTGTTATGACGGCAGGAATGAAGAATCTCTTTTGCTATTCTGGGCTGTTCAAGATATTTTTTACCGGAGTTAGCGTGATTGGTATCAACAATAACCGCAGGATTTTTCAGATCTCTTTCAGCGTAAAGCTCACAAAGATGCATAAGGTCTTCATAATGGTAATTTGAGAAGGATTGTCCTCTGTCGTTTACATAGCCTCTGAGAATTGCATGAGCTAAAGGATTACCTTCTGAACGGACTTCCCAGCCTCTGTAAATAAAATCGTGTGAATGCTGAGCGGCGGTAATTGAATTCATCATAACCGAAAGATCGCCGCCCGTGGGATTTTTCATACCGACAGGGATATCAAGTCCGCTTGCTGTAAGTCTGTGCTGCTGATCCTCAGTGCTTCTTGCACCAATGGCAATATAGGAAAGTATGTCGGAAAGATAACGGTGATTTTCAGGATAAAGCATTTCATCAGCACAGCCGAAGCCTGTTTCATTAACCGCTCTCATATGAAGCTTTCTTATGGCAACAATACCCTTGATAAGGTCGGCGGCTGAATTGGGGTCAGGCTGATGAAGCATACCCTTATAGCCATCACCCGTTGTTCTGGGCTTATTTGTATAAATTCTGGGGATAATAAGAATTTTATCCTTAACCTTTTCCTGAACGGGAACAAGCCTTGTTATGTAATCCATAACGCTGTCCTCGTTATCTGCCGAGCAAGGACCGATAACAAGGATAAGCTTTCTTTCCTTGCCCTCAAAAATATCCCTGATTTCCTTATCCTTTTGCTTTTTGATTTCCGTAGCCTCTTTTGTCATAGGATACTGCTCTTTGATATCCTTAGGTATTGGAAGCTTACATACAAAGTTCATATTCATCATAGTTTAATACCCTCTTTACTTATCGAATTTCTTTCTGCGTTCAGTGGATGTTATCATCATATTCATAAGACCCTGACGGTCTTCGTTTTTAAGAAACATATGCATTTTTTCAAGTTGAGCCTGAAAAAGCTCCATTTCAGAAATAAGCGCTTCCTTGTTGCTCAGGAAAAGCTCACTCCACATTTTTTCGTTAATTTTTGCAATTCTTGTAAGGTCTCTGAATGAGTCTGCAGTGTATCTTTCAAGGCTTTCGTGCTCATAGCAGTTCATAAGTGCCACGGCAATACAATGGGTAAGCTGCGAAACAAAGCCAATCATTTTATCGTGGTTTTCCGGGGTAATTTCCGAAATTTTTCCGAAGCCGAGAATTTCACCTATACGTTTGCAAGCTTCAATGCCTTCATCGGTATTTCTGTTTGTGGGAACAACAAGATAGTTCATCCCGTAAAAAATTCTTTCGTCACTGTTAGTAATTCCTGATGTTTCTTTACCTGCCATAGGGTGGGCGGAAATAAACTCTACCATAGGCGGAAGCATATGCTGAATTCTGTCAACAATACAGCCCTTTACACCCGTTACATCGGTAATTATTGTGCCCGGCTTTATAAGGTGGCCGTTTTTTTCTATCCAGTTTACGAAGGTTTCGGGATAAAGAGTGAAGATAATAATATCTGCACCTTTTATCATTTCTTCATCTACTTCATCACTGACCTTTTTAACCATGCCGTGTTCGAGGGCATATTCCATAGCCTCTTTATTATCAACAAGAGCTTCAACATAGTAGCCCTTGCCCGTAAGTCCCCTTGCATAGCTGCCTCCGAGAAGGCCGAGACCTACAATAAGGAATTTTGTATTTTTATTTATCGTCATTTTTCTTTTACCTCCGCACCGAGTGAGCCTATTATTTCAAAAAAGTCGGGATAGCTCTTTTTTACGGCTTCTGCCCCGTCAATTTCTCCGCCGTATTTACTCAGAAGCACACAAAGACTCATTACAACCCGGTGGTCATTATGTCCAAAAAGCACAGCTTCAGGTGCTATGAGCTCCTTTTTGTGTATAACTATTTCATCTTCATAAAGGTCAATGTCTGCACCGAATTTTGAAAGCTCCTGAGCCATAACAGCTCCTCTGTCGCTTTCTTTAAGCTTCAATCTTTTTGTACCTTTCAGTACGGCACCGTTGAGTTCACAGGCAAGAGACATAATAACAGGAGCAAGGTCAGGACAATTGCTGAGATCGAGTGTCGGCGCACCTTCTTTTAGTAAAGCGAAATACTCTTTATAAACACTGTCTCCCTGCAGACTGTTTTCGCAAAGGCCTTTTACTGCAACATTGCCTCCGACAAGATTAAAAGCATCAATGAAAGCGGCGTTTGACCAGTCACCTTCTACGCTGACATTGCAGCCTTTATAGATCTGACCACCTTTAATAAGTAATGTGTTTTCATCCTTCCATTCTGCTTTTACACCGAATGTCATCATCGCACTGAGAGTCATATCAATATAGCTTCTGCTTTCAACTTTGCCTGTGAGAGTGATTTCACTGTCACCATCACACAAAGGAAGTGCGAATAGGAGACCGGATACAAACTGACTGCTTATATCCCCTCTTACGGTATATCTGCCTGCGCTGAGAGTGCCTCCGATGCAGATACCATCACTTGTTTTCGAATAATATATTCCTTTTTCATCAGCAATTTTTTCATAGACCTCCATCGGTCTTTCCGGAAGTCTGCCGTAACCCGTAAAAAGACTTTTCTTTTCACTGAGCATAGAGACGGGGATAAAAAATCTCAGAGTACTTCCGCTTTCTCGGCAGTTATATGTACACTCAGCCACTGTAAAAGGTGATACACCGCAAAGGGTAATTGTATTATCTTTTTCTCTCACAGCAACACCCATTGCCTTAATACAATCCAATGTAGCAAGGATATCCTCACTGTAAGCTATGTTGCTGATTGTACTTTCGCCTTTACTCAGTGCCGCACAGATAAGAAGTCTGTGTGCCATACTTTTAGACGGTGGTGCCGTGACCTCGCCTTTTAACTGCGATGGCGTAATTTCAATTGTCATAATATCACTTCTTTAAATATTCAATAAGAAAATCAATTCCTCTGAGGTATCCGTCAGTGCCGAGTCCCGTTATTGTTTTTACTGCCGCCTGACGGATATAGCTTATCTGACGGAAGTCCTCTCTTTCTTCCACCTTTGAAATATGCACTTCAACGGTTGGAAGCATAACGGATTTCACTGCATCAAGGATTGCAACGGAAGTATGAGTATAAGCGCCGGGATTTATAACTATACCGTCAAACACTCCGTAGGCATCCTGAATCTTATCAACGAGACAGCCCTCATGATTCGACTGATAACATTCGCAGCAGATACCCTTTTGCTCACAGTAATTTTCAATTTTACTCACAAGTTCCTTATAGGTTTCTTTACCGTAATGCTCAGGCTCTCTTATACCCAGCATATTAAGATTAGGTCCGTTTATAACAAGAATTTTCATTTGAGCTTCTCCAAAATTTTATTAACAGAATTCATAACATCTCCGTCGACGGCAATTTCTTCATCACAGGAATCAACATAGATGTCATATCTTTCTTCAAAACGCTTTTTAAGTGCATCATAATTTTGCGACAGAGGTCGGTCATCGGTGGGAACAATATCACAAAGAGGTCTGTTGAGGAAAAACAGCTTTCCGTTTTGTTTCAATGCCTCAACATTTTCCTGCCTTAAAATTGCACCTCCACCCGTTGCAATAACATATCCGCTGAGCATACCTGCTTTTTTTATCTGCTCGGCTTCAATTTCACGGAAATACAGTTCTCCCTTACCATTGATAATATTGCTGATATCACCGTGCTGTTCGGTTATCATTTCATCGGTATCAGCAAAAGCTTTGCCCGTTGCTTCCGACAGAGCCTTGCCGATTGTGGTTTTTCCGCTGCCCGGCATACCGATAAGCACAATATTTCTTTTTTCACTCAGTATTTCGGTGTAGACGTCATCACAGATGCTGTTCACATCAAGCTTTTTACCAGTAAACAGCTCGCAGGCAAGAACAGCCTGACAAACGAGCATATAAAGCCCGTTAACACTTTTTATGCCGTTTTTTTCCGCTTTCTGACAAAGTTTTGTTTTAATAGGGTTATAAATAACATCCGTAACACCTTTAAGGCTAATGAATTTTTCTGTATCCAGAGGATATGAGTCGCAGTCAGGATACATACCCACGGGGGTTGTGTTGATTATATAATCCGCATCGCCGTGAAGAGAATAAACATTTTCGTAGTTTACATCCGTTTTTCTGCCGACAGTAACGGTTTCAGCGGCGCCGAAAAAGTCGCAGACGGCTTTTGCCGTTTTTGAAGTACCGCCCGTACCGAGAATGAGCACCTTTTTATTTTTATAATCAAAGCCAGCTTTTTGTGTCAGCATACGAAGACCGCCAAAGTCGGTATTATAGCCGTATAGCTTACCGTCACGGTTAACTACGGTGTTTACTGCACCGATTTTCTCAGCTATCGGGTCTATAAAATCAAGATAAGGAATAACTGCACTTTTATAAGGTATTGTTACATTGATACCGCAGAAATCCTTTTCTTTCATAAAGGAATCGAGCTCATCTTCAGCTATTTCCTTAATTTCGTATGTATAACCAGCAAGTTTTTCGTGAATTGGCTTTGAAAAGCTGTGACCGAGCTTTTTACCTATCAGTCCGTATTTCATACTATCACTCTCCAAGCCAATTTGTGCCAAACCGGGTTATAAGCAAATCGCAGAGAACAAGAGCCGTAACACTGTCAACTACTACTCTCGCTCTGTGGATAATTGCAGGGTCGTGTCTGCCGTGAATCTGCAGAACCGCATCTTCATTTTTACTGAAATCAACTGTATTCTGCTGTTTATAAATTGAAGGAGTGGGCTTTACGGCAACATTGAAGGTAATGGGCATACCGTTGGTAATGCCACCGTTAATACCGCCGTTATTGTTGGTTGCGGTAACTATTTTTCCGTCCTTGACTATGAAAGAATCGTTGGCTTCACTGCCACTCATTTTTGTAATATCGAAGCCTTTTCCGAATTCAACACCCTTTACTGCAGGAATTGAAAAAAGTGCGTGGGAGAGCATAGACTCAACAGAATCAAACCAGGGTTCGCCAACACCTTCGGGCATACCGATTACGGCAGTAGAGAGCACACCGCCAACGCTGTCGCCTTCTGAAGCTGCATTTTCAATAAAGCGTAGCATTTCTTCGCGCTTTTCTTCACACAATACGGGCATCTGAGCACTGTCAAGGAAAAGAATATCTTCTTTTATATCATTAAAGGCTCTATCAGTAATTTCACCGCAGGATGAGATATGCGTTCCGATATAAATACCCTTTTTGCGAAGAGCTGAAATTGCAACGGCACCCGCCGCAACAATCGGCGCGGTAAGTCTGCCCGAAAAATGTCCGCCGCCACGGAAATCCTGATAACCGCCGTATTTACACTCTGCGGTGTAATCTGCATGGCCCGGTCTTGCAAGATATCTTGTATCTGAATAGTCACGGCTTTTTGTATCACCGTTTTCAATCATAAAGCAAATGGGTGTTCCCGTTGTTCTGCCCTCAAAAACGCCGCTGAGAATACGGACTTCGTCCTTCTCTCTTCTTTTGGTTGAAATTGAGCCGATACCCTTTCTTTTTTCCATTTGCGAAGCTATAAATTCTTCGTCAACGCTGATTCCGGGTGAAATGCCGTCAAGTATACAGCCGATTGCTTCACCGTGGCTTTCGCCGAATAGAGTCAGGGTAAGATTGTTACCTATGGTGTTTTTCATTTTTTCACACCCTTAAATAAGATTCATTATTTCATCTGCGGTCATTTCTTCAAAATAAAATGAACCGATTTCATCACATTTTACAACGCTTATTTTTTCACCGAGAGATTTTTTATCGTGCACGATAATCTCCCTTACTTTTTCACGGTCAAAGGGATATTCAGGCAAAATAACCCTTGAGGCAATTATATATTCTGCTTCATCACGGATTTTTTTATCGCACATAGGTAACATACCTAAAGCAACACATTCACCGTGGTAAAGCTCACCGAAGGGTACAGAGGCTTCTATTGCGTGACCGACGGTATGACCGAAGTTCAGCACCTTACGAAGTCCTGTTTCCTTTTCATCCTCTTCAACCACTCTTTTTTTTGCTCTTAACGAAAGCTCAATGATGATGTCAATATCATCCATGTATCTGTCACTTCTAAATATATCAAATAGTCTTTCATCAAGGCATAATCCCATCTTTATGCATTCCGCAAGACCGTTTTTTATATGGCGGTCAGGCAAGGTAGAAAGTACATCAGGGTCAATTATAACCTTTTTGGGCTGATGAAAAGCTCCGATAATATTTTTGATTTTACCAAGGTCAATTGCAGTTTTGCCGCCTATAGAGGAATCCACCTGAGAAAGCAAGGTGGTGGGAATGTTATAAAAGTCAATTCCTCTCATATAGGTAGCAGCAGCGAAGCCTGCCATATCACCCGTTACACCTCCGCCGACGGCTATAACAGCGTCCTTTCTTGTAAAGGACTTATCGCAGAGAGTCTGACAGATTTTCATATATGTTTCAAAGTTCTTGCTTTGTTCGCCCTGAGGGAAAACAAAAGTATGACTTTGAGAAAAGCTTTTTGCAACAGTATTGACATATTCTTCAGGAACGCCTGAGTCAGTAACAACAAGCACCTTTCTTCCGTCGGGAATTCCGAGAAGCTCTCCCGCTTTTTTCAAAGCACCTCTTTCAAGAACTATATCATAGGATTTTTCACCTAAGTTGATGGGTATAATCACATTTTTCACCCCGTTTATATCCTTAAATCTTTGAGTTATCTTTATATGTACCGATCATTTTAAGGTTTTCACAGGTTTCGCTGAGCTCATCAAGCATATACATACCTCGCTTGCTCTGAAGGTCGCCCGTAAGCTCAACATAGAAATAATAGGTCCACATAAGGTCTTTCATTGCACGGCTTTTAATGGATTTCATTGAATAGCCGTGATGGCCGATAACATTTATGGCGTGAGCGAGAGCTCCCGGCTTATCGGGTACGGTGAAAACAATAATTGAATGATCCCTTTTTTCCTTGCAGAGCGTACGGGAAAGCACTGCAAATCTTGTTGTGTTGTTTGCGGCTTCGTTAATGTTTTCCCTTATAACGGAAAGGCCGTAAAGCTCGGCAGTTTCACGGCTTGCAATTGCCGCAAGGCTTATATCACCTGTATCAGCAACATATTTCGCTGCCCTTGCAGTGTTTTCGCAGGACTTACTTTTATATCCCTGATTTCTGATAAAGGGAGCGCACTGGTCAAGCGCCTGCTGATGGGAAATGACCTCTTTTATGTCCTCCTGCTTTGCACCGGGAAGACCGATAAGATTATGCCTTACATCAAGGGAATAGACTCCGTTAACATAAAGAGATCCCTGAAAAAGAAGGTCAATGGTCTGGCCGACTTCACCTGCTCTGCTGTTTTCAATGGGTATTACGGCACAGTCACATTCACCATTTTCTACTGCTTCATAAGCCGCTTTGAAATCAGGATAGGATATTCTGTTGCCGTCAGGGAAAATTCTGCCTGCGGCAATGTGAGCAAAGGCACCTTCAACACCGCTGTAAGCAACATTAAGACCTTCAAGAATTCGGTGCTGATATTTTTTTGAAATATCCATTGTACCTCTTATAAAAGGAACATAGAATTCTTTGATTTCCTCGTTTTCGATATAAGAAAGGTTGTTTTTGATTACCGCATCTTCCCTTGAAGAGTCAAAAATCGGTAAGCCTCTTTCTTTTTTGTATTCTGCAACAGATTTAACTGCCTCCATTCTTTTTTCGAAAAGGGCTGCTATTTCTCTGTCAGTTTCATTTATTATTTCACGGGCTTTAATAAGCTTATCCATAGCTGTTACCTCAAATCAAACCATATTCTTCCGCTAACTTCTTAAATGAGGGCAGACTCTCTTCTATCATCTCAGTTGAAACACAGTAAGAAAGCCTTACATACCCGGGGAAGCCGAAGGAATCGCTGGGTACTAAAAGAAGCTCATATTTTTTTGCTTTTTCACAAAAAGCACTTGCACTTTCTTCAGGGCTTTTCATAAACAGATAGAATGCTCCGTCAGGCTTTGCAACGGTGAAGCCGTATTCATTGAAGGCATCAAGAAGTATATCTCTGTTGTGCTTATAAATTGAGATATCCCCCGTCTGACCCACGCATTTTCTGATAACAAACTGCATCATTGAGGGTGCACAGACATAGCCAAGGCTTCTGCCCGCACCGCAGACTGCTTTATAAATAAGCGGGAAATCACAGATTTCATCGGGAACAAGAATGTAACCGATTCTGTCACCGGGAAGTGAAAGAGATTTACTGTAAGAATAACAGACAATAGTGTTGTTATAATACTTTGTAAGAAAAGGCACCTTAACATCACCGTATACTAGTTCACGGTAGGGTTCATCAGAAACGAGGAAAATAGGTTTGCCATATTCCTTCTGCTTTCTTTCAAGTATTTCACACATACCCTTTACGGTTTCCTCAGATACAACAACACCTGAAGGGTTATTGGGTGAATTGACAACAACAGCCTTTGTCTTTTCCGTAATGGCCTTCTCAAAGGCATCCAGGTCAATCTGCAATGTTTCACTGTTGCATTTGACTTCAACGGGTATTGCGCCCTGAGAAGAAATGAACACCTTATATTCAGGGAAATAGGGTGCAAAAATAATTATTTCATCATCTTTTTCCGCTAATGCTCTGAAGGTGATGCAAAGAGACGCTGCCGCACCGCAGGTCATATAAAAATTATGCATACCGAAGCTTGTACCGAAACGGCGGTTAAGGTCATCGGCAATTGCTTTGCGGGTTTCATTGTCGCCCACCGCAGAGGTATAACCGTGAAGGTCACAGGAATTCATATTAAGCGTAAGCTCACGGATGGCTTCATTTACACTTTCGGGAGCGGGAACGCTGGGGTTGCCGAGAGAATAGTCAAAAACATTCTCCGCACCGATTTCAGCCTTTCTTTTTTTGCCGTATTCAAATATTTCTCTTATAACGGAGCTTTTGGCTCCAAGGTCGTACATAATTTCTGATACCATAGATTTCACCTGCTTTTAAAATTGCTTATAAAAAAATAATGGAATAATTATACGCTTCAAAACCGCAAAGGTCAATAAAAATACAGATTTTTTTCAGTTTTATTACTGTTACACAAGGAATTTATGCATCGGTTTAACCATTTAAAGTTTTAAATTCTTAAAGTACGATGATTATAGCACATTAGCTATTATTTGTCAAGAAAATTCTACAGTTTAAACATTTACTATAATTTCAATGTGTGGTATAATGTAAAAAAAGGAAAGAGGAATAATAATATGTATGAAAATATGATATATGATAACATGATGTCAAATATTGAAAGTCTAACTTCCGGTCCGCTTTATTGTATTGCAAGTATTTTAGGACTTGTTTCAACAGGATTATTTTTAGTTTATATGCACTATACCGCAAAGCATAAAAATCAGAAGCTCGGTTTCGGTTGGTACATATGCGGATATTTTTTCACCCTTATCACGGCAATTGTGTTTATTAAAAAGAGCAAGCGTTTCCCGGGACCCGATATGAAGGTGTGCCCTGCTTGCGGTGATAAATACCCCAAGGTTTACGAGGTTTGCGGACGTTGCCTTGCGCCCTTACCCGAAATTAGCGAAGAAGAAAATAATAAAAATCAAAAGATTTCAAAAGTAACCGGCATTGCTTTCTGGGTTTCATATGTTATGGCCACTGTTGTAAGCATTATATGTATGGTTATGCTTGCAAGCACTTTATTTGACACCGTTGAAGGAGTTTTAAACAGCTTTGAAGAAAACCGTATAGGTATTGTGAGTGATTCAGGCGATACAGTTTATTATGATAAAAAAGGTAACACCTATGAAAAACCTGAAGACGTTGTGATTTATGGCAAAAACGGCATGGAATACAGATATACCGTTGAAACCATTACAGATCAGGGATATGAATTTGAAGATGTTTTTTTCATAGATGAAAACGGAAAAAAATATGATTACTACAACTGCTACGTTAATAAAAACGGTTGGTTTGTTTATGACGAGGATGAGGAATTTGATATTCCTGAAGAGTATTACAGTGACGAAGACGACCCGTTCTACTATGACGAAGAATCAGATAAGTATTTTAATCCCGACGGTACTGAAATAAGCACAGACGAGGTTATAAAATATTATTCCGAAGAAGCCCTTAACTATAAATACTATGATACTCCTTATTGTGATGAGGACGGCAACATCTATTACTGGGCTGCTGAGGCAAGTTGGAATGAAAAAGGCGAACTCATAACTGCAAAAAATGACCCTACAGTTGAATAATAAACAGCCACCCACGGGTGGCTGTTTATTATTTTATTTGTGAAAGAAATTCATCCATTTTACTTTCATATGTATCTCTTGCTATCATAAAGGATTGAGCGTGGTCGGCACCTTCAACTATAAGAAGCTCCTTAATTTCACTTGAGCAGTTTTCATAAAGCTCATAAGCCATAAAGCAAGGCACAAGTCCGTCCTTATCGCCGTGGATAAACATAATGGGAAGAAGAGTGTTTTTTACGCTTTCAATGGGATTAAGCTTCATAAAATCAAAGCCGAGTCTTCTCTTATTAACAGCATTTACCACCTTAATAAGATTATTAGACGGAACGCCCAAATCTTTGAGCTTATGTATAAAAAGGGCATTAGCAGTAGTAAAGCCGCAATCTTCAACAACGGCCTTAACGTTATCGGGTAAATCTTCTCTCCCACTCATCATCATAACCGTTGCCGCACCCATTGATACACCGTGGAGAATTATGCTTATATCTTCACCGAAGCTTTCATTAAGATAAGAAAGCCATTTTATTGAATCCTCAGTTTCTCTGTAACCGAAGGTGCAGTGTGTTCCTTCACTTTCACCTGACGCTATATGGTCAGGGAAGAAAACATTATATCCCTTTTTAATGTAATACTGAGCAACGCCGCAGAATTCCTTTTTGCCGTAGCTTCTGTAGCCGTGTGCCGCAAAAACATAAGTTTTACTCTCTTTTTCAGGCTTCATAAGATAACCTGTAAGCTTTTCTCCCCTGTCGGATATCATATAATGCTTTTCGTAGCCGTATTCTTCAACCCATTTAAGATTATTCTGCAAAAAGTCACCGAGATGGCTGTTATCGCAGTCTGATATTTTCTTTGCAAATTGTTCGGGAAGCACCATATTACGGTTAAAAAGAAGCTCATCAATAAGGCAGCATAAACCGTAAGCACCCAAGGAGGCTACGGCGGCTGTTCCGATTACTCCGAGAGCTATTTTATTTCTCTTTTTCAATTTAAACAATTCTCCTTTTTTATAAAGCTTCGTATTTCTTAATCCACTTTTCTATTTTTTCTTCATTGTAGGTTTTAGGCATCTGTTTTGCAACCGTTTCAATAAAGGGCAAAGACTTGAGATTTTTTACGATTGTGGGCACAAGACCTACAACGGGACCTAAAGCTGAAATAATCTTCTTTACATATTCGGGAGTGATTTCAATGCCCTCACCACTGTCGAAATCAAGTTCCTTTGAAGTGAGAATTTCTTTTTCAAGGAAATAATCAACATGTTCACCGTTTATATAAGTGAAGAAGTTTTTAAGTATATCAATCATAATAAGGTCTTTACCGTATTTATTGAAGTATTCGTATTCATATTTCCACAGAACTGATTTATTGAGCTCCTTATCCCCTGCTGAAATTACAGTGTCGGCAAGGATTTTGCCCGCCGCCATACTAAGAATTATACCGCTGCCGTTAAGAGGAACTGTCATACCCGCACTGTCACCGACTGCGGCATATCCGTCGCAGATAATCATAGGAAGCATTCTTGTAAGGGGAATTTCAGCAGTTTTTCCGCCCCTTAAAATCTTTTCTCCCATAAAGGGATACTGCTTTCTGAGAGCTTTTATTGCATCATCAATTTCCGCTTGTGTAAGCTCACCCGCAGCTCCGAATTTACCGACCAAAATATCCACAAAGCCTTCTTCCGTCAGCACCCAATCAATACCCGGTCTGTTCATATGGAAAAGCTTAATAATATACTGAGGTGATGTAAGTTCTCCCGTTGTGTTTTCAAAGTATACTCTGTGAACATGGAAAATCTCGCGGGGCTGAAGCTCTTTTTTGATGTTACAGGATAAAGGCAGGCTTTTTCTCACCTTTGAGTGCATACCCGCCGCGTCAATAACAAGGTCGCAGAAAATTACTGTGTCCTCACCGTTAACCCTGTATCTGATACCTACAGCTTTTTCCCCTTCTGTAAGAGCCGCCATAACCTCAGCACCGAAGATAAATTTTACACCTGCATTTTCGCAAAGTGAAATAAGATAATTAACCAGCACCTTACGGTCCATATAAATGCCCTTTCCCTTTACATAAGGGATATCAAGCATTACCGTTGAGGATGGATTTGTAAAGCCCGTGGGAAGGTTAAAGGAGTACATATCCTCGGAAGGTCTGGGGATTCCGCTGTCATCAAAGGCGGAAAAATCAAGAGCATCGTGCCAGTCATAGCCCATATCTTCCTTTTTACTGTATTCTATTACGGTTACATCATACCCCTTCATAGCAAGGTGGTATGATGCAGTAAGTCCACCGTGACCTGCGCCTGCAACAACTATTTTCTTCATATAATCCACTCCTTTTATGTTTAATATGTTAAGTTTATTCTCTCCTTATGTTATGAATATAACATATTAGTTATAATTGTGTCAATGTTGCTTATATGTAAAAAAGCACCCTCAGGTGCTTTTTTACTGCTTTTTCTGATAAGACTTGCAGAAATGAGGGATTGCCATTGAATCGGGGCTTGTTCTTTCGTGTGATACCTCAATTTTGTCAAGACGGCACTTGTCACAGCCAACGTGGTATTCACATTCTTCAACTGAACACTTTACTCCTGAATTTTCCATTGTAACACCTCCTAACACAGTGATATATCACCGTGTATTTTTAGTATTACAGGAATCAGGATTATTTATTCAGAATTTAATTATTTAGAACACATAAAAAAATGGGCTGTTGCAACAAAATGCAGCAGCCCGATTTTTAATTAAAAATTATTTGCAATTGATGTAAATGTTTCAACCAGCTTGATAATGGCGGCAACAAGTCTGTAAACAACAGTGAATACCTTTGAAACAATACCCTTTACGCCGTATTTTTCAAGAATTTCGAGAACATCATCTTCAAGATAATCTTCAATCTTGTCCGCATATGTTGATTTTACAAGAGGATTCTCTTCATCGTATTCAACGGGATCGCCGTTCATAATTGTAAAATCAAAGGTTCTTTCACCGATAGGTGTAAGAGTTTCAATAACATAAGAAACAGTAATTTCAAAGTTTCTGAGACTTTCTTCGGGAAGCTCACCCTTAATTTTTACTTCCTTGCTTTCACCCGGTTCAAGGTCAAAGGGTGAAAATGCAAAGTCAAAGCCTTCAAGGCCCTTAACTGTCAAAGCAGAAACAACAACATTGTGCTTTGCTGAAATATTTGTTACTACAAGGGTTGTATCCTCAGCAGAAACATAACCTTCAAGGCTACTGTTAAACTGAGCGTGTACGCTGTGTGAGGGATTTGTTGTTGCGTGGAACTGGGGGAAACGCTCCATTGAATGAACATCATAGCTTTCATCGTTAAGAAGAAGAGTATACATAAGGTCTCTTGTATATTCATCCTTATAGGTCATACCGTGGTGGTAATTTTCAATAAGCCAGGTGTGTTCAGGAAGATAGCAGGTTGAAGCGTCAACGCTCATTGAGGGTGATACCTGATAGAAGCCGGTATCTACCTTCTGAGTATAACCGTCTGCGAATCTTTCACCGAAAGGAGCACAGGTTGCGCCCGTTGAGGCGGGAGTTGTGATAATAGCATCCGAAGAAACGGGCATACCTGTTACAATTACTATATCATAGCCTGCCATAATGTATACATTTGTGCCTGCATCCTGAGCTTCCTTGAAGCCCTTGCCGAAATAATGTTCACCGTCGGGTGACATAATCTCATAATGCATAAAGTCGCTTTTTTCAATAAGGCCTGCATTTACTTCTTCGTCAAGAAGTTCTGCCTTCATATCATCGTAATGTTCGAGGGGCATAAAATCCCACATACTGCCCCAGGTGCCCATAACAGGCATTACATAAGGCACAAGAGCATCGGCAAGGTCGTCAAGAAAACCGAGCCAACCTGCCTCAACAAGAACGTGGATATCCTCTTCAAGCATTGTGCCGTGCTCAATGAAAACAAGAAGAGCCACATCACCGAAGTTAAAGCCTTCTCTGGGTGAATTGAATGCATCGTATGCAATACCTGCGCCGCCGAGAGCAGGAACGGTAAGAACAGCGTTATTTACCTTGCCTTCGTGACCGTAAAGAGTAAGGTATGTACCGGTTACCTGACCGCCGTGTGAAACAGCAAGAAGGTTAACCTTTTCCTGACCGGTGTATTCAATAACATCGTCAATAAAGGTTCTGAGCTTTTCTGCACATTCAACTGCACCCATTCTGAAATCACAGGTGAATACATAGCAGTTTTCAGCACCGATATTTGTGAATACTTCTTCCATCATCTCAGCTTCAGACTGGAATCTGCCTTCAGGATAAAGCTCACGGAGAACTGCATAATTGCACTCCTCAGGTGTGTTTATGTAGTTATAAACATCATAGTAGCTTGAACCGTCAGCGTTGGTCTTAAGGTCGCCGAAAATTCTCTGGAAGCCTTCACCGAGTCTTTTTGCAATGGGCTCAACGTCACCGGAAAGAAGCATAGTTGCGGCATCGGAAATAATACCGCTGAGATTTGCTTCAACCTCGGGAGTAATCTGTGCGAGTGCATCACCCCAGAGGTGGATTTTTTCGCCGTCTTCACCGTATCTGAAAAGCTCACTTGATGAATAACCGGGCACCATAATTACGGGGTACTTTGTAAGCTCGGCAGTTTCATAAGCCGCACTGATACCGATGCTGCAAAGCGAAAATGCCATAACAACTGTAAGTAATAAAGCTAATATTTTTTTCATATTACATTCTCCTTTCAGAATATAAAATTTACCAAAGATTATTTTATCACAAACAAAATGTAATTACAATTAATTTTATTAATTTTTTGTTACAAAAAACAGCACCCTGACTTGTTGAAAAACAACAAAACAGAGTGTGAAAACTTTTAGTTAAGCTATATTATTTCTTTTTCTGCTTTTGAGAAGGGGCGTTTACCGTTCTGCCGACAGTTTTAACCTTTGGTGATGAAGGAGCTGATTTTTTATGTTTATCAGTGTTGCTTGCGGACTTTTTTACGGGAGCAGATTTTGCCGATTTACTTTCAGGCTCATCACTCTTTTTCATTTTAGGAAGAACGAGACACATAACAACAGCAAGGACTGCGGCAACAGCGATACCTGCCGGAACAAGATAATCGCTGCCGCTGTCACCTGTTACGGGAGCAACATAATTTAAAACTGCGCCCTCGTCAACAGCAAAAACCTGAAGAACAACCGCACCAACTGAAAGCACCATAAGCACCGCCATAATGATGCAGATAATTCTTATCATTGTTTTTGACATCATAAGTCATTCCTCCGAAATATTATTATGCTGTCTATTTTACCACCTGAGACGGATAAATGTCAAGCAAACAGATAAAACATACCGTACTTTTAAGTATAATTTATTTCAGATATTGAATTTAGCGAAAAACAGGTATATAATGTATATTAATAAAAATGAAAGAGGTTGAAAATATGAAAAAATCAACTAAAATCATCGGTGCAGCTCTTGCGGCCGCAACCGTAGGTAACGCTGTTCACGCTGCTGTTTACCGCCCTAAGAAGACAGAGTCCGCTCCCCTGCCCGAAGAAGCTCTCAATACCGAAAGATACCGCAAAAATCTTTCTAAGGCAATTCAGTTCAAAACAATTTCAAGCAGAAATTCAGACCTTGTTGACTGGAAGGAATTTGAAAAGTTCCACGCCTTCCTTGATGAGGCTTATCCGCTTATAAAGGCAAACTTAACCAAGGAAATTATCCCCCCTGCAAACCTTATCTACCATTGGAAGGGCACAAGAAGCGACCTTAAGCCCATCGCTCTTCTTGCACATCAGGATGTTGTTCCCGTAACAAAGGGTACAGAAGATGACTGGAAGCATGATCCCTTTGAAGGCTTTGATGACGGTGAATTCATATGGGGTCGCGGCTCAGTTGATATGAAAAACCACCTTATTGCCGTTATGGAATCCGTTGAAGCTCTTCTTGAAGACGGTTTTACACCTGAAAGAGATGTTTATCTTCTTTTTGGCGACAACGAAGAGGTTGTTGCAAACGACAAGAACGGTGCTTTTGACATTATGCAGACACTTAAAGGCAGAGGAATTGAGCTAGACAGCGTTATTGACGAAGGCGGTGCTATTATCCCCATCAATGTTCCCGGTGTTCTTCCCAACAAGCACCTTGTTGGTATCGGCGTTGCAGAAAAGGGGTATACCGATATTGAAATCGTTGTAAACGGCAAGGGCGGCCATTCATCACAGCCTCCCAAGCACAACGCTCTCGGTCAGCTCGCCTGTGCAATCAAAGAAATCGAGGACCATCAGTTCAAATCCTCCTTCAATCAGCTTATGAAGGACCTTATGGATGCTGTAGGCAGAGAATGTACATACCCCGTACGCCTTATCACCTGCAACATTCCGCTTTTAAGACCTCTTATTCTTGAAGTTGCAAAGCAGATTCCCTTTGGTGCTTGCTTTGTAAGAACAACAACTGCAGTTACAATGGCTCAGGGCAGCCCTGCCGCAAATGTTCTTCCTCAGAGAGCCAGTGCTACAATCAACTTCAGAGCTATGCCCGGCACAACAAAGCAGGACCTTGTTGACCACATCAGAAAGGTAGTAAAGAACAAAGACCTTGAAATCAATGTTCTCAACTCAAAGGAAGCATCACGCTTCTCCCCCACCGATTCAAGAAGCTTCAAGATTATCGGTGACATCTGTAAGAACCTTGAACCCAACTCAATCATCGCCCCCTACCTTGTTATGGGCGGTACAGACGCTTACAACTATGAGCCTATCTGCGATAATATTTACCGCTACGCTCCCTTCAGAGTAAGCGTTGAGCTTCTCCGCTGTACACACGGCACAAATGAAAGACTTCCTGTTTCATGTATGGAAGATGCTCTCAAGTTCTTTAAGAACTATATCAGAAGAGCAAGTGCAGAAAACTGATAAAATTCAAAACAAAAAATATGCGTTCACAATTTCAGTGAACGCATATTTTTTGTTTTTATTATTGACTTAATGAAAGTTTTATGCTAATATAATGTGGTTGTACGATAGCAACAAAGTTAATATGCAGATGTGGCGGAATTGGCAGCTTTGAGCTCGACCGCATCCGGTGGATGATTAAGGGAGAGCGAAAAGGCGCAGCGGTCAAAATTCAAAGGCTGAAAGCCGTAATGAATTTTGGGTACCGCAAGGGTCACGCGCTCGCTTTCTGAAAAGCGACAAAAAAGTTAATATGCAGATGTGGCGGAATTGGCAGACGCGCTAGATTCAGGTTCTAGTGAAAGCAATTTCATGTGGGTTCAAGTCCCGTCATCTGCACCAACATCTCAGTAACCGAAAGGCTGCTGAGATGTTTTTTTATTTTTCTTTTATAAAAACAAGGGACTTGAAGCCTAAGAGGGTGAGAAGCGTAAAAAAACAATCCGGTGGATTGTTTTTAGCTTCGAAGTCCGAAGTCGGGTACCGAATGCGAAGCATTGGGTCGACAAGGATGCAGGATTTGCGAAGCAAAGCCGTGTCCCGTCATCTGCACCAAAATCTCAGCAGCTGAAAGGTTACTGAGATTTTTTATTAAAACAACAGAGATGCAAAAGCAACTGCCTTCGCATCTCTGTTTTATTTATTCCTGATCAGAGGTTGTTTCATCAATCGGATTTTCCGTTTCTATTTCAACTTCTTCATCTATTATATCTTCCGCATTTTCAGATTCTTCTTCAATCGTCAGGTAACCGAGGTCTTCTTCTGTAAGATAATCCCTTACTCTTTTGTAATACTTGTCAAAAGCAAGGTCCCAATCAGAGTAGTCCTTATCACCTCTTTTATCTTCAAAGCCGTAATTTTTGGAAAGATAACTTGCCAAAAAGTCTGTAACTTTAATGCAACCGTGAATGTTAGCGTGCTCATTATCGTATAAATCCGATGTGAAATCAAGCTTTATTTCGTCCACATAATCTCTCAAATCAAGCACATCAAAGCCTCTGTCACGCACAATATCTACCATTGTATTCATTTTACCGAGGCGTTCTTCATTCGTAAGGCTGAGAGGCATTGCAACAAATAAAACCTTAATTTTTTCTTCCTCGCAGTAATCCATAATATCGTTAATGGTGCGATTCAGCTCATCGGATAAAGGAAGGTATTCATCACCTTTTACCTTTCCGTTGCTTACATCCGTTTTGATTTCAAGAAATTCTCTGTATCTTCCTGCACCCTTAAAACCGTCAGGTCCTGAATTAAAATCATAGGAGTTGAGTACATTCCAACGCTCATGAAAGCGAATAATCGGAAAGAAATATTCCATTTTTTCCGAAACGCTGAGACCGAACCTGTTACAGATGTAATTAATCATAGGGTATTTGTTTACCGTAAGCGGATAATTATCTGTCAGACGGTGAAGCTTGATATCGTAATCATCAAGAACTGTTGTAATATTTACAATATAAAGTGCATCAGGCTGCTTTTTAATTGCATCCTTGATAAGGAATTCTGCCGCCGCAAGAGGCTGCATTGCATTAGAAAGCGGATAAACCGTTATACCGTATTCATTCCAGGCAAGCGGTGCAGCCCAGAAGGAATAAGTTGTGCTGGGTCCTATAAAAACCGCATCAAGAGAATTTTCTCTTTCGGCAAAAAATCCTCTTATCCTTCTCGGATCCCTTAAATCGTCATCACCCACGAGTAAAGACTGCAAGGAGAAAAAACCGATAAGAAAAACAAGTATAAAAACAATTCCTTTAAAAATCTTTTTATTTTTCATTATACTCCCTCAATTTTCGTCTCAAGAGTTTACCGTTAAAGCTACGGGGAATCAAATCAATTTGTTCAATAAAGCCGGGCACCTTGTAGGGCTCAAGATTTGAAGCAAGATAATTTCTCAAATCCACAGGATCAAATGTACTGCCCTTTTTAAGCTGAATATACAGCTTAGGCACACTGCCTTTTATTTCATCACTGACGCCTATACATCCGCAATCCTGAACATCAGGATGCTTTTTGGCAGTATCCTCAATCTCATCGGGAGAAACCTTGTTACCTCCGACATTAAGAACATCGCCCTTTCTGCCAAGCAGAATAATATCTCCGTCTTCGTCAAAGTATACCTCGTCGTTTGAATAAACTCCGCCGTTATAAAGAGCCTTTGCTGTTTCTTCCTCGTCCTTCCAATATCCGAGCATATTCATCGGACTGAAGGAAGCGAAAAGGCCCACATTATCCTTTGAAGAGCAGATTTCATTTCTATTTTCGTCAACTACAATAATTTCTGCATCATATGCCGCCTTACCGATACATTGACCCTTTGCGTTTTCAACATTAAAGTTGTATACGCAAATACAACCACCTTCAGTACTTCCGTAAACATTGTAAAGACGAGAATTCGGCAGTAATTTGCATATTTTCTGCTTGTCAATTTCAGAAAGCGGAGCAGAGCCAAACTGAATATAACGGATAATATCCTTATATTCATAAAATTTTTCTTTAGAAAAACGTAAAAGTACATTCAATGCCGTGGGTACAAGATCAATAGCTGTGACATTGTATTTATCCATCATATTGAAAAATCCAAGAACGTTCATAACACCCGTAACAAGAACAACAGAAGCACCTGCTACCATATTACCGTAATATCTCCTCAATCCGAATGAATGATTGAGAGGAGAAGGAACAAGCTCTATATTATCGGAAAGTATTCCAAGTCCGTGCATAGCGTTAAGACCGATTGCAACGCTGTTCAGATGGGAAGCAACTATGCCCTTTTCTTTTCCCGTGGTACCCGTGCTGAAAAGGATATCCGCCGGAGCATTACCGTCAGGCAGAGTATAGTTCTGTAAAGCATTTGCAGAATCTGATTTTTCCTTAAGTTCAGAAAGAGTTGTCTGCATCACATCGTCGATTTCCTCGTGATTTTTATTGGAAACTGCAAGAACAGCCTCACTGAGCTTCACAATTCTTACAATTTTATCCCAGGCACAGTTACGCTCAAGAGGTACAAAAACACCGCCTACAAGATGTACGGCAAGTTCAAAGGCAAGAAAATCGATTGTCTGGGAAGCCTCCACCACAATCTTATTATCCTTTTTTACACCCATATCACTGAGTACTGATGCAAAACGGCAGATTTCCTCCTTGTACTGAGCATAGGTTACAGAGCGCGTTTCATCGGCAACCGCCATTTTATCAGGCTGCTTTTCGGCAAATGAAAAAACTGCTTCAACAATAGAATTGAACATCCGGGATACCTCCGACATAAAGAAAATAAATTACATTAATTCTTCAACCATCTCCCACATTGTATCAACTGACTGGAAATATGAAGGATGGATATATTCCATGGTTACAGAAATATCAAATGCTTCTTCAAGCTTTGCAATAATTGAAACAACATCAACGGAATCAATGATACCGTCATCATAAAGGTTTTCTTCATTGTCAAAATCAATGTTGGGATACATATTCTTTAATAAGCTTTTGAGTTCTTCCATTTTTGAATACCTGCTTTCATTAATAATTATTTAGAATTGTTCGTATATAAAACTGCTTGCATCGTATCCCGGTCCGTATATACCGAACACGATAACAGCATAAATACCTAAAAGTATAACAAGCCACCTGAAAACAATGCCTTGTTTTCTGAGTTCCTGTCTCAAAGACATTTTTTCCTGAAGGATATCAACTATCCATAAAACAAGGATGGCAAAAAGAACAAAAACAAAATTCTTCCAATCAAGTCCATAGTCGAAAAGCGCATTTCCCGCTACATGGTTCATACCTGCTCCTGATACCATTGCAATAAAAATCCTCAGAGCAGCTTTGAGACCGTTTGCACGGAAAAATACACGGCCTATACAACAGATTATAAAGGTTCTTGCCATCTGCCAGAGCTTCCACGAGAAGGACTCAGTATCAATACCAAGCTTTTCATTCAACTTCATAAGTTGGGGTTCAAACGCAGTTCCCGCAATCATAATAGCGGCATAATAAAGACCCCATGCAACATAATTCCATGATGCACCGTGCCATATACCAGTTATGAGCCATACAACAAAAATCGGGCAGCAGGAAACAAACAGTTCGGTAAACCTTGCATTTTTGGACTGCTTTTTAACCTTTTTAACAAGGGATGAGATTGAAACCGGGTAATAAATATAATCCTTGAACCATTCTCCCAATGACATATGCCATCTGCGCCAGAATTCGGGAATATTTTTTGAAAAGTAGGGGTGATTGAAGTTTTTCTGCAGCTTTATGCCGAACATTTCAGATACACCTGAAACAATATCAATACAGCCTGAAAAGTCTGCATAAATCTGAATTGAATAAAGAACCGTTGCAAGAATCAGAATCACACCGGTGTATTTCTGATAATCGCCGTAGATTTCGCTTACAAAAATATTAAGACGGTCAGCAATAACAAGCTTTTTGAATAAACCCCATATAAGAAGCTGAGCACCTGAAGAAACTGTTTCGCTGTTGAATTTTATGCCTTCAGATGTGGGAATCTGAGGCTTGAAATTGTTATAACGGTCAATCGGTCCCTGAACAACATGCGGGAACCAGGTAAGGTAAATTGCATAGTCAACAAAGCTTTCTTCGGCCTTGTATCTTTTCCAGTATACATCAAGCACATAACTGACAGCCATAAATGTATAAAAGGATACGCCCAGAGGAACTATCATCTTGAACAATCCAAATGTGGGAAGATTTACTGCCGAAAGAAGTCCGTTTATATTTTTCAGCATAAACATCGTATATTTGCAAACAGTAAGCAAGCCAACTGCAACAAAAAGAGCAAAAAGCATATACTTTTTTGCCAACTGCTTATGTTCAGCCTTAACCTTCTTTTTTTCTGCAACTACAGTACACTGTTTTAACAGAAGGGCTTCCTTTTCGTAAATTTTTCCCATCGATTTACCTGCAAAGAATGTAGCAAGCAATGTAACAAGAATAAAAGGAACATATTTTAAACCCGAACAAATATAGAAAAAGGCACTTGCAAAAAGAAGAATATACTTCTGAATTTTTTTAGGAACAATATAATAAACAAGCACCGCAAGACCGGAAAAGAGCAAAAAAGAAAAAGACGAATAGCTCATAACAGTGTCACCCCACTTTCAATTATACTCCTTTTAGAGCTTTACACCTTATACCCCATTTTAATTATCCTTTTTATTTTATAGCATAAATGTGGCATATTTGTGAAATTTGAAAAAAAAACGGTAAAAAAATATAATTTTTTTCATATTTCATCAAAACCTGATATTTTTTGCAAAGCGGAAAATAATTTCTGTTTTTCTTTCTTTTTTTATTGACAAACAATAAATTTAGTGATATTATCCACTTGTAAGAAATAAAATTAGGGAGGAATTTTCAATGTACACATCCGAAAAAAGCACAAGGCTAACCTTAATTGTTACATACATCTTCTTTTTTCTTCTTGCAGGAATGATGATTTTCTGTTACCCCATTGCACAGTGGGCAATAGGTCCCGGGCAGAGAATATCCACCCTTGCAGCGGTTATTGCTTTTTATGTCTGCTGCCCTGCGGCGTGGATTGCACTTTTAGGCATAACCAAAATCCTTAAAAATGTTCTGCGTGATGAGGTCTTCACCCGTGAAACCGTGAAAATTCTGCGGGTTCTTTCCTGGTGCTGCGCCTTTGTTGCCCTTGTGTGCACAATTGCCTTCTTTTTCTATAAAGTTTTCATTGTTTTTTCTCTTGGTGCGGCACTTATGATGCTGATTTTAAGGGTGCTTAAAAATGTTATGGCAAGGGCTGTTGAAATCAAAGAAGAAAACGAGCTTACGGTTTAAGGAGGTTCAGTAAATGTCAATTATTGTAAACCTTGATGTTATGATGGCAAAAAGAAAGATAAGCTCAGGCGAGCTTGCGGATAAAATCGGCATTACTCAGGCAAATCTTTCAATTCTTAAAACCGGCAAGGCAAAGGCTGTGCGTTTTTCTACCCTTGAAGCTATTTGCAAGCAGCTCAATTGCCAACCCGGTGATATACTTGAATTCCGAGAGGAGGAATAAAATATGTACGGTGAAAAACAGATAATAAGTCCGCTTAGAGGTAATGACACACAGACCAACGGCATACCCAATACTCCCCCTCCGCCTTTTTCGGCATCCGATTATTCATATCCCGTTAAAGGTAAAATCATTACGGGTATACCCGACATAATTATGCCTGCTTTAACCTTTCTCGCTCTTCTCGGCATTGTCACTTATGTTTTTTACGAAGAAGGTGTAGGTGTTACGGGCTGTTTTCTCGCCTTATTAGGCTTCACCACCTTTTATATAGTATCAAAGCAAAAGAAATTCCCACTTAAGGCATTGTTCCCTCTTTGCCTTTGTGTTGTTACCGCTGCAGGCTACGGCCTTCACTATATTCCAACCTATGAGTTTACGGTTCCCTTGCTTTTCTATTTTTCGGGCTTATACTGTATGAGTCTTACAACTGCAAGGGGCATAGGATTTGAAAGCTACCTAAGTATTTATAATCAGGTCAAAGCAATTTTTCTCATACCTCACGCGAAGCTTTTTCTGCCCCTCATAAGTCTTTGGCAAAACAGAAAAGCTTCACGATTCAAACTAAAAAAAGGATATTGGGGTATAATTCTGGGTATCATATGCGGTATTCCCGTATTTATTGTTGTTGCTAATCTTCTTATTGAAGGCGATGCGGCATTCAGCGGTGTTATGAACGGCTTTGTAAATGAAATTACAGACTTATTTGATAAGATATCGGATAAAATATATAATAAACTCGAATACATTATGGATCCCCTTATGGTAATTATTACCCTTCTTTTTACTCCGTGGGTTGTATCAACGGTTTTCGCCTTCCGTCACGGTGTTATAAATGAAGCTCTGCAAAAAAGCAAAACGGAAAAGAATATAAGTTTCTTCCGTTTTGCAAATTCAGGTATGCTGGGCGGATTTTACGGCATAGTTTCACTTTGTTATGTGATATACCTTGTTTCGCAGTTCTCCTATCTTTTCGGTGCATTTTCGGGCGACATTCCCCTTTCTGTTAACATCAGCCTTTCCGAATACGCAAGGCGCGGATTTTTTGAAATGAGCACCGTTGCAGTTATTAACCTTTGCCTTATAGGTGTTGGTGCAATAGTTTCAAAAAGAGATGAAAAAGACCGTCTTTCAAAGCTTTACAAAGGATTTACCGCCTTTTTCAGCGTTTTCACAATTATTCTTATCATAACGGCTATGAGCAAAATGGCACTTTATATAAGCGAAATGGGACTTACAGAAAAAAGAATCCTCGTTTCACTTGCGGATATAATTCTGACTGTTACTTTCATATGCATACTTATAAAGCTGTTAAAAAATAATTTCCCTTATATGAAAATTATAATGTATACGGCGTTGACTCTAATAACGGTTTATTATGCTGTGTCGCCCGACCTTATGGTTGCCCGCTACAACACAAACGCTTACCTTTCAGGCAGACACGAGACTGTTGACCTTTATACAATAAGCCGTCTCGGAGACGGATATGAATCCGTAATGGCTATGAACAAGCTTAAGGACTGCAAAAATGAGGTTGTAGCCGCAACGGCAAAAAAAGAAATATATGACTACTACGAAATGTATTTCGGATATGATTACGGCAAAGAAAGCCACAGTTCAAATCTTAATGAATACAGACTTTACAGCTTCCTTAAGGAAAACGAGGAAGAAATCAAAACCTATGAAAAGTTTTCTTATTATGATGTAAGCTATAAATATGACATTGACAGGCTGACCGAACAGGCTGAGAAAAACAACGGCCTTTTTGAAATAAAAAAAGCAA
Organism: Acutalibacteraceae bacterium; assembly: GCA_045531265.1. Lineage (GTDB taxonomy): Bacteria > Bacillota > Clostridia > Oscillospirales > Acutalibacteraceae > UBA6857. The sequence continues at coordinate 25,765 of JAZSDP010000014.1, forward strand.
AAATAACCCTGACCTTAAACACAAAAGCTGATATTGATTATATTTACATCTCCAATCCATATTCGTTTTTTGATATTTCGGACACTGTAAGCACTATTACCTTTGAATGGGATTATTCAGATAATCCCGAAGAAGATTTTGCAGAATTTGAAATAGATATGGGTTCGCACTACCATTATCTTACAATGAAGCTTCCCAAAGATGAAGAAGTCGGAAACAAAGATGATGTAACTTACATCAAAGGCGACAGCTTCAATTTTGAAATCTGCGACGGAGAAAACGGTCTTGTTATTATAGAAAAATAAATAAAACCTTCACCAATGGGAAAGATAAACTCAGAGGTGAAGGTTATGTTTTTATTAAAACCAAAAAATTTTAAAATACTGAAAAAGGCATTATCACTTTTTCTTTGCTTTGTGCTGGTGTTTGCTTCCGTACAGATTGCAGCAGCAGACAGCAGTGTTGATGCACTTTCAAAATTAGGTTCACGCGGTGATGAGGTGAGAAGAATTCAGCAAAAACTGAAATCCTTAGGTTATTACAACGGCTCTGTTGACGGGATTTACGGCACCGGAACACAAAAAGCTGTGAGGGCTTTTCAGAAAAACTGCGGAATTACAGCCGACGGTATTGCAGGACCGAAAACGCTGAAATTTCTCGGACTTTCAGGCGGCGGTACAACAGCCGGCGGATATTCAGGCAGTGATGTGACCTTGCTTGCAAAGCTGATTGCCGCCGAAGCACGGGGTGAAAGCTACAAAGGTCAGGTAGCTGTGGGGGCCGTTGTGCTCAACAGAGTCAGTCACCCCTCTTTTCCCGACTCTATTGCTGGTGTAATTTATCAGAAGGGGGCTTTTTCCTGTGTAAACGACAGCAATTGGAGTGTTGCGCCAAACGAGACATCACGTAAGGCTGCTCAGGACTGCATTAACGGATGGGATCCGAGCGGCGGTGCAATTTATTATTACAACCCTGCTAAAACCTCAAACAGCTTTATGCACTCAAGACCAACTATTACAGTTATCGGCAGACACTATTTCTGCAGATAAAAAAAGCGGTTGTTAAAACCGCTTTTTTATATTGAATTTTATTAATCCCAGAAAGGTAAGAAAGCAAACACAGTTCTGATTGCATCAAAAATGCTCATAAAGAACTCTACAAGTCTGTCCCAGAAGGAAAGTTCCTCTTCCTCAACAAGCTGAGCATAACCCGGAAGAGTAACATTATTATCAGCCGGTGCATCGTCAACTGTAAACTCAACAATTGCAGGAAGAAGTGCTGTTGTTACAAGAATTTCAATACCTTCAAAGCGCTTTATACCGTCGCCTGCATAAACAAGGTAATCAACAGGAACGGTAAAGCCAGTGAGACTTGTAAGGAAGGAAAGAACCTTTGCATATTCTTCACCTGAAACATCACTGAGTGCATAACTGATTGCTGCGGCAAGTGCTCTTGTTACAATAACAACCTCATCAGTATATGCAGGATAGTATTCATCACCGAGGTTATGTGCCTGATATACTGTTATTGCAAGGTCAAGCATATCGGTATATGAGCTATCGGGAATTACTGTGTCATACTTCGCAACAAGAGATTCTATGCTCTTGCCTGCTTCGAGTTCGTTTTCCTTGTTGAGAGGCATACGTATAGCTTCGCTGAGCTTATCGGCAACCTTAGCGATAATTGCACTCAGTTCTGCATCATCTGTTTTAAGAAGTCTTTTAAGCCCGTTTGCACTTGTGTAGCTGTTGAAAAGGATTCTGAAGCTGATGTCGGTAGCCTTTTTTGAATAAGCAGTAAAATCGCTTTCAGCTAACTTAAGGGCATTTTCACTTATACCTGAGGGAAGAAGTGAAAGGTCGATTGATTCAACATTTTTGGTTTCAATCTTTACATCATCACCGAAACGTACTACTCTGTAAGGACATTCGGGACCTGTGAGAGAAGCGGTTACAACATCATAAATAACAGTACCGTCTGCAGCAGTGTATGAAGCTATATCGTGGTCATGAGTATGACCTGTGAAAACATACTTGATACCTGCTTTTGCAAACTCTTCGGCATAATCGGAATTTCCGCTGGTGATAATTGCGCCCGGATGAATTTTTGTGCCGAGAATAAAGTGCTCAAGAAGATTGTGGTGCATCATTGCAATGGGCTTTTTGCCTTCTTCAACTGCCTTTTCTGCCTGAGCCTTCACCCAAGCCATTCTTGCATCATCAAAGCCGTGGGGGCTTTCTCCTGCTTCACAGGAGTCAATAGCAAGAAGGCGGTAGCCGTCAGAAAGATCTACGGTGTAAGAAGCTGAAGCGGTATCCTTTTCGAGAGCCTCATCATAACCGAACTGAGCGAACACTGTTCTGAATTCGTCAAGTGTAAAGTCATAAAGGTCGTGATTACCGGGAACTACATAAACCTGCTTGTTGTACTTTGCTTCAAATTGGCTGAGCATTGCGGCAAAAAGCAAAGTTTCTTCTTTCGAGCCTGTTTCGGTAAAGTCACCGGGTATGATTAAATATTCGTTGTCACCTTTTCCCACAGCTTCAAGGAATGCGCTAATAATTGCAACTGATTCATTGACAAGCCTTCCTGATGAGCCGATATGGGCAAAATCCTCATCAATACTGTTACGCTTTGTAACAGTTGTGGAAGCCTTGAGATTATAGTGCAGGTCATTTGCGATCGCAATTACCAGCTCCTCTGATTCAGCGGCTGCAACAACACTGCAAAGGCTGAAAGTCATAATAAGAGCAAGAATTACAGATAATGCTTTTTTCATTGTTTTTCCCTCCAAATGAAATGGCTGCCCTTAATAAGGCTACGCCATAATTATATTATAGAATATTATATAATTAAATTTCTCAACTGTCAATATAAAACCATACAATTATGACGACAAACTAAAAAACCTTCCTTTCAACTTGCAAGAAAAAGGAAGGTTTCTGTTTAATTATTCATCAATATGTGCAAAGAAGAATTCTTTTCTTTCGTCGGTATTGATAACGGTTACGGGCTTAATCTGGTTAAGTATTCTGCCCTGCTTTTTAAGCATATCCTTGTAATCGTTATATGTATCCTTTTTAAGAAGAGTAACCTTAGCGGGACCGATCATACCCCAACGGCGGTACTTGAAGTACTTTTCATTACTTTCGCTGAGCCACTTATCAAGGCATTCTTCAATTTCAGGAAGCTTATCCTTTGAAATATCTCCTTCAGGCTCTGCAAACATTACATAACGTACGGGGTCGCTCTGAAGGTCATCATAGAAGCTGTATCCCTTGAAGGAAATTCCAAGCTCTTCCTGTACCTTCTGTGCTGCCCAGTCAACCATCTGTGTTGTGGTCTTTTCATTTGCAATGTTCATTGCAAGATTGTTTCTGTAAAGGAATTCAATCTTCGGAGTTTTATTGTAGAAGCCTGTAACACGTACAACGTCTTCAATCTGGTAACGGTAAAGACCTGAGAAGTTTGTTACAACAAGCTCGTAATCCTTGCCTTCTTCAACCTCACCGATTGTGAGAGGTCTTTCGCATTCAGGGTCATCAATGGGAATGAACTCAAAGAAAATTGAACGGGGAAGAAGAACTGCATCGTTCACGTCAAGTTCAACGGGCATTGCCATATAGCCTTCTGCAGCAGCATAACCCATATTGTGGATGGGAGCGTCTCCGATGTGCTTACGGAGCTTCTGAACATAGAATTTAAGATTTGAACCAACCATACCGTATGACCATACAAAGTCAGGCCATATTCTCTTTGCGATGGGGTCATCAAAGCCCTTTTCGCACTCTCTTCTGATTTCTGCGGCTCTCTTAGGCATAGGCTTGAACTTCTTTTCCCATTTTGCACGCAGCTCGGGAGGACACTTGATGCTCGGGTCAATTGTGCCGAGTTCAATATCCTTACAAATCATTTCCCAGTTTGCTTCAAGATAGTCGAACATACCAGTAAGAAGGGTTACAACCATTGAGCCGAGGAAGGTTACATCACGGCGCTGAAGAGCAAAACGAAGGTGGAAATATGTTGAGTCAACTGCATCCTCGTTTTCGGGATACATAAAGTCATTGGGAGTTGTCATAAAGAACTTTGAAATAGGCTTAAGGTAAGTAAAGGGAACCTGACCTGCACCGTTACCCATTTTGCCGTCCTTCATCTTGTGACCTGTGAGAATAACTGCAACGGGACCAATCTGCTTGGGGAACTTCTTGCCGTGCTTCTGGAACCAGAGCTTAGCACAGGCGGGAGTTGCTGCAAAGCCCATTGACTGCATATTGAAAAGAGCCTTTGCTGACTGGGGAAGAACCTTGGGCTTACCTACTGAGCCCGAGGAAGTACAGTATCTTACGCACTTTCTTGCCATCATAAGATTCTTTTCACCGTCAAGCATACGGTCAACATAATCTGCATATGTGTCATAAGTTGAAAGGGGTACAATTCTCTGGAAGTCTTCAACAGAATGAACATCCTTGAAGCCGATTTTCTTACCGTATTCGGTATCCTTGTTTTCATCCATAATCTGAAGAAGAATCTTTTCCTGAGTTTCAACAGGTACAGATGTGAAGTGGTTAACGCCCCTGAAAACCATTTCACCGAGCATTACACCGAGATCAGACATTGCCATTGGTATTACCTCTTTTCTTTTGAATATTCTTTGTTAAAAGCGGTTTTTCGCCGCACAAAACTACCATTATATAATATCATTTTATCTGCCTTTTTGTCAATATCAGTAAACAAATCATTCACAAACGGCTTTTCTGTTTATTTCCAGACAATTACCCAGCTTTCGTCGATATATCCGTTAAGGTCGGCGGAGGCTGTTATACCGAGGGCTTTACCTTCGCCCACACCGTCCATATCAAGATGCTCACTGTAACCCACTACCTTGCCGTTTTTATCATAGGTAACGGTAATTGTTGCACCGGGATAATTGAATTCTGACTTTGTGATTTCACCCATAGGAATTGAGAAAAGGGAGAAATCAAGTGTATCGCAGGCAACGCCGTGGTGAGGAGGCTTCGGCTGCTGCAAAGTGCCTGTTTCCGGAACAAGAATAACGGTATACTTTGTATTATCCCCCGTTTTTTCTACCTTAGCTTCTCTTACGCCCTGGATTGTGAGTGCGAAGGCAGTTCCAACGGGAGGAATAGCATCGTTTGTTGTGATTTCTGCGTCTCCCTCAGGGTCCATACACTTGCCGTTTACAAAATCGTATTCAAGGATTTCCTCATTGGCAATAGCCTTGATAACACTGTTGATAACACCAAGGAAAGCAGGATAAGTACAATCTGTTACATTGATTACTATATTCTGAGTCTTTGTTCCGAGATATGAAGCATCAGAAGCCTTAAGAGCATTAATGCCGTCAGTAACCTTTTTAAGAATTTCCGCCTTTGTGGGCTCACCTTTTGTTGTGGGCACCTTTGTTGTGCTTTCAGGTACACTCGTTGGCTCTGACTTTTGGGTTGTTGAAACAGGCTGAGTTGTAACCGTGGTGCTTTCGGTTTGAGACACCGGAACAGTTGTTGCGGTTGTGGGCAATGTTGTTGGTACCGTTGTTGTTATAACCGTAGGGGCAGTTGAAATAGCCTCAGAAGACACAAACGCCTCCTTAGTTCTGTTATGATTTAGTCCGAATGAAAGCAAAACAAGAACAACAACACACAGAACTATAATAAGTCCGAAGCCCAATATATCACTTTTATTAAAATTATTAGAAAATTTATCTTTAATCTTCAAAACGAATCCCCCAAAAATATAGTCACAGCTATTATAACATCATTTCGGTACGAATTCAACTGTTTCTGTAACAATTTATTCATCATTTTGCTTCATACCAGTTTTTACCCGTACTTACATCTGCAGTAAGCTTAACCTTCATAATGCAGGCGTTTTCCATTTCTTCTTTAACAATTGCGGAAACCTTATCCTTTATGATCTCATCACATTCAACGAGCAATTCATCGTGAACCTGCATAATGAGTCTTGCGTCAAGCTTTTCGTCCCTGAGACGCTTATAGACCTTTATCATTGCAATTTTGATTATGTCTGCCGCAGTACCCTGTACGGGCATATTTTTAGCAACCCTTTCACCGAATGCCTGAAGCATTTTGTTGCTTGCCGTAAGCTCAGGCAGATATCTTCTTCTGCCGAAAAGTGTACTGCAATAGCCGTCTTCTCTTGCCTTTTCTACTACCTCGCTAAGGTAACTTCTTATACCTGCATAATGGTGAAGATAGCCCTTGATATAAGCATCTGCTTCCTTTCTTGTTACGCCGATATCCTTAGCAAGAGAAAATGCACCTATACCGTAAACAATGCCGAAGTTTACAGCCTTGGCTCTGCTTCTCATAAGGGGAGTTACCATATTAATCGGCATATTGAATACCTGAGATGCTGTGATGGTGTGCACATCCTCACCCTCATTGAAGCCCTTTATCATTATTTCATCATCGGAAAGGTGAGCAAGAACACGAAGCTCAATCTGTGAGTAGTCAGCATCTACAAGGATCTTGCCATTTTGTGCAACAAAGAATTTACGCATCTCTCTGCCGATTTCAGACCTTACGGGTATATTCTGTAAATTAGGCTCAGTAGAGGAAATTCTGCCTGTCCTTGTTTCCGTCTGATTAAGAGTTGAGCGTATTCTTCCGTCCTTTTCAATCACTTTGAGAAGACCTTCGCAATAGGTGGATTTAAGCTTGGAGAGGGTACGGTATTCCAGAACATCCTTTACAATGGGATATTCGTCAGCAAGCTCTTCAAGGACTTCTGCATTGGTGGAATAACCGCTTTTGGTTTTCTTTTTGCAGGGTATACCCATTTTTTCAAAAAGTGCAACGCCGAGCTGCTTGGGAGAATTGATGTTGAATTCAAAGCCTGCTTCGGAATAAATTTTGGATGTAAGCCCGTTTATTCTTCGGCTCATTTCCTCACCAAACTCTTCAATACCCTGTCTGTTTACGAGAAAGCCCTCATTTTCCATACTTGCAAGGACCTCGGAAAGAGGAAGCTCAATACCGTAAAGCAGTTCATTCTGTCCGTTTTCGCTTATTTTATCTGAAAGGACATCACACAGTTTTTCAAGGCAGGAAACGGATGAAGCTATTTCACCGTAGCATTCTTCACATTCAACTTTTGCCTTTCCTATGCCGTATTCCTCGCAAAGCCTTGTTATATCATAGGAATTGGCTGAGGGGTTAAGAATATACGCCATAAGTGATGTATCGGCTTTTACATTTTTAATTTCAAATCCCCTTTTAAGAGCGTATTTATAAAGCAGTTTTATATCGGATGTATATTTTTCCCATTCGCCTTCACAAAAATCTTGGAAGAAATCAGTAAAATCAAAGCAGTTAGAAGGCACATAATGGATTTTACCGTTAAGGAGGAAGCACAGACCGTAAAGCTCATCCTTTTCAAAATCGGGAAGAAAATATGCTTTGCCGTTTTTCTTCAATTCACCTAAAAGATACGGTAAATCCCTCTGCTCGCAGAATTCAGCACTGAACTCCTCATCTGTGTCTGTTTCGGGCTGAACAGCGACAGAAGTAAGGCCCAGTTTTTCAATTATGCCGAACATTTCAAGGGACACAAGAAGCTTAATTGCCTTTACCGCGTCACATTCCTTAATTCTGTAGCTGCCCAAATCAAGGTCAACGGGGGCTTCAAGGCTAATTGTACCTAAGGTACGGCTGAGATAAGCACTGTCCTTACCTGAAAGAAGCTTATCGTAAACACCCTTTTTGATTTCAAGTTCATCTAAGTGCTCATAAATATAATCAATGCTGCCGTATTTCTGAATAAGGTCCCCTGCCGTTTTTTTACCTATACCGGCAACGCCGGGGATGTTATCCGATGAGTCGCCCATAAGAGCCTTGATTTCAATCATACCTTTCGGCTCAACACCGTATTCTTCCATTAAAAGAGCCTTATCGTAGGCTGTGGTTACAGCCTTACCCATTTTTGTTGCGGCAAGAAGGACCGTTGTGTTATCGGATATAAGCTGAAGGGAGTCTCTGTCTCCCGTTGCAATAAAGCAACGGTCGTCACCCTTACACTGAGCGGAAAGGGTACCGAGGATATCGTCAGCCTCATAGCCTTCCTTTTCAACAATTGTATAACCGAGGTAGCCGAGTAACTCTTTGAGAATCGGCATCTGTGAACGGAGCTCATCAGGCATACTTTTTCTGCCTGCCTTATAGTCAGCATACATTTTGTGGCGGAAGGTAGGTGCTTTCAGGTCAAAAGCAACTGCAACGGCATCAGGCTCACACTCCTGACGGAGCTTGAGAAGGATATTCATAAAGCCGTAAATACCGTTAGTAAACCGACCGTCCTTTGTTGAAAGGAGCTTTATGCCGTAAAAGGCTCTGTTTATGATACTGTTACCGTCAATTACAAGAAGTTTCATATTACACCTCGGATTGTTTAGTCTTAGGTTGACGAGTATAATCCAAACCCGTTTTTTGCAGGCGGATTTTCGCCAATCCTTTGTTAAAATACTTGTAAATCCGAAAGGATTTACTGCGTTTTGTGCCTTGTCTTGACAAAAATTCGCTCTGTAAAAAATCATCAGACCAAAAAGTGCGAATTTTTGTAGAGTTTTTGGATGTTGAGGATGCCGACAGGCTGCCGCCTTTCAAGTCCGAAACGCCGAAAAGGCTCAAAAATTCGCACTTTTAGGCGGGTTCGTATTTATACTCGTCAACCTATTTATTATAACACACTATTACAAAAAATGGTAGAGTTTTTTAATGATGATGGTGATGACCTAATTCACAGCCGTGCTTTACCGAACAGCTTATTTCATGGCAGTGCTCGTCACCCGTTTCAATTTCTACAGTAACGTGAGTTATTCCGTGCTCAGCCATTTCCTCACGGACAAGATTCTTGATTCTGTGGGGCTCTTCATCGGTTACGATATGCACCGTGGCGTAATTATTTACTCCGTCCATACTCCAGATGTGGATATGATGAGCATCCATAACACCGTCAATATGGCAAAGGTGTTCTTTTATTTCGGCAACTGATATGCTGTCGGGGGCTTTTTCAAGAAAAAGGTCAAGTGCCTTTTTAAGAGTTTTAACAGCATTTACAAGGATAAACACGGCAACACCGAGTGACATAAGCGGGTCTATAATCCTCATATCGGTAAACTTCATAATGACAGCACCGACCAACACAACTACCCATCCCAGAACATCCTCAAGCATATGGAGATTGACTGCCTTCTGATTAACGGAATCCCCTTCCCTTGTGAAAAAAGCGGCAATAAAATTCACCGAAGCTCCGACCACGGCAAATATAAGCATACCGTTATAATTAATCTCAACGGGGTTGATTATTCTCATAACAGCATTATACATAACGGCAAGAGAGCCGAAAATAAGAATAGAGGTTGTGATAACTCCGCCTATAACGGAATACCTTGTGTAACCGTAGGTATACACATCATCGGGAGATTTTTTGCTTTTTCTTTCAAGAAAATATGCAATGCCTATGCTTACCGCATCACCCAGGTCGTGAACCGCATCTGAGACTATTGCGACACTGCCGCAAAAAGCACCGCCTATAAATTCAAAAACAGAGAAAGAAAGATTGAGAATAAAAGCAATGAGTATATTTCTTTGTGTTTTCATAATCTCACCTCATTTATTCTATTACGTGCTCAAGGCCGATATTTATAATATCCCTCACATGCTCATCGGAAAGCATATAAAAAATTATTTTGCCTTCTCTTCTGCATTTCACAAGCTTGGACGCTTTAAGTATGCGAAGCTGATGGCTCACGGCTGAAACGGAAAGCGAAAGCATATTCGCAATATCGCTCACACAAAGCTCCGCATCCGAAAGTGCATAGAGAATTCTTATACGGTTAGAGTCACCGAAGATTTTGAAAAGCTCTGCAAGTTCAAAAAGCACATCCTCGTCCAATTCGCTTTCCCTCATACGGTTTGCTGTGTCCTGACCTAAAACAAGATATTCTTTATCGTTTTCATTGTATCTATTCATAGCTTTACCTCGATTTCTCGTTTGAATGATTGTTCAACTGTTATTATATATTATATGAGCCTGCTTGTCAATAAGGGATGTGCAAAAAAGAGGCTGTGCTATGCACAGCCTCTTTTTTGCTATATTTTAATGTGCATCCAGGGGTATCCAGCTGCAATTGCGCCCTTGTAATTCGGGTTCTTGATTTTGTTGTAATCCAATCCGAAATAGGTGTAATTTGAATGGTGTCTGCTCCATTCGGGGTCATAGATTTTGCCGTCAATTTCTGCCCAGCCGTGTCCTCCGCTGTTACAGCAGTAAACCTCTGTATAGCCTATAGCCTTTGCCATATAAGCGAAGGCGGCGGCATAGCTGAAGCAGTTACCTGCTCCGTCAACAAACATATCGTTAGCGTAAACAATAGGCCAATCCATACCTGTATAATGAGGTATTCTCGGGTTGCGCTCATTGTAAGCCTTTTTGCAGTAATCAAAGCAAGCCTTGAGCTTCTGTGCTTTTGTCATTGAGGTGTTTGTTGCTCTATTGACCTCTTTTGCGGCTCTGTAAAGAACTATATCTGATTTAGTTGTGGCTTTTTTAGCTTTACCGTTGCTTACAATCCAACTTTCGCCGTTGTGTTTTACACCGTTTACATAATTGAAGTTGATTACACCTTTTTTATCGGCATAATAATAGCCGTCCTTCTTTGAACCGACTATACCGTTTTTCTGCACATTGCCCGTTGAATCGTAGTAATACTTTTTACCGTCAATTGTCTGAATACCGCTGCGAAAAAGACCGTCCGACAAACGGTATTTATTGCCGTTAACAGTAAAGGTGCCTTCAGCCGGCTTTCCGTCAAGATAATACTTGGTATCGGTTTTGTAATAACTCATATAATTGCCTTTACTGTCAAGGCACCTGAGAGAATAGCTGTAAACGGTTTTGGTATTGGCAGTGGTGTCAACATATGATGTAGCACCCTTGACATCGGCGAGCTTTTCAAATTTACCGCCAAGAGTCTTCCTGAGAACACGGTAGCCTTTTGCATTTTTAACTGACGGCCACTTAATAAGAATGCCCTTATCGTTTTTGGTAACAGAGGAAATTGACTGCGGAGCAATAAAACGGAAGGCCTTGCTTTCTGCACTGCCGCTTATAACCTTGCCATCGGAATTGAGACATTTTACGGTATAGATATTTCTCTTTCCGGATTTAAGCTTATTATGGGTATAGCTTGTTGATTTAACCGTTGCAAGAGATTTAAGATTGCCCTTACTGTCAACGGAATATACTGTATATTTTGCCGCACCCTCTACCTTTGACCAGGTGATTTTTACACCTGTCGCAGTAGGTGAAAAGCTTTTGATTGAAGGAGCTTTTACATATGTAATGCTCTTGCCCGAATTCATTACGCTGACTGCCTTGCCTGAGGAATCAAGGCATCTTACACTGTAGGTATACTTTTTGCCTGATACCGCGGTTTTATCGGTGTAGCTTGAGCCTTTTGCCTTACCGATTTCCTTCCAGTCGGACTTTGAGGTTTTTCTGTAAACGGCATAGGAAGCGGCACCGTTTTTCTTTTTCCAGCTTATTTTCACACCGCCATTAACATTCTTCAAAGATGAAACTGAAGGAGAAGTAAGGAATATGTTTGTAAAGCCTTCGGTGTTATATGCACTGACAGCTTTTTCATCAGAATTGAGACATCTTACGGTATATGTATATTTTGTGCCAGATTTCAGACCCTTATGGGTATAGCTTGTTGACTTAGTGATTGCAAGATTCTTCCACTTTCCCTTACTGTCAAGAACCGACACTCTGTATTTTGATGCACCTTCAACCTTTGACCATGTTATTTTTGTGCCCGTTTCGGTATTGGAAAACTTTTTGATTACGGGAGCCTTTACATAGCTGAGACTTTTTGAAGAACTATAGGAGCTGACTAATCTTCCGTAGGAATCAACGCATCTTACATAATAGCTGATTTTTTTACCTGAGGGAGCCTTTTTGTCAACAAAGCTTGTGCCCCTTGCCGTACCGATTTCAACACGGTCAGAGCCTGAAGCCTTTCTGTAGACACGGTAAGAGGCCGCGCCGCTGACCTTACCCCATTTGACCTTTACGCCCTCTGCCGTAGCCTTCACATAGCTTATAACAGGCTTCGAAATGGTGACGGGTTTCGGGAGCTGAGGCTTGGTTGTAGGCTCTTCCTGCTTCTGAGTGGTTTCTGCTTCGGTTGAGGTTGTTTCCTCTGCCTGAGTTGTTTCTTCAAAGGCTTGAGTGGTTTCCTCAGCCTGAGTTGTGGTTTCGTTGTCAGCAACGGACTCACCAACACCGGAAACAACACCCGTGAAACACATAAAGATGCACATTACGGCAATTATTTTAAGTAAGCTGTTTTTCATCTGAAAACCTCCATAAGTTGCTTTTATTATTGTAACAAGTATGGAAGGGTTTGTCAATTGTAAAGGATAAAAAGGAAATAATATCCACGAAAAGTTATACTCAAATTTCTCTTGTATATTTATAAAAAATGTGATAAAATTAGCCGTAATTTTTAAAAGGAATGATTGAATGAAACTCGGAGATATTGAAATAGACAGCCGTACTGCTGCCCTGGCGCCCATGGCAGGCGTTGCAGACAGAGCCTTCCGTGAGCTTTGCGTAAGATACGGTGCTTCCTATGTTGTGAGTGAAATGGTCTCAAGCAAGGGACTTACAATGCACGACAGAAAGTCAAAGCAATTGCTTTTTCTTTCCAAAGAGGAACGGCCTGCGGCGGCTCAGATATTCGGCTCAGACCCCTATATTATGGCAGAAAGTGCAAGGGGCTGTTTAGCCTTTGAGCCTGATGCAATTGACATTAATATGGGTTGCCCCGCACCTAAAATTGCAGGCAACGGCGGCGGCAGTGCCCTGATGAGAAGCCCTGACCTTGCCGAAGAAATTATGCGTTCGGTAAAATCAGCGGTTGATATTCCCGTTACGGTTAAAATCCGTCTCGGTTGGGACAGCGATAACATAAACTGTATTGATATGGCGCAAAGAGCCGAAAAAGCGGGTATGAGTGCAGTTACGGTGCATGGCAGAACAAAACAGCAGATGTACGCTCCCCCTGTTGACAGAAAAATGATTGCCGAGGTAAAGAAAAACATCGGCATCCCCCTTATTGCCAACGGTGATATAGTTGACGGTATTACAGCGGCACAGATGATTGAAGAAACCAACTGCGACTATCTTATGGTTGGCAGAGGAGCCCTCGGACGCCCTTGGGTGTTCAGCCAGATTAATGCCTACCTCAAAAACGGTATTATCCTCCCGGAGCCTCCCGTAAGCGAAAGAATGAGGGTTATGGTGGAGCATATTAAGCTAATATGTGAATACAAAGGCGAAAGAGTGGGCATCCGTGAAGCAAGGAAACACGCCGCCTGGTATATAAAGGGTATTCACGGTGCGGCACAGTATCGCCAGCAGGTTGGTACTTTAGAAAGCATTGAACAGTTAGAAGAACTTGCCTTTAAAATAGTAAAAGAAAATGTCTGAAGTAAAAACCTTCAGACATTTTCTTTATATATCATTTTTTTATGACCTTTTTAAGAGTTGTTTCATTCAGTGCCCATAAGCCGAGGCAAAGAGCAACAAGAACAAAGGGTGTTATTTTAAAGCTTGTATATGAGGCAACATAGCCGTAAATCATCTGTACAGTAAAGCCTATGGCATAGGCACCGCCCATATGATATCCCGTTATATCCGCAGAATAGGTACTGCCGAAGCGTTCGGGAACACTGTGCAGTACACTGGGAAAAACAGGCCCGAAGCCGATACCGATAAGAATAAGACCGACCATTGATATTTTGCCCAAAGGCAGTGCCATAACTGCAATGCCCAGGAACGACACAACAATACCGCCCCTTATGAGGTTTTTATCGGAAAGCTTCATTGAGATAAAGCCGGAGAGCATTCTGCCGAGCATTATACCGCCGTAGTAAAGGGACACCCATTTTGCCGCTTCGTCGGGTGAAAGGGCAAAAACATTAACAGCATAGGTTGCACCCCAGGTACCCAGAAGAAACTCCATGCTGCAATAAAATCCCAGTGAAGCAATGCTTGTAATAACGCCCTTGATTTTTATAATATCAAGGATTTTTGCATCGGATTTACCTTCTTCGCCATCAGCAGATTCAACGCTTTTTTCAATACCTCTCCATTTTTTTAAGGACAGAAGAACAATAAAGCCAATAAGAAGCTGCAATAAAGCTACAACAACATACCCCTTGCGCCACTGACTTCCGTCATCACCTAAAAACAGAGACATTATAAGGGGGCTTACGGTAACACCCACACCCCAGAAGCAGTGAAGCCAGTTCATATGCTGAGCTTTATAGTGAAGGGACACAAAATTGTTAAGACCCGTATCAATAGCACCTGCACCGTAGCCCATTATTACGGAAAACAGCATCATAACCGCAATATTAGGCGAAAAGCTGATACCGATAAGACCAAAGGCAGTAAGAAGAATTGAAACAAGGGTTACCTTACTTGTGCCGAATTTTCTTATAAGCCTTCCCGAAACAAAGCTTACACCGCCGGTACAGATGCTTATTATTATGCTGTAAACGGAAGCAAAGCTTTCACTTACACCGAATTCATTATGAACAACGGGCCAGGCAACACCGAAAAGAGAATCGGGAAGCCCGAGTGAGATGAAGACTATATATATGACTGCGAGTATTAGTAGCATTTTTCGGTTAACCTCTTTCTTTATATATAGGGCCTAGGATCTAGGACCTAGGGGTTAGGGAGTTTAAGTTTATTTATAATGCTGTTAAGCATTTTGCCTACTTCCTCACATAAAGTAAGTGATTCAGCTATTTCTTCCGTTGTTAAATAGTTTAACATGGTACATATTTGCAATTGTGTTTCAAGTTCTGCTTTTGAGGCTCTTGCAATAACTAAAAACTGGACATATTCCTTAGTGCTGCCTCTTTCATAACCTTCTGCGATATTAGATGCAACAGAAACACAAGCACGCCTCATTTGGTCAGCAAGAGCATATGTTTCTTCTTTAGGGAGTTTCTTTGTAACAATATATATGGTCTTTACAAGGAACATAGATTTTTGCCAAACTACCAAATCTTTATAACTTTTAATCATAAAACTATCACCTATCAAGCTCAATCAAGCACTAAATCCTAGATCCTAGGCCCTAACCCCTAATAAGTTCAATCATTCTGTCGGGAAAGTTACCGATAAGGCAGTCCACACCCATTTTTGAAAGTCTTTCAATGTCCGTATATTCGTTAACTGTCCAGGTGTTTATAACCATACCTGCATCGTGGATTTCCTTAACTGATTCCTCATTGAGAGTAATGTGCCAAGGATGGCAGCACTGAACATTTCTTTCCTTGGCGTATTTGCCGAAGTCTACAAGCCAATCGCCCGTAAGGAATCCCCTTGTGATTCCGGGAGCGATTTCCTCACAGCGTTTTACGGTGAAATGATTGAAGGAGGAGAAAATTATTCTGTCCTCAAGGCCGAATTCTTTTATAAGCTCAACTGTTCTTTTTTCAATTGTGGGATATTCGTAAACGCCCGTTTTAAGCTCAATATTAGTTACGATATTCGTATCCTTAATAAGTTCAAAATACTCCCTGAGAGTGGGAATGCCGCAAAAGCCGTAAACACCTCTGAAAGAAGCCGATGCATCATATTTCTGAAGTTCAGAAAGAGTCATATCCTTAACAAGACCTTCACCGTCACAAGTGCGCTTGATGTCCTCGTCGTGAATAATAACAATCTCATTATCCTTTGTAAGGTGGATGTCAAGCTCAATTCCGTCAACGCCGATTTCAACGGCCTTTTTAAAAGCGAGCATTGTGTTTTCGGGATACTTGCCTGAAAAGCCTCTGTGTGCAAATATTTTTGTCATAGTAACACTTCCTCAAAATTAATTTACAATATGATTATACACTCTCAGGAAAAATTTGCAATATTACAGAAAGAAAAAAATACCTTTCGCCACGGTGTGACAAAAGGCAAAAATATCTTTCTTTTTTACATATATATGATAGCACAGAAATGCAGAAAAATCAAGACTTGTATTTTGCTTTTACGAGGTGTATTATACAAAAGGAAAATTCTTTTAAAGTAAAATGAGGTGATTCTATGCCGCCACCGATGTACCGCCACAGACATGGCTTTGACCCTGATAAAAAGGTGCCCATTATAAAGAATATAATATTCGCACTTAAATTAGTGTGGCAGACGGATAAAAGACTGCTGATTTGTTCACTTATCAGTTATTCGGCAGAGCTTGTATTCTCACTTTTTGTTCAGAATATTCTTTTTCTCAAAGTGCTTCTCGGAATAATTGATGCAAGAGGCGATTTCAGGGATTATTTGAGCACCCTGCTTATGTTCTTCGTTGTTTCCTTTATACTCAGAGGTATATACTGGTACACTGCCTATTTGAAACAGGTCGCCACTAAAAATGTGCTGAAGGGACTTAACAACAAGGTGTTCCGAAAGGCAATTGAATTGGACATTTCCTGCTACGAAGATCCCGACTTTTATGACAAATATCAAAGAGCAACACAAATTCTTGCATGGGGAATGTTTGACTCTGTTTGTGCTAATGTTGCTTCAATCATTGCAGGCATCGTTTCACTTTGCCTTGTTATCGGCACAGTAACCGCCATTGACCCTGTGTATCTTCTTTTCCTTGCACCCGTTGCTCTTGTTTTTGCGGTTGAGCTTTTCAAAAGCAAGCTTGTTTATAAAAGAGACAAGGAAATGACAACAAATAACCGTATCAAGGCTTATATTCAGAGAACGGTTTTCCTTAAGGAATATTCAAAGGATATGAGAACATCAAACATCTTCCTTGTTCTTATGGACCGTTTTAAAAACGCCATTGATATGAATATGGAAATACTGAAAAAATACGGAATAAAGCTTTTTCTTTACAGTATGCTAAGCTCACTTTTCAGTGACTTTATTCCCACCATAGGCACTTATGCACTTGCAGGCTATCAATTTGTACATACGGATAAAATGACTGTTTCATCCTTTTCCGTTGTGCTTTCTTCAATCAATGCCGTTCAGCAGGCAACAATGCATGTTGCAGGCAGCTTTGAAATGATAAGTCAGTCTGCATTTTATTTTCAGAATCTCCGCGATTTCTTTGACTATGAGCCTAAAATCACAAGCGGCAAGGAAAAATGCGGTGAATTTGAATCCCTTGAATTTAAGAATGTGTCCTTCCGTTATCCTTCGGCAAAAAAGGAGTCCCTTAAAAATCTTTCTTTTAAAATAAACAAAGGTGAAACCGTAGCACTTGTAGGCGTTAACGGTGCAGGTAAAAGCACAATAGTTAAGCTTATGCTCCGTTTTTATGATGCTACCGAGGGGGAAATTCTTTATAACGGCAGAAACATAAAAGAATATGACCTTGCTTCTCTCAGAGAGAGTTACGGTGCAGTTTTTCAGGATTACAGAAACTTTGCCGTTTCTGTTTTTGAAAATATTCTTTGCCATGAATGTACAGCTGAAGAAAAAGGGCTTGCAGAAAAAGCCCTCGCTCAAAGCGGTATATGGGATAAAATTTCAGCCTTACCCAAAGGCGGAGACACGGTGCTGACAAAGGAATTTGAAAATGACGGTATAGGTCTTTCCGGCGGTGAAAATCAGAAGGTTTCCACGGCGAGACTTTTTGCAAAGGATTTTCAGTTTGCCGTTCTTGACGAGCCCTCCTCAGCACTTGACCCTATTGCCGAATACAATATGTATCAGAATCTGATTGAGGTTACCAAAGGCAAAACCGTGCTTTATATTTCCCACCGTCTTTCAAGTGCCGTGCTTTCCGATAAAATTATTGTTATCGGCGGCGGTGAGCTTATTGAAATGGGCTCCCACAGTGAACTTATGGCAAAGGGCGGAGAATACTGCCGTATGTTTACCCTGCAGTCTTCAAGCTACAACAGAGATGAGGAGGTAAACGAGAATGAAAAAGAATAAAAATGAACACTCTATGCTTTCCAACATCATTTTCTTTGTAAAGCTGATTTTTAAGGCCTCTCCCCTTCTTGTTATCGGTGACTTTATATGGGGTATACTGCAGATTCTTCCCGGAAGGCTCATATCCGTTCTCGGCATAAAATATATTATTGATGTTGTTTCCGAGGGCACCGACCTTCACCGTATATTCTATGCTGTTATTGCCATTGCCGCAGTGCTTGTTACAAGCACCCTTCTTTCCTGGCTTTACAGAGAATTCTTCTGGAACATTGAAAAGGAAAAGGTGCATTACAATCTTAACAGAAATCTTTACGAAAAAGCAAAAATGCTTGACCAGGCGAGCTATGACAACCCCGAATTTTACAACAACTTCATTCTTACAATTGAATCCTCATCGGATAACATTCAGAACCTTCTCGGCCTTGTAAGAAACTATGTGGGCAATGTAATTTCACTTATCACCATCTCCGGCGTACTTATTTCAATTGACCCCGTATGCCTTCTGATTATTCTTATTTTCATCTGCGCCTTTCTTCCTCTCAGCCGAAAAATCGGTGATTTACAGATGGGCAGAAGAATCGACAACACAAAGTACCACAGAAGAAGCGACTATTTTCAGCGTATTTTTTATTTGCAGGATTACTGCAAGGAAGTAAGGATGAATGACATCTCTCCTCTTCTTATAGAAAGATACAACGATGCCGCAGACGACGTTATAAAGAATCAGAAGCGTTACTGGAAAAAGATTTCATCCCTTTATATGGTTCAGGAAACAGGCATACAGATTTTAGGCTTTATGTTTGTTCTTCCTCTTTATCTGGGCTACTGCGTGCTTGTTAAAGAGAGCCTTTCACCCGGCGATTTTGTTGCTGCCTTCAACGGCGCACACTCAATTGCAATTTCAATCAACTTCCTTACCGTTTGGGCTGTTGCCGTATTCTCAGAAAGAGGTAAGATGATTGAAAAGTACCGTGAATTCATAAAGGCTGATTTCAAGGTCAAAGACGGAGAAAAGACAGCGCCCGTAAGCGAGCCTAAGGAAATTAAAATAGAAAATCTCAGCTTTACCTATCCCGGCAACAGTGAGCCTACCCTCAGCGACATTAACCTTACTATAAAGCCCTATGAAAAAATAGCCCTCGTAGGCTATAACGGAGCAGGCAAAACCACCCTTACCAATCTGCTTCTGAGGCTTTACGACCCAACGAAGGGTGAAATCAAAATTGACGGTGAGGATATAAGAAGTTTCACTCTCAATTCACACCGTGAAAGATTTTCTGCAGTATTTCAGGATTTTCAGCTTTTCTCCTGCAGTGTGGGAGAAAACGTTGCCCTTGACAGAGAATTTGACAGCGAAAAGGTTACAGAAGCTTTGGGACACAGCGGATTTACAAAAAAGCTTCCTCACGGAAACAAAACAGAAATGCTCAGGGAATTTGACGATGAAGGTGTTATGCTTTCAGGCGGTGAAAGCCAGAAGGTTGCCATTGCCCGTGCATTTTACAAAAACTGTCCTTATGTTATTCTTGATGAGCCTTCGGCAAACCTTGACCCCATAGCCGAATATAATCTCAACAAGGCTATGACAGAAGCGGCAACAAACAAAACCGTAATTTTCATTTCTCACCGACTTTCCACAACAATCAATGCTGACAGAATCTATGTTATGAAGGGCGGCAGAATAATTGAAAGCGGCAGCCACGAAGAGCTTATGAAGCAAAACGGCACTTACGCTTATATGTTCAATCTTCAGGCAGAAAAATACCGCAATCAGTAAAGGAGAAAAACTATGAAATATCTCAAGGACAAAAACGGCAACGACTTATCAGTGCTCGGCTTCG
>JAZSDP010000052.1:0-2559 GCA_045531265.1 Acutalibacteraceae bacterium
GAGGGCAAAGTATTTTAATCACGAGTCAATAAGCAGTATGCCTCTTTACACAAAAGAAGAGTTGAATTACATTAAAAACCTTGGAACTATAAAGGTTAAGCTTATTCAGGATCAACATCCATCTTGTTATATGGAAAACGGCGAAACCAAAGGTATATGGGCAGAGGTTATAAAACTTCTCTCTCAGAAAAGCGGTATCAATATTGTTCTTGAAGGCGGAGATGTTGAAAATTACTCTCAGGAAACCTACAAGGACTTTATGAACGACGGTTACCTTCTTTTACATACACAAAATGCTTTACAGTATATGAGTGATTTGGAAGGTACTATTCTTTCGAATTCTATTACAAATGTTTCCATTTCATATGTTAAGCGTAAAGTTGCTTTTGTTGAAGATGAATATGTATCCCATATTATTGCTTTAACAAAGGATTTAGCATATTTAGAACCAATGCTTCTTGAGGAAAATCCTGACTATGAGATTCAGTATTTTGATGATGCTAAATCCTGCTTTGAAGCGCTTACCGATAAAAAAGTTGGTGTGGTAATTCAAAATACACACCGTGCAAGTTATTTAATGCAGAAACCTGAGTTTTCAGATAAACTTACGGTTGTTCCGGGGGTTGACCACGGAAATAATGTGTGTTTAGTAGCATTAGAAGAACAACAGATGCTTATAGATATTATAAATAAAGCAATCCACCACATTACCTACGACGAGATTAACGAAATCGTAAAACGTGAATTGCTTATGTCACCGTATCCACTTGAGAATTCTGACTTTTTTTACCAGAATTGGAAATGGATGATTGTTGTAGTTTTAATTTTGTTATTTGCAATAATTGGTTATGGAATTTTTACAAACAAATTAGCTGATGCAAAAATCCAAAGAAGAGAGTTTGAAATATTACAGAAAAAAGCAAGAGAAGATGAGATTACAGGTCTTTATAATCGTTCTTATTTCTATGAAGAAGCAGAGAAACTTATTAAAGAATCAAACGAACTTTTTTATATTATCTCTATGAATATCTGTAATTTTAAGGTTGTAAATGAGCACTATGGTATGAGTGTAGGTGACCGGTTGTTAAAAGAAATTGGTGCACAGTTGCAGAAATTAGATGTAAATCAACGCATAATTTTTGCTCGTTTTATGATAGATAATTTTTATATGTGTATTCCAAAATCTGAGTTTGAAAAAATAGAACTTCCTAAGAATTTTAAAACATTCCTTGATGATATTGATGTTCGAGTAGTTTACGGTGTATTTTTGGTAGAAGATAAGGAAATGCCTGTTAATGTTATGTGTGACAGGGCAATAGAAGCGACCCGTAACAAAAACTACACATATACGGAATATATCCATTTCTATGATGATAACGTACGCAAACAAGCTCAGTTAGAACAAGAAGTTGAGTCTGAAATGGAGCAAGCTTTGGCAGAACGCCAGTTCTTTATAGTTGTTCAGCCCAAATATGATTCGATTACTGAATCAATTGTCGGTGGTGAAACGCTTGTTCGTTGGCAACATCCCCAAAAGGGGCTTGTGTCTCCTGGTGTATTTATTAATATATTTGAACGCAATGGATTTATTGATCCGCTTGACCATTTCGTTTGGGAAGAAACTTGTCGTTTTCAGTCAGAATTAAAGAAAAAAGGGATGAAAACTGTTCCTATTTCCATTAATGTTTCACGAATCCACTTCTATGGCAGTGAATTACGTAGTCAGTTCAGAGAGTTGATTGAAAAGTATGACTTGGAGCCACACGATATTGAGCTTGAAATTACAGAATCACTTTGCAGTGAAGATTCAGGGAAAATTTTCGATACAATTCGTGAACTTCAGGCAGATGGTTTCAGGATTGCTATGGATGACTTCGGTAGTGGTTACTCATCACTTAATATGTTAAAAGAAATGCCATTGGATATTATTAAACTTGATTTAAAATTCCTTGATGGTGAAGGCGACAAGAGCCATGTTATTATGAAAGCGTTAATTGAAATGGCACATACTATGGATTTAGACGTTGTTGTTGAAGGTGTTGAACTTCTTTCACAGGTTGAGTTCTTGCGTCAATTTGAGAATTGCTATTTACAAGGTTATTACTATTCAAAACCGGTACCAACAGAAGTTTTTGAAGAAATGTTGTCTGAAAACTAATAGTAAAATAAGAATTATAAAAAAACACCGCTACCGAAATGGATGCGGTGTTTTTTTATTGTTCCCAAAGGCGTGGAACAATAAAAAACAACCTTGGTAATTCTACCAAAGTTGTTTGGTGCGGGTAGCAGGACTCGACGGCGCTCGCTACGCTTTGCCGTCAACGGCAACGATTGTGTTCACCTTCGGTGAGGGCAGGTTCAAGCCCTTAGTTGATTATCTAATCAAAATATAAATAAAAAACAACCTTAGTATATCTACCAAGGTTGTTGGTGCGGGTGTTTATATAGTATCGTCGTTAAAAGATAGTTGAATATGCAAATTTTGCTTATATATGAATTTTATACTTGAGGATATAATTGAAGATGGTCCAATATCCGATGCGAATCTCAGAATGTTTG
>JAZSDP010000088.1:0-5858 GCA_045531265.1 Acutalibacteraceae bacterium
AGAAGCCGCAGAGGGAGCATTTTTCCTCGTCCGGCTCGTCGGTAGGCTTATTCGTATTGTCGGGAATCTCCCGTGTACCGCCGCCGTTTAGTTCAAGCACGTTCGACCACTCGGAGGGGCCGTGGGTGCCGGTGAAGCGGATGCGGAGCTTGACGCCCGAGTTTTCCTCAATGGGTACGTCATCATTGTACGCGCCTCGGCTGCCGTTCCAGAGGCACCAATCATCCCCGGAATCTGCGGTACTGAACTCGATCCATTCACCGCCGTCAATGCTGACCTGGGTTTCAAGTCCGTCGAACTGGCCTTCTTCCTTCATAATGTAGTACACACCGTTCATCCAAACCGATTCGGGCGTGGTCTGCACGTATTCGATATGGCTGTTCTCGTCGCCCTCGGAAAGCACGATCTTCATATCAGAGATGATGGGAGCTGCATATGTAGTAGGCTCGTCGGGTGTGATCTGCGTACCGTTCTTGCCGAACACAGCGCTTTCCGACCAATCGGAGAATTTAGACTGCTTTTCGCCGGGGCCTTCGCCGTCATCGTTCTTCACCAAAGGCTCCCACTCCATATAGTAGCGGCAGCGGATGTAAAGACTGTGATTTTCCACATCGAAGGAATAGATATTTTCGTCCCAATCCCCGTGGTGATATACATAGGTGGTGATCGCAGGCTTATACGGCTCAAAAACGCTGCCATCCTCGCCTTCATAGTAGGTCAACCAGAAGAATTCGAAGCTCTCCATCAGTTCACTTCGTAGGGATGCATACGGATAGCCGTTTCCTATACCGTCTGTGTACCAGTTGGTGTCCCATTCCTCGTTGTGTTGCCAATTGTCCTCGCCATCCAGCGATACGTCGTACTGTATACAGATCTCAAATGACCAAAGACCGTATTTTTCGCGGAAGGCATCGCCTTCACGGTTGTATTCCGCCGCAAGAAGTGCCACCTCCGGATCGGCGACCATGATCATTCGCAGATGGTCGTGATGACCTTCGGTTGCATCCCCGTCGGTATAGACGAAGTAATTGGGGGCTTGCGGGGCAGGCAGTTCAAATTTCGATATATCGTTTTCCTCCGCCGCAAATGTCATCACCGAGAAAACAGATAATAGCAAAATCAATGACAGCAAAAATGCCAATAATTTTTTCATTGCATTTTCCTCCTCTTTGAATATGTTTTTTATGAAATGCTCGGAATGAGCTTATTCAACCACAAGTCTTCCGTCAATCTTATGGTCAAGATTCTGATGTGCGGAAAGATATTCGTCAAGTATCTCTCTGCAGGAGGTTGAAAGAATTCTCGGTCTGCCGTTTTTGCATATTTCATCGTATGAAACCGAGAAAAAGCTTTCAAAGTTTATAAAATGATAATGCTGAAGCCCGATTTTATAGATTTTGTTGTCATCAATCGGTTCCCCGTTAAGAGAAAAATCCTTGAATTCATGAGTGCTGCGGTTATAAACAACCCTCATTCCCCTTGAAAGCTGATAAAATTCGCAATGCGAGCCTGTCCAGACCTCATCACGGAGCATAAATTCAATCATCCGCCTGAACTGTTTACCCGTTACCGACAGCATATGGGCTGCATCGTCATACGCAAAGCACTCGACAAAATCGGAGAAGAGAACAATCGGACCGAGTTCTGTGCTTCGCAGGCTTCCCGAACCGAGAAGCATAACATCAAGTCCGAGGCTTTCGCACAGTATGTCGGCAAAAAGTCCGCCGATTTCTGTTTCACGGTAGCGTGACGGATGGGTAAGCCGGCGTTTGAATTTCGTAACAAGGCGGCTGTATTTTTTGTCAGTCTGACCTTTGTAGAATTCAATTATCTTTTCAAGTGCTTCATCTCTCGGGCAGGTTTCTTTGCATATGGGAATGCTCTGCCAGTTATAGCTGTCAACACGGTTTTCGTCGGTGTTGACGGTTATGTCAAATCTTCCGATTTGATCGGTGCCCGTTCCCGCCTGCACGATAATAATATCGTTTACAACCTCGGGCTCGGTGATGAAAGTATGCGAATGACCTCCGATGATAATATCCACACCCCACGCAGGGTCAAGCCTTGCGGCAAGCTCTTTGTCTTCCTCAAAGCCGATGTGTGTAAGAAGAACGGTCAGGTCAACATCAACGGCATTATAGGTGTTACATATTCTTCCGACCTCGCAGGCAGCTTCGTTGATGTCAACAAATGTGCCGATAAGTCCGTCTTTTTTTGTAAGTGCAAGCACCTCTTCGGTCAGAATGCCGATAAACAGAATTTTCATTCCGTCAATTTCAGCTATATGGTGAGGCTTGAAAAGCCTTGCACCGTTTGTTTTTATATAAAGGTTTGCGTTGATAATCGGAAATTTGGCACATTTCTCAATGAACAGGAGGTGTGCAATTCCGTAATCCGCCTCGTGGTTGCCGACGGTCACAACATCCGGGGCAAGCATATTCATAATTTCGATTGTCGATACTCCCTGAAATTCCGAGTCAATAACAGAGCCTCTGAACATATCGCCCGCAACGCAGTAAATGCAGTTTTCAGCTTCCGCTCTGACCTTGTTGACATACCCCGAAAGCATTGAAACTCCGCCCACAAGGCTGCTGTCAATTTCCTCGGCAAGAAAATCTCCGTGCATATCGTTTGAATGAAGAATTGTCAGTTTTTTTAATTTTTCCATTTCATCCTCTTTTCCCTGTTAATCAGACATTATCAGCATTTTTGAATTTATAATATTCATTTACAAGGTTTCTGTAGCCGAGATTTTTTATGTCCTCGTATCTGAAATTATAGCGTGATTTTGTTCTTTTTCCCGTTGCGAGATAACGGATGCACTCCTGCATATATTCATCAATCTTTTTCAGAGTTTCATCGGTGTTTATAACAGGGAAAAACCACCGTGTCCACGTCAGCTCGCTGTAAACGGGATTATCATAAAGCTTTGTGTTGAACCGTTTTACAAAAGCTCTTGCCGCATATTCTCCGGGCAGATTCTTCTTGCTTGCCCACCGTGAAAGCGACCTTGCTTTTCTTCGCATTTTTGCTTTGAGCTTTTCAAAAGAAACATCATTGATGTCAATTATTCCGTTGTGATAAGAAAAGCCGAGGAAAGTCCATTTTTCACCCGGATTTGTTATTGTTTCCTTATCGGGATTGATGGTGAGTTTTTTTGAAAAAAGGCAGTTTTTTATAGCCTTGATGCTTTCGTCAAGTTCAGATTCATCCTTTGCAAAAACAAGAATGTCATCCGAATATCGGATATAGGGAATATTTCGACTGAAGAAATATTCATCAAGCTCACGCAGATAAAAATTTGCAAGAAATGCAGATACGGGAACACCTGCCATAATCCCTTTTCGTTCTTCAAGCAATTCACCGTTATACTGCACATACGGATTTCGGAGAAGTGTTTCAAAAAACAAATATAATTCGGAATCGTCACTTAAAGCTTTTTTTAAATTCGGAAGAAGAATATCAACATCAACCGAGTTGAAATAGTCACTTATATCGGCTTTGTAGACATATCTGTCATCCAAATCCTTGATTTTCATAACATCCTCTGCGGCTTTTTTAACTCCCGATTCTTTTCGGAAGGAATAAAGATTCGGTGAAAAAAGATAATCATAATCACGAAGAAGAAAGGAAATCAGCTTTAAAACATAGTTTTCTTCTCTGCCAAAAGTATATACAGTTCTTTTTCTGCCTGCTTTTGATTTGCTGATAAGCGTTTTTTGCGGAGCTGAAAAGCTTTGATTGATTCTGATTCTGCCTGCAACGGGAAGATATTCCTTGCCGTCAATAAACCTCCGAAGGTCTGCAGTATCCTTTTCGCTTATGTTTCCCTGCTCAATTTTGTGAATAAAAAAGGCTTCCCATATTTCCTTTTCAAACAGTTTATCAATTACGCACATAAATCATTAAATAAAAAAACAGAGAGAAAATGATTTAACATCGCAATTTTGCGATACGAAACCGTACACGAAACGGCTGCCTGCAAAACTCATAAAGTTCCGTGCTGGGTTCTTCACAGGCGCATAAAGCTTTTCTCTCTGTTTTAAGCAAAAATTATCTGAGGTTTTCTCTTATTCGGTTAATGACATATCCGCTTTCGTTTTCCATTCCCTTGAAGAAACGGATGTAAGGAATGCCGTTATCGTCAAGAACCTTGTAAGTTCCTTTTGCAATCATAGAACGGTACTGATTCTTGTTCATAACAAGAACTGCAAGCTTAGGCTGAGAACCGTTTGAGAAAAGGTATGAAATCGGGTAGCAGCTCGGATGCGCACTTGCATCAAAGTTTTTGGCGTGAACATTTGTTGAGATTGAATAACCGGGGAAGCTTGCTTCGGTGATAACAGACGCAAAATAATAGTCATCGGTGTTGTATGTTTTCTGAACAAAAGGAGCAGAGGCGTATGTCTGCGATGACTGTGCATTACGGGCTGCATCGTCAAACTGCTGTGCGGTTTTATTGGCAAATTCCGTTACAGAAGGTTTAATAGCTTTGCTGATTGCATCACCTACTGCCTTACTTACACCATCGCTTATTCCTTTTCTCAAAATTCTTTCCAGAAATCCCATAAAGGTTCCTCCTTATAAATCTTTATATCTTATCAATATTTGTTTACGGCTTTTTATACCAAGTTTACGGTATATGTTTTTGCAATGGAAATGCACGGAAGAATGTGTAATAAACAAATCCTCCGCTATCTGTGCCTGCGTTTTGTCGGTAAGAAGCTGAGCAAAAACCTCAAGTTCGCGTCTCGATAGGCTTTCCAGCTCGGGATAAATTTCAAGCAGCCTCTTATGTTCGTTTTCTGCCAATGCAATATAATCGAAATAATTCAGTATTCCCATACGCCACCTCTTCAAGGATAATTATACTTTGTCAAGCTGAAGATGTAACCTGCCCAATATAGGGGGATTTGACACACACACTACCTTTTTGGGTAGTATTTCTCGTATATTCTTGAAAAAAAGAAAAATGTAATTTATAATTCTATTTAGAAAAGATACTGTTATGATTTGATTATATTGATTTTTTTGTCCGTTTTGCACCCCCCGTTTGGGGGGTTTTTAGGAAAAAACCACCTGTTCGGGTGAGTTTTTTAAAGAATTCAATGATTTTTACGATTTTGCGATGATTTTTCGCAGCAAAGGAAGGTGCGGTTTATGAATCACCCTATTCTCATGGAAAACCAAAAAAAGAGGAGAGATATTCCGCTTTGGATGCTCGTCTGCTTCTCTATGTTCAGCTTTTGGCAGATGGGATTTATCTATTATTTCCTTGAGCCGTCCTCGGCAATGGATGGAAAAATCCCACTCCCCATTAACATAGATTATGGCACCACTCTGACAGCGGTTTGTTATATACTGGGTATCCTTACGATGATCTTCTTGCCGAAGATTATCGTGTGGGTTCAGCGGATCGCCACGGGTGTTGCGCTTCTTTCGGCTATCGCTTTCTTCCTACCTCTGCCGGACGATATTCTGCGCCTTAACATTTACCTGCAGATATTCTGCTGCTGTTTGATGATCGGCTTTGAGACCTTCCTTGTGGTCAACTGCTTTTCCGAGAAAAGCAGCGTCAAGTATCTGACCTTCGGCTACGGTATAGCGGTATTCCTGATCGCTTTGGTTCAGAACGAGGTTATATCTATTCCGTTCTCTGCCTTCCGCTATGCAATGGTGGTGGCTCTTGTGCTTCTGTTTATCTTCTTCCTCTGTATGCCCACGGGAAAGGAGCATCTGCCGCAGTTTGCGAAAAAGAGCGACGGTCTTATCGCACCGAAGAAGATGATGTGTGGTGCTTATCTTACTGCTTTCATTGCTGCACTGATGGGCGTTGGTGGTCCTGCGGTCGTAGGCAA
>JAZSDP010000059.1:0-15615 GCA_045531265.1 Acutalibacteraceae bacterium
TATGCACCGCACTGCTTGCATCTTACAAGTGTCGGAGCGTCGAGCTTCCACACATTTGAACGTCTCTTATCTCTTCTTGCCTTTGATACTCTTCTCTTTGGTACTGCCATCTTCCAGCACCTCCTTATAATGATAATAAAAAAGTTAACTGATTAATCGCCCAGCAAATCAAGAAGTGCCTCCAAGCGGGGGTCAATCTCCTTTTTGCAATCGCAGGGACCTTCATTTAAATTTGCACCGCACTGAGGACAAACGCCTTTACAATCTTCTTTGCATAGAAGTTTGGCAGGAAGTGCAAGATAAATGTCTTCTAAAGTGAGTTCTGCAATATCAAGCTTCATATTCTCAACAAGAATGTAATCGTCATTCTCTTCATCGTTGAGTTCTGACACAAGACCGTGCACCATAGGAACTTCAAAATCAAGTTTTGCATCTTCAGCACACCTGTCGCAGACAATATCAATACAGAAGCGTATAACGGCATTTATTGTAACAACACCCGCTGTATTTCTGATTTCCCCTGAGAGCTTAACAGGTGTTGTGAATGGAAACACACCGCTGTACTCTTCCTTGGAAAAATCAAATTCACAGTTTACGGGTATACTGTCAATACCGCCGTTGAACAAACTTTCAAGTTCAATAAACATAACTCACCTCATATTAACGAATAACATTATATAGATGTCAGTGCGATTTGTCAATAATAAAATAAAAATTAGTTAAAATTTTTATCGAATTATTTACTAATCAGCATTATCTGCTGTTAAATTATTTTGTTTTTGCTTTAACAGCAGAAGAATAAAAACCATAATATCTTATTCCGTCAGAATATCTCATAGGCCGGATTTTAAATTTATATGTTTTTCCGCTCTTAAGACCTTTGACAACATATGAGGTTGTTTTTGGACTATCAACCAATACATATTTTTTCTTAGACTCGTTGTACATATAAACGCGGTAATAACTCGCATTTTCCGAAGAACTCCATTTTAGAGTAACCGAATTCTTTGTTAACTTACTTGCTGTTACAGAAGACGGTTTTATAAGCTTTGTTTTAAATTTAAACTCACTGCTTTTATTACCTCTTGTATATGTTTCACCGTCCTTTATTACATATGGAACAACATAATATCTGTCCGTTGTAGCGGGCTTAAGCTTTTCAACTTTGTAATAAAGCTCAGAAGTGGTTTTAATATGCACAAATTTATTTTTTGATTTATCAAACCTATAGACTTTATATCTGTTAACAGAACTGCTTGAGGGACTCCAGTTTAAAACATAAGAAGTTGACTTTTGCTGTGAAATGTACATTTTTTGAACAGGTATAGCTTTTGTTATGAAGGAATAAGTAATTCTTTCGCCCTTCTGATCACCGAGGGATGTTTTAATATAGGCTCTTATCCTCACCTTTTGAGATGAAGCATCCTTAATCCCCTCAAGTGTATAACTGTTTTTAGTTGCGTCTGCCTTATGAACATATTTGCCGTTCTCATAAAGATAGACAGTATAGTAATCGGCGTTTTTAACGGCATTCCAACTGAGTTTTACTTTTTTTGCATAAACAGTAGATTTAACAGTAGTAACAGCCCCCGGCTTGGTTACAGCCGAAAATTCTTCAGCAGTTTCACTTTCGGTAAAATTCTCATCCTTACCTCGAGCAGCAGTAAGTTTATAGTAAGCAACTTCCGAATTCTCGAGTCCTTTAACAGTGTAGCTTGTACCTTCAATCTCCGCAAGCTTGTTAAATCCCTCTTCAGTTTTAACGTAAAGAATGTAATAATCGGCAAAATTCACCTTATCCCACGAAAGGGTATACGATGTGCTCTTTACATCGGAAAGCCTTATTCCGCCTACAGTGCCAAGACTAAAATCAAAGTTGACTGACAAAGGTTCAGAAATATCGCTTTTAATAACAGTCGAATTGAAATTCATATAACCCTGAACACAGAACAAACTATAATCAAAGTAATTTTCCGGTATTGCAAAAGAAGTGTTATCGGCAGACGTCTGACCGATTTGAATATACTCGTCAGTTTCTTTATCATATGCAAACAGAATATACCCGTCAGCGCCTGAAGTTGGGTTCCATAGCAGCATTGGTGATCCGTCGGGAGCATATTCGTAATTAAGACCCGATGGCACAGAAAGCTTTGTAGCAACATATAAAGCTTTCATAGGTCCGTTTTTATAGCCGTAATCCTTTATACATCTGGCAAAAACAGTATATTTCTTACCAGAGGAAAGCCCCGCAAAGGTGTATTTAAGTGAAGTTTTATTAACAGCCTTTACATTGCCGGTTTCATTATCAACTATATAATATCCGTATTTTACGGCATTACTGTTTTTGGTAAGACTCAGTGTTACACTATCCTGTGTTGAACTTACCTTAAGGTTTTTAACTGCAAAGTCTGTTGAGGAAACAGTATACTTAGCTTTATCGTAGTCACCTTTTGAATTATATGAAGTAATGTAAACCGTACCACTTTTACCAAACTCAACAGAATCAGCTCCGGTTACAGTGCAATATCTGTAATCAGATGAAACAAGCCCCCCGTAAAGTTTAGGATTAGACTTAAAATACTGCATCAGGAATTTACCTGACGGAACATAAGTGACTGTTGTAATATCAATAAAATCCGCATCAACATACCCTTTATAAGTTTTTCCGCCAATACTAACACTTACATTGTACCATATCGGACAGGCCAGTATATTCAGATAGTATTCTGAATCTGTAAATTTCTTTGAAAGAATTTTTACTTCTATACCTGATGCAAGCTCAATCTGATTGCCTGATGAAGATTTTACATTCGCATAACTTTTTGCCGGACCTGTTTTTAGTAAAGCTCTTGAAGAATTAATTTTTCCGTACTGTACTTTTGTGTCCGATAAAAGCATTGTACCTGAACCATTTTCCTGACCACTCATATTCTCATAAACAGGAATAGAAAATGTAATTGACGAATCAAGCATACCGAGTGCCGCATAGGAAGCGTAGGTTGTGTAGCCCTGAGAAAGCGCACCCGTAAGGTTGGTCATATACTGATGGGTATAAAGCTTATGACTACCCTTAGGATTTACATTGAAGCGCTGAAGATAGCCGGTATACTGACCTTTTGCAATATACTCTTCACTCAAAAACTGAGCACCGCCCATAATGGATTTTTCGGGGGTAGTCCAGGGCCTGCCATAGGTTTTACTGCCGGCACTTCCGCCCTTCGCCCAAAGTAAGCCTCTTTTAATTGCTCCTTCGCCGTCAGTAGCACCGATGTTATAAAAATTATATATACCGGGATAAGTAGGGTGATCACCGTAAATGCTGTAACTTCCGTCAGATCCGACTTCATTAAGGATTTTAGAAGCAATATAACAAGGATTTATGTTATGTTTTTTACCTGCCGCATAAATCACATCGGCATAGGTTTTATCTGTTTTTACGGTAGTCAGCTTATCTTTCTTTTCGTCATATTTAAGATATGTTATTTTTGCCTTAGACATAAAAGACCCTTTAAGCACTCGCTCAATCATTTCAATGGTATAATTCTCATTAAACTCAAGAACTTCAAACTGAAAGATGCCGTCTTCCGTAAGAAAATTTCTGGGGTCAATAAAATATTCAACGGCAAATCTGTTAGCCTGAACAAAGCCCCCGTCCTTAAAATCAAAACTGCCGTCAACGGGATTATAGTCATCCTTATCGTGGCTTTTCCAAATTTTACTTGAAGACGAGGACTGTACAAGTGATTTTGAGCCGTATTCGCCGTCAATTACATCCGACCAATCAAGATTTGTCGTGAAAGGAATAAACTCCCATTTCGGATATTTATCATGAAGTTCTCTGAGCTGAGGCTTGTAGCTTTCGGGAAAAGCTGCAATACTCTTTTCAAATTTATCATCTGCAGAGTAAGCAAAAAAAGATAAAAGCAACAGCAGAACAACACCCGTCACCAATGCGGTAATGCATTTAATACCTGAGTTAACTGCAGCTTTCATCTTTTTCACTTCCGTTCATTTAATTTAAGTATATAATTATTTAAGGAAAGATGCTCCGCCTAGAATATCAAGAATGTTCTTCTTTTCCGCTTTAAGCTCTTCCTTTTCTGTTTCTGCTTTTTCTTCGCAGGAAACACTACAGCTGAAGGTGTCAGCAGCTTTTAGAATTGAAGCTACCTTATCTTCCGTTTCCGTGGGAGCTTCAATATCCCTTATTTCTTCTGCGATTTCTTCTTCAAACTGTACTTCAATATTTTCAGAAGCGGTTTTGTTTTCTGTGACCTTTACCATAAAATCACTGAGATTTCTGCAAAGCTCATCAGCAACACTGCGAAGTTTACGGGTTGCTTCATTGATATCTGAAACAGGATTTATTTCTTCTGTTTCATCTTCAATAACTGCATCAGACCCATCTACCTGAGGTGTTGATACAGCTTCATATGCTTCTTCAAGCTCTCTGATTTTTGAGTTGAGCTGTTCAACTGTAAGCTCAACCTCTTTTTTGTAATCAAAAAACTCGTTTTTCATTTTTTCAATATAGCGTATAACATCTTCCCTGTTAAATCCTCCGAAGGCTGCTCTGCGAAATTTATTGAAATTGTTTTCCATTGCTTTCACTATCCCTTTTGCTACAAAATTTTTCATATTAATTCTAACATAAAAGAGATATCAATTGCAACCATATTGAAAAATTTATTACCTTTGTTATATAATATATATGTGAAGCTGAGGTGAAATCAATGAAAATGATGAGTGACAAATGGAAACATATAATTAATAAGCTTGAAACAAAAGGTTATGAAGCCTTTCTAGTAGGCGGTGCCGTAAGAGATATTATTATGGGCAAAACGCCGGATGATACTGACATTACCACAAACGCCACGCCTGATGAGATAAAGGAAGTGTTCAGCGGATACACAACTATTGAAACAGGAATAAAGCACGGTACTGTTACGGTGCTTTTTGACGGAACGCCCTTTGAAATCACCACCTACCGGACGGAAGAAGGATACAGCGACGGTAGGCATCCCGATAACGTAAGTTTTACAAAAAATATAAAAGACGACCTTTCGCGCCGTGACTTCACAATGAACAGCATTGCATTTAATCCGGGCACCGGATTTGTTGACCCATTTGACGGCGAAAGCGATATCAAAAACAAAATCATCCGCTGTGTAGGTAAGCCTGCCGAAAGATTTACCGAGGACTCGCTGCGAATTCTCAGAGCTCTGCGGTTTTCATCGGTACTTGGCTTCCAAATTGAAGATGAAACAGAAAAAGCGATGTTTGACTGCTGTGAGCTGTTATCAAATGTCTCCGCTGAAAGAGTTTTCATCGAGCTTACAAAGCTGTTATGCGGTAAAAATGTAAAACAGGTACTTATGAAATATTCTGATATCGTATCAGTTATTATACCTGAAATAAAAACAATGAAAGGATTCAATCAGCATAATTTCCACCACAAATACGACCTTTTAGGTCACACGGCAACAGTAACACAGAATATCTCACCACAAGTTCATCTTCGTCTTGCCGCATTTTTGCATGATGTTGCAAAACCACTGTGTATGAGCTTTGACGAAAAGGGTGTCGGACACTTTTACGGTCATCCGTCACTGAGCGCAAAAATTGCAGATGATATTCTGAGAAGGCTGAAAAGTGATAACCGTACAAGAGAATCCGTTGTAACACTTATAAAGCTTCACGATAACCCTATTGACGAAAGCGAGAGAATAATAAAAAGAAAACTACGTTCAATCGGCAGGGACATGCTTTTTGACCTTATTGAACTTCAGCGTGCAGATACATCAGGTCTTGCCGATGAATTTCATTCAAGATACACACATTTTGATAACCTTATAGCTCTTACGGAAAACATACTCATACAAGAAGATTGCTTCAGCCTGAAAAATCTTAATATAAACGGAAACGATATAAAAGCCCTTGGTTATCAAGGCAGAAAAATCGGTGAAATTCTGAATATACTGCTTGATGCAGTAATTGACGGTAAAGCAGAAAACCGCAAGGAACAACTTATCGAATACATTAAAAGGAACGGATTATAACCAAAATCCGTTCCTTTAGTATTATTATTCAACAATATAAACCTTTACACCGTGTGCGGGTACTGAAGCAACTATTTCCTTTGAATTTTCAGTTGATTTTTCTTCCCATACATCGGTAACCTTATATCCGTCCTTTTTAGGAAGATTAAGGTAACCTAAATTTGTAAGACTGCTGAGACTGACCTTTGCACTCTTTTCACCGGCCGCTTTATTGAACACACAAACAGCAACCCTTGAATCGGCAAGAGGCTTAACAAGAATATCAACAATACCTGCTTTTATTCTGCGGCACTGCACACCGAGAGCATCCTGATTAATGGCAATCATCTGCTTATTGGTAAGAATCTGATAAACCTTGCTGTCAGTATCTACCGTTCCGTCAGCCTTGATGAATTTTCTGACATCGTTGCCGAGAATAAGAGGTGCATTCATCATACACCAAAGACTGAAATGACTCTTGTTTTCCTCGTGGGTCAGATTACCGTTACCGACTTCAAGCATATCAGGGTCGTTCCAACCGCCTACTGTTGCATATTCAGCGAGCCTTACATTATGCTCATAAATCAAAGATACACTTTTCCAGTTAGCCTGAATATCACCTGTAGTTCTCCAGAGATTCCCTGCCTCGGCACCCCATTTGTAGGGTCGGTTGAAGCCCCATTCACAGATTGAATATATAATAGGCTTTTCGGGCACGCCGTTCTCTTCCGCATATTTTTTAGTGGCACGCTTGAGCTCACGTCCCATAAGCTTATACTGAATTGCGGCACTGTCCATACGGGAGCCTACGGGATTTGACAAAACAACTGTGTTAATGCCCTCTTCAAGGTTAAGGGTTGTCTGAAGCTTGCCTTCAGCTGTCCAGTTCTTTTTACCTGCACAGTAAATGTGGTATTCATCGTGTCCGTTAACTGTTGCAATAATGAATTTTTCTTTTCTTGCATCTTTTCTGATATCAAGATGCAGAATGTATTCACCTCTTTCAGGTGCTTCAACCTCAACGGTTATACTGCCGTTTCCGCCGTCAAGTCCGTCAACATAATTATTTGTTTCAACGGAATTATCAGGAACTATTCTTGCAATTCCCTTTAGCTGCATTTCCTTTGATGTGAAATAAGCAAAAGGCTTACCCTCCCCTTCTTTTGCAAAGGAAACAGCTATAATCCTCGGTGCATCTGAAGGAATGGGAACATTATGGCAGAAATCGTATTTAAAATACTCAACTCCCCAGGATGCGAAGGTTTCAGCATCAATTCTTTCGTGACGAAGACTTGCAGGGTAATCTTCACAGGTAAAAGTACCGTTTGAGGAATAAATACCGAGCTTTACTCCCCTTTCGTTAACATATTCGGCAAGAGCCTTAATTCCGCTCGGGAAGGTTATTTTATCACACTGGAGTCTACCGTCTGCATCACGGCTTGAGCCTTGCCAGCAGTCATCAATATTAACATAAACATAACCTGCATCAACAAGCCCGCTTTTCTGCATTGCATCGGCAATTTCCTTTATAAGCTCTTCGCTTATCTTATTTCTAAAAAGGTTCCAGCTTGACCAGCCCATAGGCGGCGTAAGAGCAACTCCGTTGTTATAGCCTCTGTCTGCACACTGAGTGAGCCTGAGCTTATTAACTGCTTTTTTTACACTGCAGATGGGACAGAAGGTTTTTTCGCTGATTTTTTTTGCGGCAATACCTGCACCTGCAGTTACACCTGCTGCAGCGGCAGTCACAATTGCTTTTTTTGCATTCATAATAATTCTCCTTTAAAGTAATTCATTTATTTTAAGTTCTTTAATTTTTCTTACAAGAGTTTCAGCCGCAATGACATTTGATTCCGGACCCGGATGACCGTTAACAGCAATAGGATTTTCACCCATTTTAAATTCAAGCATCATCGCTTCAGCCCGATTATCGCCTTCATTTAGGTTATAATCGGCAACAGCCTTTTCAATCATCGGATACAGTGAGTTATTCATATCACCGAGGACACAAAGGATATAGGAATCGGGATTTTTGCTCCTTACATATTTTATAAAATCATAATAGCTTTTACAAAACGCCTCTCTGCGATTACCTGTACCGCAATAAGAAGCATCATTTGTTCCTAAGTTTATTACAATATAATCCGGGCTAAAGCCGGCAAAATTCCAATACGCCTTACTACTGTCAGTAAAAACAGCCGATTTATCGTAGTAGTGCCACAAGGTATCATCGGAATTCAATCTGCCGTCAGAGGTATAGCCTGAGAGCACACCGTAACCCGAAAAGGCAACAGCACTGTAATCAGCGTCAAGCTTCTCAGCCGTAAGGTATGCATAAGTTTTTGCAAAATTTTCGGTAGCTGTTGAAAAATAACCGTATTGGTCATCATCTATTCCGTATCCACAGGTTATTGAATCACCGATAAATTCAATTGCAGTTTCCTTTTTTGCTGTAGGCTCAATATCGCCCGTGCAAAATGCTCCGATAGTTCCGATATAAAAGCCGGAGCAAGACGCTTCCGAAAGCTTTACAAGTCTGATAACGGCACCTTTTTCAAAATCATTTATGTCAATATGATACTTTCGTTTTTCGAAATTTACCGTATCATCAACTACGAGTTCTCCGTTTTTATAAATTGCAAAGCGAGAATGCTGACTATTATGCTGTTTTTCAACATTGTCACCGATAACGGTAATATAAGCATAACTTCCTTTGCACAGAAACTCAATACCGCCGCCCGACATAGATATATATCTTAAAGAGTCACCGAAATGAGTCCTTCCTATAGGCTTGACATATTCATCGGAGGGCTTGAATCTTTTAAATGAGCTGCCCACAATTTCCACAATATCAACTCCGTCATTAATGCCGATATACGGAACAAGATTAATAATTAACACTGAAAACAAAGCTATAACAATAACAGAAATAATCAAAGTCTTGATTATCTTTGGCACAAAAACACCTCTTTTCAAGGTATATAATTCGATTATAATACATAACTTACTCTAAGTCAAATTAAAAATGCAGATGCGTGAAAGCACATCTGCATTAATTAATTTTGAATATAATTAGTTATCTTGAAAAAACAACCGTTGTTATACTCTTTTCACCTATATTGATGCTTCCTGTTCCGTTACCTTCCTTTGTAAGCTCAAGGTTACGTGTTTCGTCGGTGGTGTAAACCGACATATCAAAGCCGAGCATAGCAAAATTAATTTTCTTTTCGCCGCCGTTATTTACAATAACAGCAACATAATCACCCTCAGGAGTTTTATATGCCGAAACATTCATCTTGTTTTCAACAATATAATGATCATATTCCTTACCGTCAACGGTATCCTTCCACCAGGCTTTTTCGGCAGTTACATCAGCTATGCTGAGGTCAAAATCAACCATATGGCTGCCCACGGGAATAAACTTTGAAAAATGAGCCATTGCATAGTATCTCTTACCGACAACATATTCTGAGCAGTCACCGTTTGCGCCAATCATACTGTCAGCGTTATAAAGTCCGTCATTAACGGCAACCCATGATGACCAGCTGTTAACACCTGTAAAAGCAACATCCTCGCTGATTGTTCTTGCCATAATCATTGCAGCATCGAGCTCGTCAATTTTGTGCTCGTTAGGAAGCTCGCACCATTCACTCATTTCGAGCTCAACACAAGGATAATTCTTCTTTATATATTCACCGTATGCTTTTTTGAGAAGGAAATCATTGGTCCAATAGCTGTGATAAGCATAGGTTCCGAGAACATCAACGATATCCTGATTTTTATAAATTTCATCTATGCAGTCCATAGCGTGGTCGCCCACCTGACCGCTTTCAGCAAGAGAAAGCTTGACATTAAGGTTACGCTCTTTGATTTCAGCGGCAAAAACCTTTGCAAGTTCAATAACTTCATCTATTTCGTAGTGGCAGCCTTCCTGACCGACCCAATCGCCGCCCCAATCCCACTGAGGCTCATTAACAGGGCTTATGTACTTAACAGGAACGCCCTTAGCAATAAAGTATTCTGCTATGTCACACATATACTCGGCAAAGTCATCGTAGCAATCTTTTCTGAGATTACTCTGTGCAGGCTCAAAGCCGCCTGCGGCAGAGCCTGATACCGTCATTGAATAATGGGGTGAGTTAGCAAAAAGCACAACGGTATCAATACAACCGTAAGAAAGTGAAAGGTCAAGCATTTTCTGTGCGGCAGCATCCTTAGTCCAATCATACTCATATCTATCTTCAGCTTCATTGTAAACAAGAAAGCTTTCGGTGGCTCTCCATTCGTTACCGGGAAGGCGTGTGTTTGGGTTATCCTTTTCACCTGCGCCAACATTGTAACGGTAAATGTTAAGACCGAGACCATCTTCAGAATATATAAGTTTTGCAAGTTCCTCTGCGTTTTCACTGTCGCCTGCAATCTGACTCCACCAGCAAGCCGAGGTACCCCAACCGGTAATTTCCTGCTGTTTTCCGATAAGGTCAAATTTCATAAAAATACAGTCAGCATCTGCACCAAACCAGCCTGCGATTGTTGTCATAACAAAAAGCAGAATTGAAATCCCATACATAATCTTATGTATAAAGCCTTGTCTTGTC
This sequence comes from Acutalibacteraceae bacterium, assembly GCA_045531265.1. Lineage (GTDB taxonomy): Bacteria > Bacillota > Clostridia > Oscillospirales > Acutalibacteraceae > UBA6857. Next base: position 10,637 of record JAZSDP010000059.1, read on the forward strand.
ATAATTCCATCTCCTTAAATGTTTATGGCGAATAAACCAGTTTTTATTTTATCATAATAGCAATTAAAAGGTCAACAGTTTTTTATATAAAATTAATATTAATAAACATTTATTGATTTTCTAAATTTATAGTGTTATAATTAGTAAAAATATGTTAAACAAAGGATGATATGAAGATGGCAAGACCCCTCGTTATAACTCACAGAGGTGCAAACAAATATGCTCCGCAGAACACTCTGCCTGCTTTTGAAAGAGCTGTTGAAATCGGTACAGACGGCTTTGAAACTGATGTACACATAACAAAAGACGGAGAAATTGCAATCTGCCACAACTATACAATTGACGAAACATCAACAGGTAAGGGTAAGATTGCCGAAATGACTCTTTCTCAGCTTAAAAAATTTGACTTCGGCTCATACTTCAGCAAAAAGTTTGAAGGCACGGAAATGCCCACTCTTGATGAATTTCTCAGTTTTGTTGAAGCTACTGATATCGAAGTGCTTAATATTGAAATCAAATCACCCAAAGAAAACGAAACGGGTATTGTAAAAAAGACCATTGAAAAGGTAAAGGAACACGGTCTTTTTGATAAGCTTCTTATTTCCTCCTTTGACCCTGATCTTCTTGTTGAAGCTAAGATGATTGACATCAACTGCAAAACCGGTTTCCTTTACTCCCCCAAGAGCCCCACAACTCCGAAAATGTGCTGGCGTGCAGTTGAATACGCAAAAAGCATTGGCTGTGACGCTCTTCATCCCCACTTTCTTTTCGTTACGGAAAAGTATGTAAAAGAAGCTCACGAAGCAGGAATAAAGGTTAATCCCTGGACAGTGAACATTCCTGAGGTTATTGACAAAATGCTCCGTCTCGGAGTTGACGGTATCATCACTGACCTTCCCGATGTTGTTAACGGAATGAGCAAAAGATATTACGAATAATATTTAAAGGCTGTAAAAAACTCGTTTTTACAGCCTTTTGTGTTGTAATCACTTTAATTTTCTTCTTTAATCCACTTAGCGGACCACACAAGTAATTTTTCTGACATACGATCAAAATCTACATTACCGCCTTTTTTAAGGCTCCGGAAAATTTCAACAATTTCATATTCATCATTAGTAAGGACATTCAATAAATCTGCCTGATGTTTTATATATTTTCCCGTTCTATTAAAGTAAACAGCCTGCACTACAAAAGAAGCGGATTTATATAAGCCTTTGAGAATATCAACACTCTTTTCATGAAGCATATTATGAACACAACCGTGATAGATATTACACGCGCCGATTTTAATTGCTCTGCTCACCGCTTTATTATCAATAAGCTCTAATAATTCATCAAGACTGCCCTTAACAGGTGTTGTATCATAATAAAACTGAAAAAGATCTGATGGCTCCCAGTTCATAATTTCATCTTTGCCTGAAAGAAAACCGCAAATTAATTCTCTGTGCGGTAATGCATCCAGCATGTCATTATAAATTTGAATTTCCTTAGCAGACAATTCATCCAGAATTACAACAATATCAATGTCGCTTGTTTCCGTAGCTTCGCCACGGCCATAACTACCTTGCAAACCAACAAACAACACATGGTTTTCAAAAGTCTCATTTAATGTCTGCAAGAAGTTTTTCATCCAAGCAGTAATATCTATCATCTTAATCACCTCGTCAAATTCTTATTTATCGAACGGATTATATCATAAATTATATTGATTTTCAATGTTTTGTGAGGTTTGGCTACGCCAAGTGAAGCAACGGAAATGCCGCTGTGAAGTATCGTGCTTACGCACGAAGTGAAGTTAAGTGCCACTCACGCCTGCAGGCACTTCACGATGCGAAGCATCGCTTCACGCACCGAAGGTGTGCTTATCGTGCCGCAAGGCACACTTAGTTGAAAAGAAAACACCTTTTGTCTACCGGACAAAAGGTGTTTTCTTTTCTGGTGAGGATGAGTGGGCTCGAACCACCGACCCCCTGCATGTCAAGCAGATACTCTGACCAACTGAGCTACACCCTCAAATGCTCGAAAATAATAACATATTAGTTTAGATTTGTCAATAGCAGTTGCTTAAAGTTTCCCTGAGCCCTGTTACCTGCTCCTCCTGATTCCTAAAAAGGACTGTTGCAATGCAACAGTCCTTTTTATCATGCCTTTGCTTCACAGTACATACAGCGGTAAACTCTGTTTTCTTTGTCTGTAAGTGTGAAAATCTGTTCAAGCTCCTGCTCACAAGAGGTTATACAGCGGGGATTTTTACATTTAAGCACACCGTGTAGTCTTTTAGGGAGATCAACACTTCTCTTCTCAACAAGAACACTTTCACGGATAACATCAATTGTGATGCCCGGGTCAATATAACCGAGAGCTTCAAGATTGATTTCAATGTTGCTGTCGATTTTAATTATATCCTTCTTGCCCATCTTCTTGCTTGAAACATTTTTAATGATAGCAATACTGCATTCAAGCTTATCAAAACCGAGAAGATTATAAATTCTCATAGCATTACCTGCAGTGATGTGGTCAATAACAATACCGTCTTTAATTGAATCTATATGCATTTAAATCTTCTCCTTTCAATCAATGTGAATGCCCAGAAGCTCCATAATAAGAGCCATACGGACAAACTTACCGCAAAGTGCCTGCTCAAAATAACAGGCTCTGGGGTCATCGTCAACATCAACGGAAATTTCATTAACTCTGGGCAGAGGATGAAGAATTGTAAGGTCATCCTTTGCATTTTTAACGAGCTTTTCCCTTGTAAGAATATAGCTGTCACGAAGACGGATATATTCTTCTTCACTGAAAAAGCGTTCGCGCTGAACTCTTGTCATATAAAGAACATCAAGCTCGGGAAGAACTGATTCAAGGTCAGTTGTCTGAACATATTCAATACCTTTCTTCTGAAGCACATCCTTTTTAACATAAGAAGGAAGTTTAAGCTCTTCAGGAGATATAAGCACAATCTTAACATTTTCATACCTTGAAAGTGCCTGAATAAGCGAATGAACAGTTCTACCGAATTTAAGGTCACCGCAGAAGCCGATTGTGAAGTTATTGAGTCTGCCTTTTTTTCTTCTTATGGTAAGAAGGTCGGTAAGAGTCTGTGTGGGGTGGTTGTGACCGCCGTCACCTGCATTTATAACGGGGATTTTTGAATGCATTGAAGCAACAAGAGGTGCTCCTTCTTTAGGATGGCGCATAGCGATAATATCTGCATAGCAGTTAACCATTTTAGTAGTATCTGCAACGCTCTCACCCTTTGTAGCAGATGATGAACCTGCATCGGAGAAGCCTAAAACGTGGCCGCCAAGCTCGTACATTGCGGCTTCAAAGCTGAGTCTTGTTCTTGTTGAAGGCTCAAAGAAAAGGGTTGCGAGCTTCTTACCGTGACAAGCCTCACTGTACTTTTCGGGATTTGCAATTATATCATCGGCAACATTTAAAAGTCCGTCGATTTCTTCTGTGGAAAGGTCAAGGATATTAATAAGGCTTCTCATTATTTGGCGCCTCCGATCCAGCTTTCGTCGGACGGATTATCTCTGAATTTAAGAAGACGAGCGATGTCTTCCTGCTTGATGTAGCCTTCTTCTGCAGCTACCTCTGCAACTGCATCAAGGTTTGAAAGTGAATAGTTTACAACATCTGCTGCAGCCATTCTGTCAATACCTTTTTTCATACCGTAGGTGAAGATTGAAGCAATGCCGAGAACCTCTGCACCTGCTTCACGAAGAACTTCAACAACCTCAAGAACGCTTCCGCCCGTTGAAATAAGGTCTTCAACAACAACTACCTTCTGACCCTTTTCAAGCTTACCTTCAATCTGGTTTCCTCTGCCGTGGTCCTTATGACCTGAGCGTACATAACCCATGGGAAGACCGAGAATATGACCAACGATGGCTGCGTGAGCGATACCTGCAGTGGATGTACCCATAACAACTTCACATTCGGGGAAATATTTCAATATTGTTTTAGCAAGACCTGTTTCAACATCGTTTCTCACTGCGGGTGAAGTAAGAGTGAGTCTGTTGTCACAGTAGATGGGGCTTTTAATTCCGCTTGCCCAGGTAAAGGGATCTTCGGGACGAAGGAAAACAGCTCCGATGGAAAGAAGGTCTTTTGCAATAAGTTTTTTCATAGTTAATCTATCCTTTCTTTTGAATTTACGATGTATTATATAATCAGCCTACGAATTCGCTAAGGCATCTTTCATATGCTGCAACGGGATCCTCTGCTGCGGTTATGGGTCTGCCCACAACAATGTAATCAGAGCCGATTCTGTTAGCTTCTGCCGGAGTCATAACGCGCTTCTGGTCACCGATATCACCGTCAGCAAAGCGTACACCGGGAGTGATTGTAAGAAAATCCTTACCGCAGGTATTATGTACCTTTTCAGCTTCAAGAGGCGAGCACACAACACCGTCAAGGCCTGCATCGGCGGCATTTTTTGCATAATGCATAACTACCTTATCAATGGGTTCTTTAATAAGAAGGTCATTTTCCATGCTTTCCTGGTCAGTTGAGGTAAGCTGAGTTACGGCAATAAGAAGCGGTCTTGTTCCGTCAGGTCTTGTAAGGCCTTCAAGAGCAGCTTCCATCATACGCTTTGTTCCGCCTGCATGAAGATTGGTAATATCAACATCAAGATTTGAAAGCACAGCCATAGATTTTTTAACTGTGTTTGGAATATCGTGAAGCTTAAGGTCAAGGAAAATCTTATGACCACGCTTTTTAATTTCTCTTACAATCTGCGGACCCTCTGCATAGAAAAGCTCCATACCGATTTTTACGAAAGGCTTTCTGCCACCTTCGAATTTATCAAGAAATTCATAAACTTTTTCTGCGCTGGCAAAATCGCAAGCTACTATAACATCTCTACCCATTATTTTGCGCCTCCTATTATATCTCTAAGATTATTTATTCCATATTTATCCATAACCCTTGGCAAATCTTCAATAATTGTTTTACTTGCCATCGGGTCAATA
>JAZSDP010000058.1:0-6559 GCA_045531265.1 Acutalibacteraceae bacterium
AATCGTAATCACTCTTTCGGTAACAACAGGCATCCTTATGGCAAGAGACGATTCACCCGTTTACGCATAATAATTGAACTTTATCTGATTTAAATAAAAAACACTAACCTTTCAAATTTTTTGGGGACGGAAGTATATAAGAGGGCGTATAAAGCGCAAAAAAGGACGCAAAGTGCGTCCTTTTTGTCATCTTGTCGAAAAACTTGTTTTTCGGCAAGATTGTGGCTGTTGAGAAAGGAAGCTGAATGATGTTTTCTTCGACCGAAGGCGTAGGTCTGTACGAATTAAGGATACCAAAACAAAACAACCCACGCTGAAGCTTTCAAAATCTTTATAAAATTTTGGAGGTATCCTTATGAACTATATTAAATCTTGTAAATTCAACATTGACACTGCTTGTGTTGAAGTAAAATTAACCGATGGTTCTATGGTATCAATCGACTGTGATACTGTTGAGGCTGAATATGCTAACAATATGTATGAAGCATCGGAACTTGATTATCTCATTTACAATGAGCCTTTGAGCTATGCGGAATTGCTGTTAAGCGGTAAGATTGAAGAATATTTACGAAACAATACGGATTATACTCCGTTGTCAGAAATGAGATAACTTTTAAAATAGCATAACTATATGAGAAAAAAGCTTCGAGTAGGTTTCACAAGAAATCTACTCGGAGCTTTTTCATTTTTTCTTGGCACAAATAGGACAAATTAATTGTTTTGTTGTGCGGTAATATACTTGTGCTTGCCACTCATTCCCATAATTACATTTCCACCAAACTTTTTACCGGATTTGCTTGCAACTTGGGTTGGCGACAATGTGTTGTTTTTAGTTGGATGCCATTCAGCCATAAGTTGAGCATTATCGCTCACATATTGTTTTTTCTTCTTTTCTTCCATAATGCTCACCTATAGTAGAAAACAAAACTACTTTGTTTGAAATTTAATACAGCACTATATTATCTTCATCTTTAAGAATGTCAGGGATTACTGCACTTTTATTTGATGGATGTTGTAGGAAAATAAAACGCAATTGATTAATTGAATCATAAGTTGCGGATATAAGATCGTTTTGCTCACGATAAAGAGCTTTGTCGTGTTGATTACTGTACAAATCATGCGCTGGAATTTGTCTTATTTTTCTTATCTTTCGTAATGTCGACATAATATAATCTTTTAATGATTGTTGACCTTTTGGATTTGAAGAAAAATAATTTTTATTCAGCCACTCTTCAAGCAAAACAAGGCTTCCTTTTAAAGCGCCATCATCATTTTTTCTTTCGACAGGTAATATACGGTTCAATTTATCAAACTCAAAAAATTTGTAATTTATGTTATTGACAACTATTTTCTCTAAGGCAGTAACAAATTCATAATAATTCTTCTTTGAAGGTATCAATAGAATTCTATAACCGATTAATTCATCATCAGTTATGTTATATTCTTTACTGAACAAAGGAGGTAAGCCGATATTCTTGCATAATAAATTTATAAATTTTAACTCTTCGAGCAAAGCTTCAAAAACCCAAACCTCTGTTACCCAATCACAATAAATCAAATTATCAAGAAATCCTTTGTTGATTTTAAATGCACTTTGGTCTCTAAGCAAACATCCTCTCCACTTGCATTGTGCTTCATAATTGAGTTTGGATAAGTCTCTTAAAAAAACACCAATAGCACGGTCTGAATCAATTGGTTTTTCGGTTGGATATGCAATGCCAAAATCTTGAATATATTCTGAATGAAGCTCATCTACATCAGGATCAACAACATCTATGTATCCTCTATAACCATAATCTGATATTCTGTATAAAGGATTATCATAATACATTTGCAGAATATCAACATTAAAATAAAGAATTTTTAATTGTTCTTCACCTTTTGCAAGCATCTTTGTAAAAGGCTTTTCTTCTTCAATATTAACAGTTGCCAAATGCTCTTTGGTGGGATATATAGTAAATAAGCTTTCTTTATGAAGTGCATCTATTTGTTTTTCTTTTTCGGGAATTTTATGGAATCTATGAATGAAAATGTTTATATCATCTCTTTGAGAAAGAACAAATATTTTATCTTCTAAAATGAGTTCTTCAACATCTTCTGGCAAGAAATATCCTAAGCTTTTATTTGAAATGCCGTTAAAATCTCCTGAAGTGAGATAATGATTTGTAATTTTATCTAATATTTCTTGTTTATTCATAGTTACCCCTTTAACACTTATTGAAAACAACACAAATTTTTATTTAATTATAGCATAGAACAGAAAAATATTAAAGAGGTCAATGACGTACAAATTGAATTTACTGTTTTTCTCATTTGCGCTTCTTTTTAGTTTTACCTCTTTGACTATACGGACTTTTCATATGCTTTGATTTTTTGAGGATATTTATTTGTGTTACAAGTTCATCTTTCGTAAGAGAGTCGTAGTCGATGCCGAGGGAATTGAGATACATTCTGACTTTCTTTTCTTCGTCGCTGCCTTCAAAATTCAATGCATCCTGCAATTGCTTTTGTGCATCTGCCGCAGGCGAAACTGTGTCCGCCGTTGTTCTGTCGGTTTTGTGGCTTTCACGGATTGTGCTGATAATTCGGTCAAGGTCTTTATGTATCACGTGACTGAAATATTCATCTTCATCAATCTGTGCAAGTTCCAATGTTCTGACATACAAATCGTTTTCATCGGAACATTTCTCCATTGCAGCATTCCTTACAACACCGAGAACAGCATTTAAATCGTTGATTCTCATATCAGCAATGCGGTCAACATAGATTTCAATATCGGTCAGAAATCTTCTGAAATCCTCGTGGGTTGCAATTTCACAAAGCAATCTCGTGTTAATCTTTCCGCTTTCAAGTAAATCAATCATATCATCACTCAGATGCAGATTATTGATGTCTGCATTCGGGTGATTTTTTTGTTCAGTCAAACCGAGCAGATAATCGGTTGAAACGCCATAGAAATTTGCAAGTGTGACAAGATTGAACGGACTCATATCCTTGTATTCTTCGGTTTCGTATTTGCCAAGTGCAGATTTAGAAATGCCCGTTTTCTCGGCAAGCTGTTCAAGAGTCAGCTTTTGTTCTGTTCTCAGATCCTTCAGTCGTTCTTGTATTGTTAATTTTAAGTACATATCATCACTCCTTTAATTTAATTATATAGTATTTGCTGTCCGTTTTGTGGTACTTTGTGTCGATTTTTCGGTAAATTTACAATTATTGAACGAAAAAACTGCCCTCACAAGGAGAGCAGTTGAATGTTTGATTTTTATTCATTTATAGTTTGTTGTTTTTCTTTCAGCATTTTATTGAGTTTTTTTGTATTTCTCTTTATTACGGAATAAATAACTGCCCAGATTGCCAGATAGCCCACAACAAAAATACCCGAAAAAACGAGAACGGGGATCCAACCCCAATCAAGCCAATCGTTGAGAAGATAAGTGGCTAAATAGCTGACATATAGGACTGCGCCGTGAATCAGAATTGCAATCATCAGAGGCAACCGTTCAATTTGATAGACAGCATTCATACCACCTGCAACAAAAGCAAGGAGAGTTATTGAAAATATGCCGCTGCATACCTGATTTACACTCAGCGTTTCAACAGCACCCTTATAATGTAAAATCAGATATAAAACCGCCAGAATGATTGGACCGAAACCGCAGGCTGTTAAACCTCGGCGAAAAAATTCCGAAACAAACCTTTTCATATTCATTCATACCTCCTTCTTATCTGTGAAAAACAACGTCTTGAAACATATTCACGGTAACCGCATTGAAACACGGCATCAACACCGCCGCTGAACGCAGCATCAAACCGCAGAATACGGTGTTCGTTGGCAAGGGTGGATTTGTTGATACGGATAAAATAGGAAGGCAAAACATCCTCTAAATCACGGAGTCTGTCTTGAATGCGATATTGGTTCCCGTTCACATCAATTGCAATTACTTTTCTGTCAAGAACGGTAATGCACTCTATTTCCTGAAATGTTAATTTACGCATTTCATCGTCATTGTGCCCCATAATACTGTCCGTACCTGAATAGCTGCAGACAAGGTTTTCTATCTGCTGTGTCAGAGAAGAAGGCTCATGAACGATGGCAATTATCTCTTCATCTGCATTTTTGTCGATAATCAGTTTATATTTCATCGCATCAAATCTTTACTGTTTTTTCATTTGCTTAAGGAAAAAGAACACGGCAACCGCTGTTATAGATATACAGTATATAATTATCGGAAGAATGTGTGAAAACGCAAGCTCAGAGTTTCCTCCGAACAATGCTTTTTCTGCTTCTGCTGCGCGAAAGAACGGCAACGCATTAGCGAGCTTTTCAAAAAAACCACCGACAAGCTTCAAATCAAACCACACACCCGAAAGCCATGCGGAGAGATTGGTAAGCAATGCACCGCAAATGCCGCCGACCTGCTTGACGCCGAAAATACTGCCGCACAAAAGTCCCAATGCAATATTGAATACAGCCATTGGAATTATGCCGATAACGGCATATATAATATTTGCACTCACAGTCAATCCCAAAGGAATCGCAAACAGATAGCATATGACCGTCTGGGCGAGTGCAATCGGCAAAAGAGGAAGCATATAACCGATGATAAATTCAAACCCCTTAAGCGGTGTTGTATATAATCTCTGCAAAAAAGCGCTTTCACGATCTTTGGCAACCAGCGTTGCGGAGAAAAGCGTCATAAATGACAGACCGAATACGGTAATACCCGGTGTAAGGGTATCAATTTCAAATAGACTTACGGGAATATTCCTTTGCAAAGCACTCAGAAGCATCAGCAATACTAAAGGGAATCCTAGACCGAAGCCGAGATTGAGAGGGTCACGCAAAATCTCTTTTGCGTTTCTTTTTGCAAAAGTAAGCATTCTCATACTGTGCCCTCCTTTACGATTGAAACGAAGGCTGCTTCAAAATCGTTTGTGCCTGCTTTTTGTTTCAGTTCTTCTGCCGTTCCCACCGCAAGAAGCTTACCGTCTTTCATAATGCCGATGCGGTCCGAAAGAGCTTCCGCTTCTTCCATATAGTGCGTTGTCAGGATAACGGTTGCTTTACCTTTCAGAGAGCGAATCACATCCCAAAGCTCGTGCCGTGCAATAACGTCAAGACCGAGAGTCGGCTCGTCAAGAAAAAGTATTTTCGGTTCGCTGATAAGTGCCATTGCAATGCTGACACGCCGCTGCCAACCGCCCGACAACTTTCCTGCTTTTCTTTTCAAAACGGAATCCAATGAAAATTGCCCGCAAAGTTCCTCTATTCTTTTCTTTGTTTTCTCTTTGGAAAAGCCATAAATTCCGCAAATGAGCTCCAAATTTTCTTTTACGGAAAGATTCGGTGCAACTGCGGTTTCCTGAGGGGAAACGCCGATTAATTGCTTCACCTGTTCAGATTGCGTTGTTATGCTGTATCCGCCTACAAACGCATCACCGTTGGATGGCTTTGTCAGGCAGGTTAACATTTTTATTGTTGTGGTTTTTCCCGCACCGTTAACACCCAACAGCGAAAACAGTTCACCTTGCCGTATTTCTAAATTGAGCTTGTTTACAGCAGTCAGATTTTTGTAGTGCTTTACGAGCTCAACTGTTTTTATCTCTTGCATTTATGTTATCCTCCTTTTTGTTTGCAGTACCATCATAGCAAATATAAAAGAAGAAATGCTGAGTTTTGTCTGTTCGGTCATTTTTGGTGTCTAATCGGTTATAAAATGCTTTCACGCCCCGTTATTATATAATATCCTTCTTGAATCGCAGAAAATGTTGCAACTGCACATACCACCGTGGCACTGTGTTTCAAATCAATAAAATGTTGTGTCATAGGTAACAAAAACAAGAACAGTCCTGTAACCTTGTTTGCGACTGTATGATACGATATCAACTTTTTCGTGCGAACAAAGCCCAATATAATGTTGCCTGCTTTAATGATTAATATGATAACAATCCAGATCCATAACCATTTAGTAATATGAATCACCGGAAACAATTTAAATAATGATACGGCTATAAATATTAAGTCAGAAACAGTATCAAATTTTGCTCCGAATTCGCTTATGCTGTTTGTCTTTCTTGCAACAGTTCCGTCTATCATATCAGTAAATCCGCAAATAAGATATGTAATATAAAACTCCGCGGAAAACACAGGAAAGAATATCATCAAAATACTGCAAAAAATTCGGCAACCTGTGATTATGTTTGCAATCTGTTTTTTCATATATTTCCCTCAAAACATTTTTAAATCCAGCTGATTATACCATATTAACACCATAATTTTCAATCCGACTACATGCTCTTGTTACTCTAAAAGTGGCAAGAGTTTTTGTTTTTCCATCCTCTTGGAAATACGGGAAACAGCTAACATTTTCGCTAAAATGTAGTCAAGGGTAACGGAACAATACAATTGAATGACCGGCCGACGAGAACAAACCGCCATGACCTCTCAAAAGAGAGCGAGCGCAGCCGAAAGGCTGACGGCACAGCGCCCATAGAGATATGAGGAATGCCTGTCGGAACTCGAACTTCGGGTAGAACGGCGATTAATTTATGAAAGGAT
>JAZSDP010000036.1:0-12763 GCA_045531265.1 Acutalibacteraceae bacterium
ACCGATAGCGCGTGCTATACCGCCCGAGGCGATATACCATATTGATGCCTTTGCCGGTATTTTTAGCATTGGCTGTTTTTTTATATTTTCCAAATTCATAATCTCCGTTTTTTAATAATGACAATCATCATTATTTTTTCACGGAGTGCTGAATTTATTATCCTGAAATTAAATTGACCTATGGAACTAAAAAAGCGTTATTTAATATAATAATTTTGCGCTAACTTTACCTTGTTTTGAAAGTTTTTTAGTTTAAAATGTCAAAAATAGTAGAAAAAGCGTAGAAAATAGTCTTACACTATTGATTTTCTTGCATAAATGGAGTATAATAGTTTCAAAAATATTTTAAGGAGGCACTTATGTTTAAAATAGATTACTTAAACGATCTCTATGAGAGAGTAGTTAAGAGAAATGCAGGCGAGAAGGAGTTCCACCAGACTGTAAAAGAGGTTCTTGAGTCTATAGAACCCGTACTTCTTCAGAGTCCCAAGTACATAGAATCGGGCGTTATCGAGAGAATGGTAGAGCCCGAGAGAATAATCAAGTTCAGAGTTGCGTGGGTTGATGATAGCGGTAAGGTTCAGGTTAACCGCGGCTTTAGAATCCAGTTTAATTCAGCAATCGGTCCTTACAAGGGCGGTCTTCGTTTCCACCCCTCAGTATATATGGGTATTATGAAATTCCTCGGCTTTGAGCAGACCTTCAAAAACAGCCTCACCGGTCTTCCCATCGGCGGTGCAAAGGGCGGCTCAGACTTCGACCCCAGAGGTAAGAGCGATGCAGAAATTCTCCGCTTCTGCCAGGCATTTATGACTGAGCTTTACAGACACATCGGTCCCGATATTGACGTTCCCGCAGGTGATATCGGCGTTGGTGCAAGAGAAGTCGGCTACCTTTACGGTCAGTACAGACGTATCAAGGGCGCATTTGAAAACGGTGTCCTCACCGGTAAAGGTCTTTCCTTCGGTGGCTCACTCATAAGACCTGAAGCAACAGGCTTCGGCGCAACCTACTACACAGCAGAGGTTCTCAAGCACTTCGGTGAAACCTTCAAGGGCAAGACCGTTGCAGTTTCAGGCTTCGGCAACGTTGCATGGGGTACTGTTAAGAAGATTACCGAACTCGGCGGCAAGGTTGTTACAATCTCCGGCCCCGACGGATATGTTTACGATAAGAACGGCATCAACACAGAAGAAAAAATCAGTTATATGCTTGAAATGAGAGCATCAGGCCGTGACAAGGTTCAGGATTATGCTGATAAGTTCGGTGCTGAATTCCATGCAGGTAAAAAGCCCTGGGGCGTTAAGGTTGACATTGCTATGCCTTGCGCAACTCAGAATGAAGTTGGTATGAAGGAAGCTGAACAGCTTGTAAAGAACGGACTTACATACTACATTGAAGTAAGTAATATGCCCACAACAAACGACGCTCTCGCTTACCTTATGGCAAACTGTAAGGCAGTTGCTCCCTCAAAGGCAGTTAACGCCGGCGGTGTTGCAGTTTCAGCCCTTGAAATGAGTCAGAACTCAATGCGCTACAGCTGGTCAGCAGAAGAGGTTGATGCTAAGCTTAAGAGAATTATGAAGGATATTCACGATAACTCAGCAAGATGCTCAGCACAGTACGGCCTTGGCTACAACCTTGTTGCAGGCGCCAACATTGCAGGCTTCCAGAAGGTTGCCGATGCTATGATGGCTCAGGGAATATTTTAAAAAAAGCACCCGTGAGGGTGCTTTTTTAAATGTAAAATGCAAAGTGCAAAATTAAGGGTCGCTTCTATCCGATTTATAATCGTATTTTAATTAAAGGCGTTGACAAGGCTTTTTCGGGGTTATATAATGAAATTGAAATAAGGTGGCGGGTGTTAGTATCTGCTTGGTCAGAAAGCACACGGTAGAACTGTCTTTTTTATTTTTTTTGTGAAAAAATAAGTAATCTTACAAAATGGAGAAATATTGATGAATAGGTTGATGAATTTAAAAAATCAAAAGATGCAATACATTAAAAGGAGTTGCGATTTAGTTGATATAGGGTTTGGTGATTTATTAAAAAGAAAAAATCGAAAAAATGAAGAAGTCTTAGTAGCTAGATATTCTTTACATATCCAGTGCCCGTTTAAAATATTATATAATCAAAAAATGTTAACTGAACATACTGATTTGTATGTTTCTTCTGCAAATGTTTATGAAACAGTAGATATAGGTCAAAAAAATTGTACTCTTTTTGATCAAAGGTTGCAAGAATATACAAATGAGCTTAGTGATGAATATGTTGTTGATGTCTCAATAAATCAAATTGGCAACATAACAATATCATTGTCAAATATTACGATTTTTGTATTTATTGACAGTACAACAAAAGAAGAACAGTGGCGCTTTTTTGAAACTGGTACAAATAAAGAGCATTTGATTAGATGAGTAGAAATGACAATTAAGGGAACAGTTCTATAATTAACAAAAACTGAATAATTAACCAAGGCTGTCGCATTTTGCGGCGGCTTTTTTTACCTCACCCGTCACTTCGTGACACCCTCTCCACGGGAGAGGGCAAAAAAGCCTTCTCCTTGGAGAAGGTGGCTGAGCGAAGCGAGGTCGGATGAGGTCATTGCCTCAACCTTTTGTAAAAGTGACTCAGAGGGTAATCCGTCGGACTGCACATTACCGTTTCATCATACTTTCCACGCAATTGCGAATTGCGAATTAAAAAAGCACCCTCACGGGTGCTTTTTTTACCCCTCAGTCAAAATCTTACGATTTTGACAGTTCCCCTTTCAGGAGAGCCTATGCGATGTGGTCACCTTCAGTGCCGTTTAAAACTGCTGATACGTAACGCTGCCGTCTGACCAGGTAATAACATAATAGCCGTGGCCTGAGCCGTCGCAGTCCTCAACACGCTCTTTTGAAACAATCTTTTTACCTGAGGTTGTTGTTACTGTCTTTGTACCGTAAACCACAATTTTATCAACGGGCTGAGAGATAACCTTTTCGCTGAGCACCTTGCTCTCGGTAAGCTCGCCGTCAACATAGGTGTTTTCCATTGTAACCTCTTTCTTACCGTTAACGCCGTTCTGCTTAACCTTGCTTGTACCCTTGTTCATTGAAGAGGAGTATTCCTTCTTTTCGGAATAACCGATAGTCTTTTCTTCGGTTTCAGTCTTCACTTCAACCTTCTTTACGGTAATTTCCATACCCTTTTTTATTTTACCGTCCTTTGAAGGCTCAACAATATCGTCCTTATCGAACTTGATTTTGAGCTCCTTAAGTGCCTCTTCAACGGTTTTCTTTGTTGTTACATAAGCTTTCTTTTCGCCCTTTACGGTAACAGAAATGCTGATACCTCTAACAACCTCAATTTCCATTTTATCGGTAAGCACTGTATCTGCGTCAACACTGAGCTTGTCGTTCTTGCCGAGCTTGATGCCTGCCTTTTCTGCGGCATCCTTCGCTGTGCCCTTGGTGAGCTTTACTTCTGTTTCCTTACCGTCAGCCTTTACGGTTACGGTTTTAAGGCGGTAAATTCTGATTTCCTTTATTTCGGTACCCAGCTCTGTTTCAAGTGCGGGCTCAATTTCATCCTCTTCGCCGAGGGTGATGCCGTTATCCTTAAGCACCTTTTCAACAGTGTGGTTGCTCTTTGCCGTGATTACAGTTTCTGCGCCGTCAATAATGATTTTTCCTTCAACCTTTTCACCGCCGCAGCCTGCAAAGGCAAAGACCATGATGAGGCTGAGCACTGCAATTAAAATGCTTATTTTTTTCATTGTAATTCCTCCTGAATCTGTGTTAAGTCTAAATCGTTGGTTGCTTTTAATATATAATCGCCGTTATTTTCAGAAAATACATCGGCAGTTATAACCTTGTTTATATATCTTTCCTTATCCAAGATAAGGCAGAAGCCGTTATCACTGTTTTCATCGGAAAGGGAGAAGGCTTCGTAAACGCTCTCAGTATCACCGTCGGAAATTTTTACAAAAACCTTACTGTCGGAACTTAAAGAATCCTCAGGCAAGAAGCCTCTGACTTCAATAAACTGAGTATTACTCATACACAGGTCGGCTGAAATTTCAGCTTCGCAGATATCTTTTTCATATTCCTCCACTGCCCACACCTCGGGTGACGGGAATACGGGCGGATAGAATGCAAAATCGGAAAGGTTTCTTTCAACCTTTTCAATAATCACCGTATCCGGCTTATAGCTGAGCATATTCAGAGAGAGGTTATAGGGCGTTGCTTTTGAAAAAGCACATTTTCCGAAAGCGTTTGCGAAAATGGGATAAAGAGTATTACCGAAGGAGTCACGGTACATTAAAAGTGAGCCTTCTTTTTCACTGTTCTGCGTTACGATAAGATGTGCCTCAGGGCTTTCATCGGGCGACACCACAGTGTATGTCTTTTCATAATCGTAATAAAGATTTTCTTCACCGTCATTTGACAGCGGGTAGACCATTTTATGAAGGTCGCCGAGATAGTTTTCTTCGGTTTTTATTTCGCAGTCGGAATAGTCATCGTACTCCCTGCCGAGCTTTTCCATAAGCTCGTTATAAACAAGATGTGCACCCATTGTATTCCAGTGGGAGTCTCTTTTGAAATAAAGAACTTCGTCCTCACCGCGGAACAATGTAAAAAGGTCGGCATAGTTTACGCCGTTTTCATAAAGCAAAGGAGCAAGCTTTTCCGCATTCCTTTCCTCGGAAACCTTTGAGCGGAGATAATAGGGCATATTCTCGGGATAAAGGGTGTTCTTGTTGGGTGCAATTGTAAGAAGAAAATCGGCACCGGACTGCTCTGCATATTCCTTAATCATAAGGATATTATGAAGAACATTGTTGAGTCCCCTTTCGGAAAGGAGCTTCTGACCCTTGTAATTATTGAGAGTATCCTTATAGTACAGCCAACCATTGGTGCCGTCAATTACGCTGTCAACGCTTGAAACGGCAAAGACCTTGGACTGAATAAATGAGTCAAGGCTGACAATAACATTTCTGAAAGCGAAGTGGTCGTTGAAATAATCACCGAGCTGTGAAAGATAATTCTGATTGAATTTACCGTCCTCCGAAGTCACGGAAGGAAACTCGGCAAGAACTCTGTTTTCTGTTGAAGCTTCTGTTTTTGCGAAGGTCATACCAAGGCTCGGCAGAAGGCACAAAACAAGAAAAAGAGCGATGAATATAATTTTTGAGCTTTGTTTTTTCATAATCTGTTCCTTTTAAAAACGGAAATATATAAAAGGGTTATATGCCGCACTGCTGATTCTGACTATACAGAAGGCAAAAAGAAGAATATATACCACATACTTTGCCTTTTCTGCCACGGCAAGTGATTTTTCTGACCTGAAGAACTTTTCCTTGGGGAAAATGCAAATAATTGCAAACACAAGCATCACAATAAACCAGGGTGTAAGCTGTGCAGTGAAGGCTGATAAAGAAGCCCCACCGAAGGAGAATGAAAACATCTGTGTAAGCATCAGCCACGCCTGAGAAAAGCTTTCAGCTCGGAAAAGCACAAAGGTAAGAAGTACCACACAAAGGGTGTAAATATGCCTTAATGTCTTGGGCATTTTCTTAATAAATGCGAAGTGATTTTCAAGAATAAGGAAAAAGCCGTGAGCAAGACCCCATATTACAAAGGTCCAGCTTGCGCCGTGCCACAGGCCCGTTGAAAAGAATACAATGAACTTGTTAAGGTCGGTACGAAGCTTACCCTTTCTGTTACCGCCAAGAGGGATATAAAGATATTCCTTGAACCAGGTGGAAAGAGAAATGTGCCATCTTCTCCAGAAGTCTGTCATACTGTCAGAAAGGTAAGGATGATTGAAGTTTTCCTTGAAGTGGAAGCCGAAAATTTCACCAAGGCCTATTGCCATATCACTGTAGCCTGAAAAGTCATAATAAATCTGAAGCATATATGTAACTGCTCCAAGCCAGGCAACGGCTGTGCCGAGTTCCGATTCCGGTAGCCCGTAAACCGTATCTGCAACAAGACCCATAGTGTTTGAAATAAGCACCTTTTTGGAAAGGCCGACAATGAATCTGCCGATACCGTTGAAGATACCGTCAAGATTAACGGTACGGTTATCGATTTCATTTTCAATGTCCCTGTATTTTACAATAGGGCCTGCAATAAGCTGCGGGAAGAAGGACACATACAACAGCAGCTTGAAGAAGTTTTTCTGTATTCCCGTATTGCCTCTGTATACATCAATAGTGTAGCTCAGAGCCTGGAAGGTAAAAAATGAAATACCTATGGGAAGTCTTATCTCGGGTAAAGGTATCTGTGTACCGAAAATACCGTTTACCGTGGCAACTGCCATATCACTGTATTTAAAAACTGCAAGTATACCTAAGTTTGCCGCAACGCAAAGGAAAAGCATAAGCTTCCTGAGTTTTTTGTTGTCACAGCCTGCGCCGAAGGCAAAAACATAATTTATCAAAGAGCAGAGTATCATCAGAAGCACATATAGGGGCTCACCGTAAGCATAAAAGAAAAGGCTGACAATGAGAAGCAGTGCATTTCTGAAGAAGCTGTTTTTAACTGCCGTGTGGCAAATTACCGTAAAGGGCAGAAAAACACAGATAAAAACTAATGAGCTGAAAACCATTTTATTAAGTCCTTTGAATCTTTATGAAAGTGTAATTGATTTCGTTCCGCTTTTGTAAAGGGTACGTGGATAATTTTTGTAAGTTCTCTTATAGTAATTACCCTTATAGTAGTCTGCCTGAACAGTATCAAAAATATAGTATGTACCGTTTATTTTAATCTCTGTCCAGCCATGGTTTGTCTTGGAGTTGCCTGATGCTATCTTACCGTAAACAACTCTTGCATCGTAGCCTAAGATTTCCGCACAATATCCCATAGCACTTGCATATTTATAGCAGTTACCCTTCTTATTTTTAAAGGCATATTCTGCATAGGATTTAGTCCAGTTTTTCTTAAGCTTTGCGGGGTCCTGATAATCCCTTTCGTAGCTGAAATTCTTTATTATCCAGTTGTAGCAGGCCTTGAGTTTCTGTTCCTGAGTCATTTTGCTGCCGGTGGCAGATTTTACAGCCTTAACCGCATATTTTACTGCAGCGCTTTCGGCTCTTTTGCCATTGCTGAGAACATAATAATTGCCAACTATGGTGCTTTTTGCCATTTTGCCGCTTGACGAGAAGTAGTAATATTCTCCGCCGATTTTGTTCCATCCCGTAAGCATATAGGATTTTTTCTTGGAAAAATAATACTTACTTCCGTCAATTGTAATCCAGCCTTTTTTCATAATACCGCTACTGTTAAAGTAATAGTATTTACCGGCAATTTTCTTTTTACCCTTCAGCATAACACCGGTCTTTTTGGAAAAATATCTTTTATCCTTTTTAAAATCAATCCAACCGGTCTTCATAATGCCCTTGGAATCAAAGTAGTAAGTCTTTTTTGAAACTGTTGTAAGACCTGTACGCATTACTCCGTCAGAGCCGAAATATCTTTTGCCCTCCTTAAAGGTAACAAAACCCGTTTTTATAACTCCATTGTCGGCAAAATAATAACTTTTGCCCGAAATTTTCTTGAGCCCTTTTGCCATTTTACCATTGGAATCAAAATATCTCTTTCCGCCTTCAAGCGTTATCCAACCCTTAACAAGCCTATATGTATCAGGGTGGAAACAATATGTTGCTTCTTTATATGTAATAAGGCCTGCATAAAGGGAATTATCCGTGTTGAGGCAATACTTCTGAGAAGAGAAAGAGGTGAATTTTTCTTCAGGATTATACCTTACTGTTTTACCGTCTTTTGTAAAAAGGTATGCCTTACCGTAAAAAATATATACACCGTCTGCTGTGGGGACGAACCTCTCGCCTGATTCCGGCAAATAATAATAAAGTCCACCGTCTTCTTCAACAAAGCCCGATTTCACAGGTGTTTCCGGAACTTGGGTTGTGGGCTCTTCCGTTGCCTGAGCAGTAGTTTCTTCAGGTACGGTAGTTTCTGTTACTGACTCCTCAGCGGCAAATACAGGCAGAGACATCAAAACAGCAAGAGAGATAACCGTTAACCCGTAAAATATCTTTTTAAATATGCTGTTATTCATCAGGATTCCTCCAACGATTAAGATAACAATCCGAAAATCGCACAGTAATTCATTATAGTTTACAATCTTATTTATTATATCAAAATATATATAATATTTCAATAGTTATTTATTCAGAGGAGCCGCATTTCAATTAAATTTAATTAAATAACAAAAAAACACCCGTCCGATGCACTTGCAGAACAGGTGATTTTTTATTCATGTTATTATTCAGGTTTTTCTATAGATTTAAGAATATTATAATCCTCCGGCCACAGATGCTTTGAAATATACTTATAATACTCTCCGCAATCTTCGTCCCATGAAGCATAGGCTTGTGAACCGCGCTTATCGGTGAAACCGTAGTTTTCAATAAGGTAGTCTGAGATATATTCTGTTACAAGAATTGAGCCGTGAATATTTGTATGTCTCTCATCGTAATAATGTCTGCTGTAATCAAGGCCTATTTCATTCACCCTCTTACGAAGATCAAGAACATCAAAGCCGTTTTCTTCAAGAATGCTTGCAACGGTATTCTGTCTGTTATTGCTGAGCTCTCTGTGAAGCGGCTGAGGCATCATAACAAAAAGAACCCTGACCTTTTCTTCCTTGCAGTAATCCATAATCGTGTTAAGTGAATTCGTCATAGTTTCGGTAATTTTTTCAAAATTACCGAAATCATAAACAACAGGCTCCTGAGCTCTTGTTTTTTTGAGGTATGATGAATACTTACTTGCTGATTTATAAGGCTCTGTGCTGAATGTAAGGTCAAATTTTTTCAGCTCCTTCCATCTTGAATGGAAGCGGATAATCGGGAAGTAGTATTCCCATCTGTCCTTCAGGGGCACATTGGTTATATCCAACATATAATCGAGTGCCTTATATTTATTAGCGGTCAAGGGATATGTATTTACATAACGGTGAACCTTTGCATTATAATATTTTTCAATTTCAAGCATTCTGGTTATATTGATAATAAAAAGAGCATCAGGCTGCTTTTTTCTTATATCATCAATAAGATAATGTGAAATCTCAACAGGCTGAGATGCATTGGTCATTGAATACACAGCAATACCCTTTTCGTTCCAGGCAACTGCGGGATTCCAATAAGCATAAGACGCACTTGAACCGAGAAAAACCGCATCAAAGGAATTTTCCGGCTCTTTGAAGATAGCATGCATCTTCATATAGTCCTGACCTATCTTGCTGGTAAGAACACTCTGTGTGTTAATAAGGCACAAGCAGCACAGCATGCTGAAAATTATACATCTTAAAAATATTTTTGTTTTCTCTTTCATTTTTGTTCCTCAGCATTATTTTATGAATTTTACATAAAAGATTTTTTTATTCATCCAAGGCGTAATAACCTATCTTGATACATATAATATCAGCAAAGTATGAATATTTTATGAATTCGTACACAATAGTATATTTTGTATATAAAAAATCACCTGCTCATTTCTGAACAGGTGATTTATAAAAAAGTAAAGCCTTTATTTATCTATTATCACGAGTCTTGCAAGTAACAAGGTTCTGAAATTCCCGCATTTCAGGTTCTTATTATGAACGTAAGTGAATAACAAGCTTTGCTTATTACGAATAGCAACATCACATGCAACTGTCATACCAACCATGGAGTTGTACCTTAAATAATGAGCTGTTTGCTGTTGCAAAGTTTCGGGATATCGGCTGGGTTTTGTAAAGGTTCCATTTGAATTACCTTTTATCTGTTAAGGAAACTGCGTCTGCCAATTACAGTATTAGCAACAATCGTATAAACTCTTAGATTTTTAAATGTTATTTTGTTAACCTTATAATACACAAAATATCCTATATAAATTTTAGAGCGTGTTGCAGCATTATTTATAAGTGGATAAGGTTTTTAATAAAAAAACGGCATAAAAAGCAGATGTTTCATACTTTTTATGCCACACATCAAAATCAGGTCAATTATCAAAGAACAAAAATAAGATCTACAAATTTCTGAATGCCTGCTGCCTGCTCTTCTGTAAGCTCTGTATCTTCTTTACCGAAGAAACCGAGAATAGTAATGATAAGGCCTTCTAAAAACTTTGCGATATCTGCGCGTAACTGTTCCATTGTTTCACCTCCGTCAAATTATTAATAAATTTTCCATAGCAATATATTACTCTTATTATTTAGATTTGTCAATATAAATTAACACAACAAGTCACTCATAATAACCGAGGCTCCACAGTTAAGTGAAGCCTCGAACATAATTAACTTTTCTTTTCAAAGATAATCCAACATGATGTTCCATCCTTGATATATGTTTCCCAGTTGCCTGTTCTTTTACCGTCAGTTGAACATGTAATGACAGTACCGTCACAGGAAACATTATTGAAGTTTATACTGTGTATATTACCGCCGTTTTCAAACCACTCAAACCTGATGGGAGCACCAATAGATTTGTTGTTTGATTTGTAGGAAACATTATTAAAGGTGATATCGCTGATAGTTATGGGAAGACTTGTTAAGCAAGTAATCGGTGCTGCATCGTTTCTGCAGATTGCGATATTATCAAATGTAACACCTGAGATTGAACCAACATTACCGGGATCTCTGGATACAGCTACTATACCGATTGCAGGAATAAGGTCCTTATCCCATGTTGCATCGTGACAAAGAACTGTGCTGTTCTGGAATTTAACATTTGTAATAGCACGATTTACTTCACCAAAAATACCGAAAGCTCTTGCTTTACTTGCCCACGCATAGCAATTATTAAATGTAACATTATCAGTGATTGCATTTTCATCGCCGCCGAGTGTCTTAACACAGAAGCAATCGTCGCCTGTTCTTGCAATACAATCTTGAACTGTAACATTCTTTGAGTTGCAAATGTCAAATGCATCAGAATTCTGTCTGTAACCGTATACATCGACATTGCTGAGCAATACAGTATCGCAACGATAAGTAACAACGCCCCATTCACAAGGATTGATAAGCTTTGTACCAATCATTTGGATATCACTTGCATATGCAAATACAAAGCCTCTTCTCTCGCCTCTGTCGAGATGTGTCATATCAAATGCACCAAATCCGTAAACATAAATTGCATTCTTACCGTTAGAACTTATAAAAGGATATCTGTTAAGACCGATACCGTTGTTATCGATTGCTCCACTTTCTGCGTTGCCTGTATTATCGGCATCACTGTTGATATCGAAGCGGTGCTTCATAGTTACATAAGCACCTTGCTTAAGATAGATAACCTGCTTATCAGCATTCACTTGAATACCCATAGCTGCATTGTCTGTCTTTGTTCCGCCTGAGAAGCAAACATAGTCATAAACGTTATCTACGTAACCGTCCAATACATAAACAGTATATCCGAGACTCTCCATAAGTGCTATTGTTGCATCATCATCATAGTAAGGACGCACTGTGAGAGTATAAACATAATCTGCATCCTGTCCGTTAAATACGAAAGTGTAAACGCCCATACCGTTGAGGGTTGCAGTCACTTCACCGTTTGAAACATTAATTGTGCTGTTGGTATATCCGGGAGCTGAAAGTATCTCAGCACTTGTGATGTTGAGTTCGTTCCAGATTGATGTGAGTGAAATATCAAATTCTGTTACTGCTGCAGTGTCTGTAATATAAATTTCCGAGAATGAGTGAAGAGCACCATGACCGTGACCTGTATCTTCGGGAACATAAACAACTGTGCCGTATACAGGAATATTCTTGCCTTCAATCTTAACATCAAAATAGGGAGACTCGATAATACCGTTATCTTCATAACCTTGTGTAGAGGCATAGAGATCATCACTCTTATCTGCCCTTGAAAGGTATGTTCTGAGCTCGCTTGCTGTTGATTTTTTCGCAATTGCTTCATCAGGATATTCAAGAGGATCGAAACGGAATGCAATTGTTTCACTACATGTATCACATTCACCGTCACCGTTTGCATCTGTAGGTGTATGGCTGAGCATTGTGTTAGGCTTGTCGATTGTTACAGATTCATTACATACTGTGCAAGTACCTGTCTGTTTTGCATCAGATGTACAAGTAGGCTGTGCAGTTACAGTATAACTTTCTACAGTATGACCGAGTGCTGCCACGATATCACTTGTATAACCATATGTACATACGGAACATGTGTATGTTGTGTAACCGTTTGCTATACATGTGGGTGCAGTTACTGCTGATGTATAGTTGTGGCCATTTGCTGCAACTTCTGTCTTTGTTCTGCTGAGTTCTGCATCACATACTGAACAGTATACTACTGAATCATATGAACCCTTTTCGGTACAAGTGGGTTCTACATTGTTTTCTACAACGGCTTCAGCTTCTGTATGACCGAGTGCTGCAACTGTTTCCTGCTCAACAAGAACTTCGTTACATACTGAGCAGTGCTTACCTTCTGTAAGACCTGTGTTTACACAGTCAGGTTCTACTGCTTCGTCGATTACTTCTGTGTGACCATTTGCTGCAACTTCTGCCTTTGTTCTGCTGAGTTCTGCATCGCATACTGAACAGTAAACTACTGAATCATATGAACCCTTTTCGGTACAAGTGGGTTCTACATTGTTTTCTACAACTGCTTCAGCTTCTGTATGACCGAGTGTTGAAACTGTTTCCTGCTCAACAAGAACTTCGTTACATACTGAGCAGTGCTTACCTTCTGTAAGACCTGTGTTTACACAGTCAGGTTCTACTGCTTCGTCGATTACTTCTGTGTGACCATTTG
>JAZSDP010000038.1:0-4729 GCA_045531265.1 Acutalibacteraceae bacterium
CTTATGATGACAGCGGAAAAACCGGCTTTATGTCCGCTTATGTGATTGAAAAGGGCAAATACGGCATTGCCTTGGGTGATAATGTCCGTGATGCCGTAACGGTATACACAACGGAAAAGGCTGAAACAGAGGTTTACTGTCAGCTCAGCCAATGCTCAGCGCCTCAGGTTGAATTTGAAAAAATGACCTGCATTGAAAAGAACGGAAAATATTTCGTTGAAAAAGAAAAGGCACAGATGAGAAAATACGACCTTCGTAAAATCATTCTCAAAAACCTTCCCAAGGATATCCCCATGACCGGTGACAAGGGAATTAAGCTTATTGATGTTAAAAAAGGCAAAAACACCATGGAGGAGTTTGTTGCTCAGCTGAGCCTTAAAGAGCTTGAAGCAATTTCAAGGGGCGACTATATTATGGGCAGTCCTCTCGGTGTGCCCGGTAATGCAGGCTGCTTTGCAGGTGTTCTTCCCTCACTTCGAGAAAAGGGTATCCCTGCCGTAACCACTACCGACGGACCTTCAGGTATCCGCCTTACGGCTTCCTGCTCCCTTATGCCCATAGGCACCCTTCTTTCAAGCAGTTTTGACGCTCCCATGGTTGAAGACCTTCTTACAAAGGAAGGCGAGGAAATGGCTGATAAGGGCACGGATATTATCCTTGCTCCCGGTATGAATATTCACAGAAGTCCCCTTTGCGGCAGAAACTTTGAATATTTCTCCGAGGATCCTCTTCTTACGGGAAAGATTGCCGCCGCATATGTAAGAGGTATTCAGAAAAACGGCAGATCTGCCTGCCCCAAGCATTACGCCTGCAACAATCAGGAATTCAACAGAGCAAGAAACGATTCACGCCTTTCCGAAAGAGCACTCAGAGAAATTTATCTCAAGGGCTTTGAAATCTGCGTAAAGGAAGCTCAGCCTAAAAATATTATGACTTCTTACAACCTTATCAACGGCGTGTGGGGACATTATAACTACGAGCTTTGCACAAGAATTCTCCGTGAAGAATGGGGCTATAAGGGTAATGTTATGACTGACTGGTGGATGAAGAAATCAAAGAGTCAGGAATTTCCTAATATGTGTGACCAGGCTTACAGAGTAAGAAGTCAGGTTGACGTGCTTATGCCCGGCGGCGGAAGAACGGGAAAATGGAAGAGACCTGACGGTACACTTCTTAAAACCTACGGCAAGAATGAAGGTATCACCCTTGGCGAAATGCAGAGAACTGCTATGAATGTTATTAATTTTGCAATGAACAAAGTTTAATCAATTCGCAATTCACAATTCACAATGCGCAATCGCGGGGATTTTGCGGTAAAACATAGGTTCATCCCGCCGAGTTGTGTTGTAGGGAGCGACGCCCACGTCGCTCCGTCCGGTTAGGTTGGCGAGTTCGGATTTATACTCGCCAACCTATGGTTATAGCAAATCCCAATTATGAAAGGAAGAAAATATATGCCACTTATTACAACAAAGGTATCAACAGAAATTTCAAAGGAAAAGGAAATCGCACTCAAGACACAGTTCGGCAAGGCAATTGAGCTTATAGGAAAAACCGAAAACTGGCTGATGGTTGATTTTCAGGATAACCGCCACCTTTATTTCAAGGGTGACGATGCCCCCTCAGCTATAGTAGAGGTTGACCTTCTCGGCAAGGCAACCGACAGCGGATACGATGCACTCACCAAAAAAATAACTGAAATCGTGTCTGACGAACTTGGTATTCAGAAGGACAGAATTTATGTCAATTACAGCGAGTTCGCTCATTGGGGATATAGCGGTATGAACTTCTGAATAAACGGGGCTGTTGCGGTAAATGCAACAGCCCCTTGCTACTGTTCCCTGACCTCTAGATCCTATTTATGCAAAATGCATAGTTTTGCCACTTTAATTTATACTTGCTTTTTTCTCTGAAAATTGTTAAAATATATTAGTTAGATTTATATTGAACGGAGTTTTATACCTTGGCTAAGGAGATTTACTGTAAACCCACATTTAATAATATCCCTGAAGAAAAGCGACGCAAAATTCTTGATGTTGCCGTTATGGAATTTGCCAATCACGGCTTTGAAAATGCCAACATCAATGTTATTGCAAAAAAAGCTGAGGTCAGTGTCGGCTCCCTTTATAAGTATTTTGATACAAAAACCGACCTTTTTTTAACAAGCATAAATTACGGTATTTCAACCCTTGATTCCATTATTGATGCTGTTGCTGCATCCGATGACGATGCTATGGCAAAGCTTGAAAGGCTTATAAGAATAGCCATTGACTATTCCCGCAAATCAAGTGTTCTGATTAAGCTTTACAATGAGTTTACGGGCGAGAGCGATCCTGAGCTTGCAAAAAAAATTGCAAGGGATATGGAATCAATAACCTCTGCCGCATATAAAAGGGCAATTATTGACGGTCAGGTTTCAGGTGAAATAAGAACGGACATAGATCCGGGTATGGCGGCATTTCTGATTGATAATCTGCTTATGAATATTCAGTTTTCTTATGCCTGCGATTATTACCGTGAAAGGTATAAAATCTATGCTGGGGACGATATATTCCTCAAGGACGAATTTGCCATTGAGAATATTCTCCGTTTTGTAAAGTCCGCCTTAAAGGTCGAGCCCGGCAGAAGAATTCCGTAAAAAACGGAGAGGGGATACTTAATCCCGAATCCGATAAATAATAAAAAAATCCGTGAAAGGAATGTTAATATGAAGAAATACGCACTTGCATACGATATCGGTACTACCGGCGTTAAAACCTGCCTTTACAGTATTGATGAAAAAATCGAACTTATCGCTGACGCTATTGAAGGCTATCAGCTTTATGTTTTTCCTGACGGCGGCGCAGAGCAGGACCCCAATGAATGGTGGTCTGCAATGTGCAGCACAACTAAGGAGCTTTTTACAAAATGTGATATAAAGCCCGAACAGATTGACGGTATTTCCTTCTGTTCCCAGGCTCAGGGACTTGTCCTTGTTGACAAAAACGGTCTGCCCGTACGCCGTGCATTCAGTTATATGGACCAGCGTGCAAGAAAAGAGCAGAAGGAGCTTATGGACCACGGCTTCCTTCATCAGATTGCAGGCGCAAGTCTTCCCAAGCTTCTTGTTTCCCTTGCAAAGACCGGTGCTGTTGCCGCTTCCGTAAAGGACCCCGTATTCAAGTATAACTGGGTTAAGAACAATGAGCCCGAAAACTTTGAAAAGGTATATAAGTGGCTTGATGTTAAGGAAGCTCTTATTGCAAGAATGACCGGTGAATTCATTATGACCGAGGACTCTGCCTTCGGCACACTTCTTTTTGATATACATAAAAAGTGCTGGAGTCAGGAGGTCTGCAAGATTCTTAAGGTTGATATGCGCCACCTTGCAAAAATCATCAAGTCAACGGATGCTGTGGGCGGACTTACTAAAAAGGCCGCTGAGGAACTCGGACTCAAAGAGGGTACAACCGTATTCGGCGGCGGTATGGACGCTTCACTTATCGGTGTCGGTGCAGGTGCTGTTAATAAGAATGATACTCATGTTTATATGGGTACATCAGGTTGGGTATCAACCGTTGTTGATAAGAGCATTGTTGACGCTTCAGCTATGATTGCCGCTGTTGTTGGCGCAAGACCGGGCTATTATAACTACTTCGCTGAGCTTGAAACCGCGGGCAAGTGCCTTGAATGGGTCAAGAATCACCTTGCTCTTGACGAAATCGGTATTTACCTTAAAAAGACCGATGTTGCCGAGGATATGGAAAGCGAATACACCAACCTTTATCAGTACCTTTCATCTGTTATTGAAAAGGTTCCCGCAGGCTCAAACGGTGTTATCTTCACACCCTGGCTTCACGGTAACCGTTGCCCCTTCGAGGATCCCAATTCAAGAGGTATGTTCTATAATCTGAGCATCGAAACGGGCAAGAGCGAAATGATCCGTGCCGTTATTGAAGGCGTATGTATGCATATGAGATGGATGCTCGAAACCCACGAGAAAAAGACAAAGACCTCCGATGTTGTACGCTTTGTAGGCGGCGGTGCACTCAACGATTCAACAAGCCAGATTCTTGCCGACTGTATCGGCAGAACGGTTGAAACCGTTGCAAATCCGCAGAATGTCGGTGCAGTAGGTGCGGCTGTTGTTGTTGCCGTAGGTCTCGGTGTTATTGAAAGCATTGACAATGTAGGCGACCTTATCAAGGCTGAAAAGACCTTCGAGCCCAATAAGGACAACAAGCCCGTTTACGATAAGATGTTTGCCGCGTATAAAGAGCTTTACAGTGCAAATAAAAAGATTTTCAAAATGCTTAACGGCTAAGAAAAAAGCACCCGATGAGGGTGCTTTTTCAATTCGCAATTCGGAATGCTGAATTCCGAATTGCGCCCGACAAATCGGTAACGGGCAGATTATACCCGCTGAATCTGTGTTGTAGGGACACGGCGTGCCGTGTCCGCTTGAATTTTCAGCCGCAAAATTGTTACAAACACCCCTTAACTGCACCGATTCATTTAAAAGCATTGACAGGGATTTTTCTGAAGGATATAATGAGGATGAGATTAAGGGTGACGGGTGTTAGTTTTGGTTTGGTCAGGAAACGCTATTAACACATAGAACACCGCATGATTTTTTGTATCACACACAACAGATGAAAACCACTTATGATATAATGTATTTGCAGGACAGGTCGAGGGACGGTTTGTAGATTTAATCACGCCTTTAGAACATGACCGGATTATCTTTGAG
>JAZSDP010000024.1:0-2512 GCA_045531265.1 Acutalibacteraceae bacterium
TCCTTCTCTGTCTATATTCTTGGGATTTTTTGCCACAGAGCCGTCTGCATTGTAAATAGTTTCGTTACCCTTACCTTCAATATAAATTACGGGGATATCCGTAATATCAGCAGCAAAGGCTGACATACCTGCTGAGGAAAGTGAAAAAACCATCATAAGTGCAAGAATAACTGAAAGAAATTTTTTCATTTGTCTGATCTCCTGAATTATATAATTTTATTAATTTATAACACCGCCGATATTGCGCGTACCTTCAAGCAAAGCAGTAAGCAGCTTAATAACAGATGTAAGTAGTCTTATAAGATTTACAATAGGATTGTTTTCCCATACACTGTTGAAAATATTATCATCGGAAGGAATAAGTTTTCCTGTTGAATACTCAGTATACTGAGGCATAAACTCTGCAGTATCCCAAACAGTAAGCTCTCCGTTTGAACGGAAAAATTCCAGCATCAGCTCATTCTGCTGCTGAGGGAAGTCACCGTGAGCAATATTTGCGGCAAACCAAGTCTGGTCGGGGAAAAGGCAGGTTGAAGCATCAACGGTCTTGTCGGGTGAAATATATCTTACAGTACCGTTTTCCTCAGCGATCTTAAGATATTCATCGCTGAATTTTTCATCAACTCTTGTTGCTGTTGCACCGTAGGAAAGCTCTGTTACGGTGCCTCTTGCATCACCTGTAATTTCACAGCCCTCAAAAAGCGGGAAGCTTACTTCGCCGTACTTTGCAAGAACGCAGGAATTAATACTCTGTGAATCAAGCTCAATAAGAAGATCCTTATACATATTGTTGCCGGTTTCTTCATTTACTGCACCGATAAGGTCATAGTACTCCTGTAATTTAGCAATAAGTCCTGCATACTCCTGCTGAAGCTCAGGTGTTCCGTAAACAAAGTCAAGGGCTTTTTCAAAATAATTGCTGCCTACCATTGACCAATAGCAGGGATTTCTGCCGTAAATTGATATTCTTGCAAGTCTGGGTATAAGCTGATCTGCTACCTTAGAATAGATTTCTTCAACAACACCGGTACCCCAACCGAGAACCTCTGCATAGTTCATAAGTGAAACTGCGCTCATAGCAAGCATTTCAATCGCAGGGTCATCAATAAGGTCTCCGCCTTCAAGATAATAGGTTGCAAAGCGGTCAATTGCATCAGCGGAAAGATCAATTGAGCCAGAAAGAAGTGCACCGATTGCTATGTAACCGTCAACAGCCGAAGTGTTATGAACAATGTTCTGCACTCTGAAGGGGTGGTTGTAATCGCCTCTGTAGCTTTTTGCAACATAAGCCATTACAAAGTTTGCACCCATACAGCGGCCTGTTATATTCACCTTCTCTGCACCCGTGGCTTCAAGAACTCTTTCAACATAAGTATCAAGCTGGTCTGCAACATCAAGAGGTGAAAGACGTGAGTCATAATAGAAATTATAGGCAGGAATGCCGAAGGTGCTGAGCTTTTCAATCTTTACTGTTTCACAGTCCCAGAGAATATGCTGACCTTCCTGAACAACACCGTCCGGAGTAAGAATCTGCTCTTCATAAATAGGGGTGCATGCATCTACCAGAGAATCCACATAAGGTGTGTAATTTCCGGTAATGAAGGCTTCTGCAAGCTTTTCAAGCACAGGACCTGCACATTCTTTAATGTAAGCGCCTCTGTCGATAGCTTTAGCGTTTTTAATAGGCTGCCCTTCACTGTTATAAACAGTGGAATTGTGCTGTCCGCTCAGATAAATGAGAGGAAGTTTGCTTTCGTCCTCTTCAGCGGCAAAGGCAACGCTTGTAAAAGGCAAAAGCATAACAATTGCCATAATAATTGCCAATACTTTTTTCATAAGATTACCTCCTCATATATGGTTATATTAACACATCTTTAACAAGAAATCAACATTTGTTTATTATTGTTTTGATTTTTTTGATTTACAAATATTACCCTTTTGTCGATTCCGGATTATAGAATTCGCAGGATATATATATTTGATAATATTTGTTTCAATGAATTATTAAATTGTGAACGCTGCACTTGGCGTTATTTATGCCGTGGAGCTTTTACCGTTGGTTTAATATAAACTTTTAAATATAGTTTTTCCGTTAACTCCGTACGCTCATGCCGTTATAATTGTGACGAAGTCACCACATCGCAGAGGCTCTCCTGAAAGGGGAGCTGGCAAAATCGTAAGATTTTGACTGAGGGGTCTTGGCACTTCCTTTGTCCCGAGCGACAAATCAGGGTGAATAATATAATCCCAATCCGTTTTTTATCGGGGGATTTCCGCCAATACTTCGTTAAAATACTTGCAAAGCCGTGAAGGATTTACTGCGCATTTTGCCTTGTCTTGACAAAAATCCGCACTATAAAAAATCTATGACCTGAAAGTGCGAATTTTTGCTTTCTTTTTGGATGATGAGGTAGCCGATAGGCTGACGCCTTTCAATACCGAAGCGCCGGAAAGGAAGTGAAAATTCACTCTTTCAGGCGGATTCGGATTTATATTCTTCACCCTGAGCAAA
>JAZSDP010000035.1:0-16694 GCA_045531265.1 Acutalibacteraceae bacterium
CGCCGGAAAGGAAGTGAAAATTCACTCTTTCAGGCGGATTCGGATTTATATTCTTCACCCTGAGCAAAACGCCCTTTCGGGATGCTACGGGTATACCACGAGCATACAACGGCATTCGTGTCCTCATACAACCCTTACGGGTTGTTCGTACGGGATAGAGTTTCGCTTACTTAATTTGATTAAAGTTATGTGCGAAAAAATTTAAGCAGTCGAAATCAGCAATACGAAGAAATATGATTTGACTCTAAGATGTTTTTTAATCAATCATATATTGGTACAGAATCTTATTTCTTTTCAAGTTCATTCCATAAAGTAAAGCCGAGAATGAGTATACCGCCTGCAACCTGCCACAGGGTCATACTTTCACCGAGGATTGTAACGGAAATCACAACAGCTACAAGCGGGTCAATATAGCTGAGAATTGCCGCCTTCTGACCCGGAAGCTCCTTGAGTGAGGAGAAGTAAAGGCAGTAAGTAATACCCGTATGTACAAGACCGACAATAAGAAGATTTATCCATCCCGTTGAATTGAGGCTTCCTAAGGTAAATCCGCCCGTAAAAGCAACATAAGGCAGAAGGATTATTATTGCGGCAATAAACTGCAGAAAGGTTCTGTGAATACCTTCAACTCTTTTTATAAACTTATTGAGAAGAATTACCGTTGCATAAAACATAGCAGCGCCCAAACCGAAAAGTATTCCCTTAAAGTCACTGCCCGTACCGGCACCGCCTATGCCCGTAATCATAACAAGCCCCACAGTGGACATAACAAAGCAGATAATCTGCTTTACCGTAAGCTTTTCTTTAAAAAGAAAGGGGCAGACCACCGTTACTATAACGGGTGCAAAATAATAGCTGAGGGTTGCAACGGAAACCGTTGTGTATTTATAGGCTTCGAACAGTAAAATCCAGTTTATGCCCATTGCCATACCTGAAAGAAGTAAAAGGGGCACTTCTTTTTTTATTTCTCTGAAGGGGATTTTCTGCCCCGTAACAAGCAAAAAGAAGCCGATAAGCACAGCCGCCATAACTGCACGGTATAATGCCAATTCTCCCGATGATACGGCAATATTGCGCACGAAGGGACCCAATGTGCCGAAAACCGCCATAGAGATAATCAGCATCATACGGGGATTAAGAAGCTTTTTCATATTTTCCTCTCCAATTTTATAATTCCTTTACCTGAAACGGAACATTTTTCTTACTCTCTTCTGCCACAGCCTGAGATATACCGTAATAATCCTTGTAAGGGCAATATCGAACATAATGAAAACAAGGTTTCCAAGTACAAGCATTACGGGTACTATGTACTGTACAATAAATCCGCTTTCGCCCTCAATGCCCATAAATTTTTCATAGGGCATACCGAAAATTTTTGTCATTATAAAAAAGTCTGCAACAAGGGCGAGATTGAAAACAGCAAACTTTATAATATATTCGGGTAATCGGGGCAATTTGCTTTCAAGAATTGCCTTGAGCACGGGATAGTAGCCGAAAAACACAGTGTACAGCACAACCGCTTCCTTGTTGGGCACAAGGAGCAGACCTAAAAGGGATGTTGCGGCATAAATGCCGAAAGCCCAATTGCGGTTAAGCTCAATTACTGCGAACATAGTAAGCATTGCAGCCATAGCGGGCAGAGTATAAGAAAAAATCTCAAGCACCGAGGGAATGAGAATAACAACGCTCAGGGCAGTAAGCATACCGCCCAGAGCAACCTTTGCACTTTGTTTCATACCGTACCTCTCAGCAGCAGGGAATAAGGTCGCCACCGAAGCATTCACAGCAGCAATCGGCACACATAAGCCCCGTACAGATATCGCATCCGTCGCAGGAGCCACCCCTTACGGAGCCGCCGCCCGTTCTTCTTGTGTCTGTTCTGAAGCCACCGCTTCTTTGATTGTTCATTCTTTCAAAAGCACCTCTGTATTCGGGGTTGCCCGGCTCCATATTATGAGCCATTGAATAATAGGAATAAGCCTGCTGTGTCCAGCCTCTTTTGTAGTTAACCTCGCCCTTAAGATAATACCAACGGGAAATGCGCATACCTTCGGGTATATTTTCCAAAAGGCTTTCAGCTTCTTCAATTCGGTTCTGACGGATAAGGTTTTCTATTTCGCTGTAATTTGCTCCGCCCGGATATCCACCCGAATATCCTGCTGAGTAACTGCCTGCATTACCTGAAATAATAGCGTCATATGCCTCATTTATTTCCTGCATTTTCCTTTCGGCACTTTCTCTTAAGGGGCTGTTGTTGTAATTATCAGGGTGATATTTTCTTGCAAGCTCTCTGTATGCCTTCTTTACCTGGTCGGGGCTTGCATTTCTTTGTAAGCCGAGAATTTCATAAGGATCTCTCATTTTTCTTTCTGTCCTTTCAGTATAGTGTTCATCATAATTTCCATCCCCTCGTATATTATATTCTCACAAAGGGGTACAAGTGTTTTATTCTGTATGCTGTGAAAAGCCTCACAGGAGAAGGCACTGCTCATATTAAGCTCGTCCTCAATCTGCCTTTTCACCTTGTCGGTAATATCGGACTCATTTTTGATATTGAATTTATTTGTATAAACATTGAAGCTTTTGCTTTTAAGGTCTTTTTTTATATCGTCGGCGGCATCTGTAAGGTATACCCATTTACCCACACCGTAGCCGAAACGGTAAATACCGCCTTCCTTATCGTCAAAGCCGTAAGAGACTATTTTTCCGAGGGAATCTGCCGACTCGTGTGCGGCTTTGTCTGTATCGGCGGTGTTTTCCTTTTCGGTTTCAGCCTGCCTTGCCATTGCTTCTTTGATGATTTTATTAATCTCAGGGTACATTTTTTCTGCCTTTTTATTTTTAAGGTAAGCCCAGGGAAGAATAATATACATAAGAAGCCTTTTAAAAAATGAGCCGTCACTGATATTGTCCTTCACCTTATGGTAAAACATCATCATTGAAACTGCGGCGGCATACCTGAACTCTTCCCCGCTGCTTTTACAGTAGTTGCATTTTTTCATAGGGTTAAAGCTACATCTACCGCTTTGAAAATCGGGCACACAGGAAGAAAAGCAAAGGCGCACAAGCACTAAAAAGGTAATATCATAGCTTAAAGTCAAGCGGGACAAAAGCCCGAAATGCTTGCCCATTGCCTTGCAAAGGGAACAGTAAAGCCCTTTATAAAGCTCATATTCTTTTACCTTGAGTTCAGGCTTATTAACCCTTACATAGCCGAGCATATGAATACCTTTCCTTTTTAAGCTGTTGAGTATAATTAATAATTATATATTATTTTCACTGCAATGTAAACTATAATACACCAAGTTTAATTTTACTTCAAGTTTTTGTTGATTATTTCCGTTTAATATATTATAATGTTTTTATTGAAAACAACGGAGGAAATAATTATGGCTATTATCAAAAAAGATGCCTACTATATGTCATCTACCCTTATTAATAAAATTCACTGCTGCATCTGGCAGGACGACGAAAAAGAGCCTAAGGGTCTTTTCCAGATTGCTCACGGTGTTTCAGAATATATAGGCCGTTATGACGACTTTGCACGCTTCCTTGCTTCCGAGGGTTATATCGTTTTCGGCAATGACCATCTCGGACACGGTCTGAGCGTTGAATCACCTGAGGATTTCGGCTTTTTTGCCGAGGAAGACGGCGACCTTCGTATGATCGACGATATGCATATTCTTTACAATATTATGCACAAGAGATATCCTGACCTCCCCTACTACCTTTTCGGTCATTCAATGGGCTCATTCTGCGTAAGAGTTTATGCAACTGCTTTCTATAACGAAATTTCAGGTCTTATTATCTGCGGTACGGGTGAATTACCCTCAGCGGCGGCAGTGCTTGAAGAGCCCATTAAGTTCCTTTGCAAAAAAATGGGTGCAAGAGCTGCTGTTCCCGCTTCACTTCTTGATAAGGTAAGCAACCTTGCAGTTAAGGATGCAAGAACAGATAAGGACTGGCTTTCAAGAAACGAGAAAAATGTTGACGCTTACATTAACGATCCCCTTTGCGGCAATCCACTTACCTTAGGCGGTGTAAGAGACATCCTCTCCCTTGCAAATACCTGCTGCACCGATGACTGGGCATATCAGATTCCCGTGACTCTGCCCATTCTTCTTATTTCAGGTGCAAAGGATCCCATCGGCTTCAACGGTAAGGGCGTTATCAATGTCTGCGATAATCTTGAAGCCGCAGGTCATCAGCCAAAGGTTATCCTTTACCCCGGTGACAGACACGAAATTCTTAACGAAGAAAACAAAGAGATAGTATACGGCGATATTCTTGACTGGCTTAAGATGACAGAAAATATGGGACAGTTCTCATTCGGATTTTAATTTATAATAAAACTAAAATGCAGGTGACAAACACCTGCATTTTTTGTTTTGGTTGCTGTTATATACATAAAAATAATGTTAATATCATATAATATCTTCGGGTGATAATATGAAAATCGACAAAAGCAAGATCAAAGCATATGCTGTGTCAATTCTTATAGCAGAGGGTGTGGGAGCTGTTTCCGCACTGCTTACGAATATGGCAATGGACAGATATGCCATGGCAGAAAAGCCTGCACTTACACCGCCCGATATTGTATTCCCCATTGTGTGGGCAGTACTTTTTGCCCTTATGGGTATAAGCAGTGCAAGAATATGGCTTTCACCGCCCTCGAGAGCTAAAACTCACGGCCTTATAATTTATGCAATTCAGCTTTTCTTTAACTTCTTATGGAGTATACTGTTTTTCAATTTTCAGGCTTACGGCTTGGCATTTGTATGGATAGTTGCCTTATGGGCGCTTATTCTTCTTATGATTGTCAAGTTCAACGAAACAGACCGTATTGCCGCACTTTTGCAGATTCCTTACCTTTTGTGGGTTACATTTGCGGCATATCTCAACTATATGGTCTGGCAACTAAACTAAAAAATCAGGATGTCGGCTATGCCGACATCCTGATTTTTTATTGAACTACTACCTTGCACAGAGCGATATAATTTCCGTCCTTGGTA
Source organism: Acutalibacteraceae bacterium (assembly GCA_045531265.1). Classification (GTDB taxonomy): domain Bacteria; phylum Bacillota; class Clostridia; order Oscillospirales; family Acutalibacteraceae; genus UBA6857. The sequence continues at coordinate 5,013 of JAZSDP010000035.1, forward strand.
TAAACCTTGATTTCGCAGGTGCCCTTGCCTACTGCAGTAACTTTGCCGGCAGAGCTTACCTTTGCAACAGAATTGTCACTTGAAGTCCAGGTAACTGCCTTATTGGTTGCGTTTGTGGGTACAACTGTTGCTTTAAGCGTGAAGGTTGAGCCCTTTGCTGCCACAACCTGAGTCTTATTCAGCGTTACGCCGAGCACCTTTACCGACTTTACTGTAACGGTACACTTTGCCGTGAAGGAGCCGTCCTTTGTGGTGCAGGTAATAACTGCCTTACCGTTTCCTACTCCCTTTACAACACCCTTTGAGCTTACCGTTGCAACGGAGGTATTTGAGCTTCTCCATACAACGGATTTGTTGGTTGCATTGGATGGTGATATGGTAGCCTTTAAAGTCAGAGTGCTTCCCTTGCCGAGGGTAGCTTCAGATTTATTGAGCTTGACTGACTTTACCTTAATGGGGTTAACCTTAACGGTGCATTGAGCAACCTTTTTACCCGATACCGTTGTGCAGGTTATAACTGCACTCTTACCCGGCTTCATACCCTGAACAACACCCTTGGAGTTTACGTAAACGATTGATGAATCGCTTGACTTCCATTTAACATTCTTATCCGTTGCATTTGAGGGTGAAACCGTAGCTTTAAGCTGATAGGTTTTGTTATAGCCGATATTTACGGTTTTAGAGTTGAGTGTAACCTTTGTGGGTATAACCTTCTTTACGGTAACAACACATTTTGCAATTTTTCCGCCGTCAACGGTGGAGCAGGTGATTGTTGCCTTGCCGGGCTTCATTGCCTCAATAACACCCTTTGAGTTAACGTATACGGTCTTGGAGTCGCTTGATTTCCACTTAAGACCCTTTTCAGAAGCATTTGAGGGTGAAACCGTTGCAGTGAATTTGTAGGTTTTTCCGTCATCAATTGTAAGGCTTGTTTTATTGAGCTTAACTGATTTTACATTAATAAAATCAAGCACCTTAACTTTACATCTTGCAGTAAAACCGCCTCTTTCCGTTGTGCAGGTGATATAAACTGTGCCCGGCTTTTTAGCTTTTACAAGACCTGTACTGCTGACAGTTGCAATTTTTGTATCGGATGATGTCCATTGAACATTTTTATTTGAAGCATCAGCAGGACTTATGGTAGCCGTAAGCTGCTTTGATTTACCCTCGTAAACGGATGTACTCTTTGTATTAAGCTTTACGCCTGTGGGGTAAACATAAACCCTAACCGTATGGGAGTCCTTAACCATAGGATTATCAACAGATGTGCAGGTGATAACAGCCTTACCCTTTCCTACAGCCGTTACAAGACCGTTGGAATCAACCTTAGCAACCTTGGTATCTGAAGAAGTCCATTTAAGTTCGGGGAAGGTAGCGTTTTCCGGGCCTACTTTAGCCTTAAACTGATATGTTCTTCCCGTATATGTAGTTGTATATGTCTTTGTAAGCGAAACAGACATAACCTCAGTCTTTTTAAGAACGGTTACAGTGCAAGAGGCCGTCTTTCCGCCGTTGTTAGTTTTACATGTAATGGTTGCAGTACCTGAGCCTACACCGTACACCTTACCTTTTTCATTAACCGTTGCAACCTTTTCGTTACTGCTCTTCCATGTAACAGTTTTATCTGATGCGGTGGAGGGCTTTACCGTTGCCTTAAGCTGAAGGCTCTTTGTTGCATATACAGAAGCTTCTGTTTTATTCAGAGAAACAGAGCTTACTGCCGTTTTAACAGTTATGATACAGGTTTCAGTAATACCGCCGTCATTGGTCTTACATGTGATAACTGCAGTGCCGTTTGAAATTGCTGTTACAAGACCATTTTCCGAAACAGTTGCAACCTTTGAATCCGAAGAATACCACTTAACGCTCTTATCAAGTGCTGTTTCGGGGTAAACAGATGCCTTGAGTTGTTTTGTTTTACCCGTATAAATTGTTGCACTTTCAGCATTAAGAGTCAACTTGTTAACACTGTGGCCTATACCGATAAGGCTCAGAGGGAAGCTTTCGCCCCAGATTTTCTGAAGTGAATCGGAAGGATGAATACCGTCGATTGTGTATTCAGGAAGGAAGGCATCGGGGTCCTTTGGATTTGAGGAAAGAGTAACAAAATCAACATATCCGTCGTGCTCGGTTGCTTTCTTGAGCCATTTGTTTACATCCTGAGCAATCTTCCAATCCTTTTCGAACTCTTCCTGAGTTCTGACATATTGATCTCCGGCACCGAAATAGTTCCTTGTGGAGCCCTTCCACTGAGTTATGCTCACGGCAATAACCTTAATACCTGCGTCGTGGCATTTTTTGAACACCTTGCGGTAGCCTTCAATAATATCGTTGGCGGTGGGCTGTTCTGCCTTACCTATATTATCAATACAAACGGGATGCATAATATCGTTTGCACCGATTTTTACAATTACATATTTAACACCTGACTGGCTGAGTGCATCGGCATCAAAACGGGAAAGCATTGAAACGCCGAAAATTTCGGAACCGAGTCCGAGTCCGTCAGAAAGAAGGCTGTTTCCGATAATGCCCTTGCCGACAACACCCACATTGGTAACACCCGCATTGTTTATTGCCTGAGCAAGATAAAGCGGAAACTCGTTTGCAACGGTTGAGTCACCCAAAACAACAACACTGTAGCCGTTGTCTGTTTCAGGAAGAACATCAAGGCTTGCAATACAAGGCACAACATTAACCAAGCTGTATCCCAGCTTAAGGTCAAGGCTACTGCCTAAAAGCTTTGAAATAAGGTCAAGTATCTGCTGATTTTCCATAACACTTGCCATACCGAAGGTAGCATCGCTTGTTTTATCTCCGCCGATAGAAAGATACGTTTCAGCACCGGAAAGACCCATAGTGCTGATTTCCGTGAACTGTTCGGCAAAAAAACTTATTGCAATCTTATCCTGTGTGGCAGTTACAGGGAAAACAACGGGGTCGGAATAAATTTCCTCACCGGGAGCAAGGTTTATACCCTGATAGCCTTCGTTGAAGGTTATGATTTTTGTTGTATCGGGAGCAATCTTTGAGCCACCGAGGCTTTTGGCAATTGTAACCCTTGTAAGAACAAGGGGCTCTTTGCCGTATCTGTTTGACATTTTGATTCTAAGCTTTTTACCGCTTGCGGTGGGTGTAATAACAACTCGTGCTGTTACATCGCCCACATATGCGGTAATATTCTGGTATCCGTCAACACCTATTTTTGTAGGTGCGGTACCCCATGCACATACCCATTTTTCGTCAGCAGCCGATGATGAAAATGAGAATGCCATAACTGCCGTTATAATAGCAATTGTAAAAGTAAGAAGCAGCCTGAAAGCTTTTTTCATATTTATCATCCTTCCTTATTTATCTTTATTGATTCTGTTGTTATAAGAAGTAAGAGGACCTCTTGTGTTCCTTCTTACGGGAGTTGTTGCTTCGCCCTGCTTTTTCTGAGGCGGCGTTTTTGTCCCTTTTTTAGCTTGCGGTACCGCATTTTTTGGTGCAGGCTTTCCGCCCTTTTCAGCTTTCTGCTTGTTTGTACCGTTCTGCTTTTTCTGATATTCAAGGAAGTTCTTCACAAAAATACCGATTGCGGAAATGGCAAGAATAAGAGAGATTATCAGAAATACCGTTGAACCAACAACAGCTCTGATGCCCGCCATAATAAGACCGATAAAGCTGAGCTTAACCTCGTTTGCGGCAACAAGATTTACCGTTGTCAGCTCCTGACCTGCATAATAAACCTTTGCCTGAGCCAGAACCTCACCCGCCTTTACGGGAGCCATAATCTTTTCTTTTGCCGAGCCTTCTACAATCTCAAACATCACCGACGCGGGAGAAGCCTTTGAGGGAACAAGTGCCGAGGCTTCCGTTTCGGGAACAAGCCTCAGAGTATCCGTGCCTTTACCTGCAATAACGGGAAGTGTTTTTACTGTCTGACCGGGAGACACGATAACTCTGTAACGGATATTGTCATATACCCAGGAGAGCATTTTTTGGGCATCGGTCATACAGGTGTTTTCAAGTGAGGAGTCGGAGTCTACATTCATAAGCTTACCGCCCATAACAACGGTGAGATAAGAATAGCCATCCTTATTGGAAATTACCGCTATACATTCGCCCGCATCCTCGGTACCCGTCTGCTTACCGCCGGTTACGGAGGAGTGGTAATAATCGGGAATTGCGGCATTGGTCATTTTGTTGGATGCGTTATATGTTCTCTCTTTATTTGACTGTGTTTCCTTAAGCACAACGCTTTTTGCAGAAAATGCTTCTGAAAACACGGGATAATTCATTGCATACTTTATAATTTTTGCAACATCGCGGGCTGTTGTGTACTGACCTTCAGCATCAAAGCCTGTGATATTTTTCACAACAGTTGAGGTGCAACCGATTTTGGTGCAAAGAGCCTGCATTTCAGAAATAAAAGCATTAAGTGAGCCTGAAACCTCATAGGCGATTATGCTTGCCGCATCATTTGCACCGTATATTACAAGGCAGTCAAAAAGCTCTCTTTTGGAAACGCTCTCCCCTTCCTTGTAATTTGCAACTCTAACACCGAATTCATATTTTACAAGAGAAAGGTTTTCTTTTGTTACGGTAACCGTACCGTCAAGGTTTCCCCACTTTTCCAAAGCCACAACAGATGCAAGGATTTTTACAAAAGCAGCGGCAGGGGTTTTCTTTTCGCTGTTCTTTTCAAAGAATACGGTACCTTCATCAAGGTTTTCCATAAAATATATTGAAGATTTAAGCTCTGCCGTAACTGAGCCTGAATCAAAAAGCGCCGAAGAAGAAAGGCAAGAGCTTACAAGAACCACAAGCATCAGGCAGGAAAGGAAAAAGGAAAGAAGCTTTTTCATCGTCTTTTACACTCCCGAAGTAAATTTTTTGAAATTTTCTTTTAATGTTTGCAATATATAAAAAGATATGATAAAATACATAAAAAGAAGTTATACACTTGGTATTATACCAATTTATAATTAAAAAGTATATACCTTTAGCAAAAATAAAAGTTAACTTTTTCTGAAAAAGAAAGGAATTGCCCAAAAAGGCACGGGAAAAGACTATGATTTATGTAACCGGTGACACACACGGCATCGCTTCAAGATTTGAAGACCCGAGGCTGAGAAAGCTCAAGCAGGGTGATACTCTTATCATCTGCGGTGATTTTGGCTTTTTATGGAACGGCTCAAAGGAAGAAATGAATGTTCTTAAAAGGCTCAGCCGTAAAAAATATAATATCTGTTTTGTTGACGGCACCCACGAAAACTTTGATATGCTGAACAAGCTTAAAATCAAAAAGTGGAACGGCGGCAAGGTGCACCACATTGCAACCAACATTTTCCACCTTATGAGAGGTCAGGTCTTCACAATTGAAGGCACAAAGATTTTTACAATGGGCGGCGGCGAAAGCCCCGATATTGACATTCGCTTTGAAATGGACACCTGGTCGGATATGGAAATACCCACAAGGGAGGAGCTTGTTGAAGGCGTTGACAACCTTCAGAAATATGACGGCAAGGTTGACCTTGTCATCACCCACGAGCCACCTGCAAAAATCAAGGACTTCCTTCTTCTTGACACGGGCTCAGACGCCAGCATTACGGCAATCAACACCTACCTTGAGGATGTAAGCCGAATATGCACCTTTGACCACTGGTACTTCGGCTCCCTTCATCTTGACAAGTTCATATCCACAACCCACATCTGCGTTTTTAATAATATTATTAATGCCAAGACCGGTGAGGTTGTGAAGAGGTAAACTAATAAAAGCCACACTGCATCGCATATGCAAACAGTGTGGTTATTTTTTTCGATGGTTATTAAATTATCGACCGAATCTGCGTTTTACCAAAGGATAAATAAAATATACCAAGGCACAGATTATAGGAGAAATTATTAAAAGTATGCTTGAAAATGTATTGTCACTAAAAGGATATACAGTAACAATCAATGGATAGAATAAGGTGATTGTTGTATTGCATAAAGCACTCAGTGCCTTGCAAACCTGAATAAAAGCATCATTATTTGCAGTAATAAGCAAGTGATTATAAATATCTTCAGAATACAATACCAACGCATAAAAAGCAGGAACCAGACCAGTAACAAGAGCTACTTTGAACAATGTATCGAGAGATTTTCTTCTGCCAAAAAATCCTATTAAAAAGAAAACAATCAAATATACTATAGGAAAGATATTGCTAAAAAACACCGACTCGCTTCCAAAGGCTATTGTATCAATAAAACCTATTTCACCAATAAAAACAGTTTGCAATATCCACATAGAAACAACAGAAAAAATACCCAGGAATATTTGTTTTGATGTTTTCATTTTAGCAACCCTTCTTTACTGTGTTTTATATTAGAACAATATACCATTTTCCGAAATATTTTTCAATATAAAAATGAAAAAATCCAAGTCCTGAGACTTGGATTTTTTTGGTGGAGATGGCGGTAATCGAAACCGCGTCCGAAAATCTATTCACATAACTTTCTCCGGGTGCAGTCAGTCTTTTATTATTCCCTTACCGCCACGCCGGTTGACAGGCTTGACGGCTCGGTAGGCTCTTATGCATGACGGCGGCCGAGTCACTCCGCCGTTCACGTTCACTGCTGAGTCGACGCCTTTAACTGAGCCGCAGTACTCTCAGTCAAGACGGGCCGCTTTAAGCAGCCTTTAAAACTGTATTTTTGTCAGTTATTTTTAAAGTTGCGACTTTTAAAGTGGTGCCGCACCACTACCCGCTTATCATACTTCAAAATCCCCGTCGAAATCCTTTCATCCCCATATAGGCAATGTCTTCGACATTGCAGTGAAGCTCACGCTGAAGCGTGAGTGAAGATTGCCTTCGGCAAGTAAAGTGCTGCTGATACAGCACGAAGTATTTGCCTTGCGGCAAATGCTTTGGGTCACTTCGTGACAGATTTAAAACACAATTTTATTATATGCTTTTTGTTTTAAAAATCAACAGGTAAATTCTGCTTTTAATAGCGTTCTTTTAAGTTGCGTTCAATGCTTCTTTTTGCATCCTTTTCTGCCGCAACCTCACGCTTATCGTAATTTTTCTTACCCTTGCAAAGACCGATTTCAAGCTTTGCCCTGCCCTTAAGGAAATAAATACTCAAAGGTACAAGGGTCAGACCCTGCTGTTTTACCGTGCCGTAAAGGCGGTTGATTTCTTTTTTGTGCATAAGCAACCTTTTAACCCGCATAGGGTCACGGTTGAAAATGTTCCCCTGCTCATAAGGGCTGATGTGCATTCCGTTGGCGAAAATTTCACCGCCGTCAATACTGCACCAGCTGTCCTTAAGGTTGACTCTGCCTTTTCTTATGGATTTTACCTCGGTACCGAAAAGCTCAATACCTGCCTCATAGGTTTCAAGAACAAAATAGTCGTGCCTTGCTTTTTTGTTCTGAGCTACTATCTGTCTTTCGTCCTGAGCTGAAACAGCCATACAAGACACTCCTTTCTTTTAATTCGGAATTCGGAATTGCGAATTTACAGAGTTCGTCTTCCTTCCAGTGCCTTTGAAAGTGTCACTTCGTCAGCGTATTCAAGGTCGGCACCAACGGGAACACCGTAAGCAAGTCGGCTGACGGTAATGCCCATAGGCTTTAAAAGCCTTGAAATATACATTGCTGTGGCTTCACCCTCAACGGTGGGGTTGGTAGCCATAATAACCTCTTCAATTTTGCCGTCAGAAAGCCGTGCGAGAAGCTCTTTTATGGTAATATCCTCAGGTCCTACACCGTTCATGGGTGAAATAACACCGTGAAGCACGTGATATGTACCCTCAAACTCGTGAGTTCTTTCAAAGGCCATAACATCACGGGGGTCTTCAACCACACAGACAATGCTCTCATCCCGTCTGCCGCTTTTACAGATAGGACAAAGCTCGTCCTCTGCAAGGTTGCAGCAGCGTGAGCACTGCTTTATTTTTTCGTGTGCGGTGAGAATTGCCCTTGAAAATGCCTCCGCTTCCTCTTTTTTCAGATTCAGCACATAAAAGGCCAGACGCTGAGCACTTTTGTGACCGATGCCCGGCATTCTTTCAAACTGCTCTACAAGACGGGCAAGAGATGCTACATTATATCCTGCCATCAGAAGGGAAGGTTAAGACCTGCGAGACCGCCCTGAGCTGCCTGCATTGCCTGATTCATTGCATCGTCAGCTTTTCTCATAGCTTCGTTTGTTGCCGCAATAATAAGGTCTGCGAGCATTTCTGCATCATCGGGGTCGATGATATCGGGCTGCATTTTGATGTTCTTAACCTCGTGAGCACCGTTAACGGTTACTTCAACTGCTCCGCCGCCTGCGGAAGCTGTAAACTCACTTGCTTCAATTTCTGCCTGCTTTTGCTCCATCTGAGCCTGCATTTCCTGAATTTTTTTCATCATAGCCATCTGGCCGCCGCCTGCGCCCTGGCCGGGGATTCTTGCTTTCATTTTTATGTCTCCTTTATGATTTTTTATCTGTTATTTATGCCCGTCAGGGCTTTACATCAATATTTATGCCCATTGTACGGGCATTGCTGATAAGGTTTTCAAGGGGGTCTTTTTTAGGTGCCTGAGGCATATCACCTGTTTCGTTTTTTGCACCGTTATAAACACCGAGACGGTATTTTCTGCCGGTGACTCTCATTATGGCTTCTTTGACATCCTTGGCATTTCTGCCCGTTTTTATAAAGGAATTGAGGGTGGGATTTTCGCTTTTGATAAGAACAAAATCACCCTTTATAACTGCCTGGGAATTAACAAGCACGCCCCACATTGCCATATTGGTTTTCATAAGCTCGGAAAGGACCTCTGCCCACTGAATGGTCTGCTCTTCCGGTGAAGGCTCGGATATGGGCTGATAGGGAGGGTTTTCCGCCTCGGGCACATAAGGTGCACTTTCGGGCACGGGAAAGTTTTCCTCCTGAGGTGGCTCCTCCGGCAAATTGAAGGCTGTGCTGAAAATTTCTGCGGCAGACTTCTTCGGTTCTTCCTTTACTTCTTCCTTTTTCTCAGGCTTTACAGCCGTTTCAGTGTTTACGGTAAAGCTGCCCGACTTCATTTTAAATTCAAGGTCGGCAATACGGCTTAAAATTGCATCCGTGTCCGTGCTGAGAGCGGGAGTTGACATTCTTATAAAGGTCATTTCCGTTTCAATACGGCGGTTTACGCCTTTTTTGATGTTTGCCATACAGCCCTGCAAAAGAGCAATTGCGGAAAGAATACCTTCAAGGGTGAAGCCTGCGCTCTGAAGCCTGTATTCTTCAAGCTCCTCGTCGGTACAGACCACAAGACCGTCACCGCTTCTTACGGTTTTTACTATCATAAGGCTTCTGAAATGATTTATCATATCACTGCAGAGGCGTTCCATATCGCAGGAATCACGGTATAAATCGCTGATAATTTTAAGTGCCGAGGCAGAATCCTTGTTCTTAACAGTATCGGCAAGGGCAAAAAGGTGGTCCTTACCTGTCATACCCGCAACGCTTATAACAGTTTCTGCCGTTATGTGCCTGCCGTGACCCGTGCACTGGTCCAAAAGAGAAAGTGCATCACGCATACCGCCGTCGGCAATGCGGGCAATCAGCGAAGCGGCTTCCGGGTCAATTGTAAAGCCCTCCTGAGAAGCAATATAGTTCATCCTCTCTGCCATTGCCTCAGGTGTCACACGCTTGAAGTCAAAGCGCTGACAGCGGGAAAGTATGGTAACGGGTAATTTATGCACTTCCGTTGTGGCAAGGATAAACTTGACGTGTGCAGGAGGCTCCTCCAATGTTTTGAGAAGAGCGTTGAAGGCTCCGATTGAAAGCATATGCACTTCGTCAATAATATAAACTCTGTACTTACATGAGGCAGGGGTGAAGTTGATTTCTTCACGGATGTCTCTTATATTTTCAACGCCGTTATTACTTGCAGCGTCAATTTCAACAACATCAAGGATTGCACCGGAATCAAGACCCTTACAGATTTCACATTCGTTGCAGGGGTTACCGTCAACGGGGTGAAGGCAATTGACCGCCTTGGAAAGGATTTTTGCACAGGTGGTTTTACCCGTACCTCTTGAGCCCGTGAAAAGATAAGCGTGAGAGAGCTTACCCGTTTCAATTTCCTTTGAAAGGGTTGCGGTTATATGATTCTGACCTACTACATCGGAAAATACCTTGGGTCTGTATTTTCTGTACAATACCTGATACATACTCTCTCCTCCTTTTTTAAAATGCAAAATGCAAAAATTCCGGTAAAGTAACCGTGAAAAAAATAAGATACATTACCTTGGTCATACAGCAGTAGGCTTTGACTGTGTCGCACAGACATTCCACTTAATGCTGCTCGGTTCCCCGCCTGACATGGTTCGCGGCGTACTGTCGCACAGGACCCACGGCTGTATGACCAAAACAAAGTATCTTACTCTTTCACCTATATATTTTTACATAGCCTTGATATTATAATATAAACATACGAAAAAATCAAGAGGTTTTTTGAATAAATTCGGAATGCGGAATTCGGAGGACCTCTCCGTCACGACTTTGTCGTGCCACCTTTTCCTCCCGAAACGGGAACCCCTGTGTTCACTTTCAGGAGAGGCAAGAGGAGGCTCTCCTGAAAGGAGAGCTGGCGGCGAAGCCGACTGAGAGGTGAAAAAAGGCTGTCGCTTTGCGCAACGGCCTTAGTTAATTATGCTCTTTTTTTAAGGGTTAACTCTTAGGTTTTCACGCTAACCGTCCCCTGTCTTTCTTGTCAAGGATGAGAAGCGTCTCACGTGTTCGTGTCTTCCCATTCATCGATTGACTCAAGTTCTTGATTATAAAAAGCAGTAACTGAATCATCTGTAACTTTTAAACCGCCAAGAAGATAACATAATTTTTCCGGTGCATTTTTAAATGTAACTATCATGTAATAATCAGAAGCTTTGTTTAATTCCGTATCAAAAACTTCTTTTGATATTTTCTTCTCCTCATCAGTTACCCAGTTATTCAGCAATTCCTTTATAGAGCTTAAATCAGTGATACTTTCATCAGAATTACAATCATTCATTGATAAATCCGAATTAAAAAGTTCTTTTTCCGTACTGACAAGTTCTATACTTTTTACCGTATTATAATCAATCTCAGGCAATACAATATCATCTCTATAATATTTGTAAGTAACATATTTACCGTCGTTTTTATCATTCAGGCAGATAGTTAAAAACTCATTTTCGGAATCTTCATAAGTATACACATACCATTTTTTACCAAACAAACGGTAAAAAGCTTGTGGCTTTGCTTTTCCTATAGGTTCTGATTTTGCTTTATCCCAAATATAATACCCACTATAATCCGGCAATCTCGCATAATCATTACCGCTAAAATTAAGAATAGCACGCTGACCGTTTGAATTTGGAACCATATCAAAAATTGCTTTTGCACAATATGCTTTTGGAGTTATCTGGAATGAAAAAAATATTATAATCACAATTATAAAAACAGATACCCATACACATTTCTTTTCACGCACAAAGCTTCTTATATAACCACTCACCATCTTCATAACTCCTACTTCGTTTCTTGGTATCCGTAAACACAGGGGACGGTTAGCGTGAAAACCTAACGGTTAACCCTGAAAAAAGAAACACTAAACCAAGGCTGTTGCAGAAATGCGACAGCCTTTGCTATGTAAAAATTGCACCTCACTCTTTAAGATAAGGTCTCATAGCAATA
>JAZSDP010000057.1:0-116101 GCA_045531265.1 Acutalibacteraceae bacterium
CGTTTCTTGTTTTGTGGGCTTATCAGCCGATAAATTCCCTGCAGCAGCGCTCGTATGCCGCAACGGGATCCTCAGCCGCAGTGATGGGTCTGCCGACTACTATGTAGTCCGAGCCGATAAGCTTTGCCTCTGCGGGAGTCATAACTCTCTTCTGGTCGCCCTTGTCACCGTCGGCAAATCTTACGCCGGGTGTTACGGTAACGAAGTCCTTACCGCATCTCTCGTGAACCTTGCCTGCCTCGAGAGGCGAGCAAACGACGCCGTCAAGGCCGGCTTTTTTAGCGTTTTCGGCATAATGCATTACGACCTCGTCGATAGGTGCCTTGATGAGAAGGTCGTTTTCCATGCTTTCCTGATCTGTAGAAGTAAGCTGAGTTACAGCTATGAGAAGAGGTCTTGTACCATCAGGTCTTGTAAGTCCCTCAAGTGCAGCTTCCATCATTCTCTTTGTGCCGCCTGCATGGAGATTTGTAATATCAACATCAAGATTTGAAAGCACAGCCATTGATTTTTTTACTGTATTAGGGATATCGTGAAGCTTGAGGTCAAGAAAAATCTTGTGTCCTCTTTCTTTTATTTCTTTTACAATTGAAGGACCTTCAGCATAATAAAGCTCCATTCCGATTTTAACAAAAGGCTTTTTACCCTGAAATTTATCAAGGAAATTCATAACCTCCTGCTTACTGCTGAAATCACATGCGATAATTACATCTCTTCCCATTAGTGAGCACCTCCGATAATTTCTGAAAGATTTGTTATATTATATTTTTCCATTGCTGCCGGGAGTTCATTAATAATATCACGGCATGCAAAGGGATTTACAAGGTTAGCGGCACCAACTTCAACAGCCGTTGCGCCTGCAAGCATCATTTCAATTACATCCTTTGCACTTGAAACACCGCCCATACCGATTACAGGAACCTTTACTTTGTCATATACCTGATAAACGGCTCTCAAAGCCACGGGCATAATAGCAGGACCTGAGAAACCGCCCATTTTGTTTGCGATAACTGGCTTTCTTGTTTTAATATCTATTCTCATACCTAAAAGTGTATTGATAAGGCTGATAGCATCTGCTCCTGCTTCTTCACAAGCCATAGCAATTTCAGTAATATCCGTTACATTGGGTGTAAGCTTTGCAATAACAGGCTTTGAAACCACCTTTTTTACGGCAGAAATAACAGCTGCGGCATTTTTTGCATCGGTGCCGAAATTCACACCGCCGGCGTGAACATTGGGACAGCTGATGTTAATTTCAAACCATCCGATCTGTTCTTCCTTATCAAGAAGAGTACAGCATTCAATATACTCGTCAATTGTGAAGCCGCCAACATTTGCCATAACTTTTTTATCAAACACCTTTTTAAGCTCAGGCAATTCGTGTTCTATAACTCCGTGTACACCGGGATTCTGTAAACCGACGGAGTTTATCATACCTGATGTGCATTCCGCAATTCTCGGTGTTGGATTACCGAAACGAGGCTCAAGAGTAGTTCCCTTGAAGGAGAAAGTACCGAGACAGTTTATATCGTAAAGCTCAGCAAATTCATAGCCGAAGCCGAAGGTACCGCTTGCAGGAATAACAGGATTATCAAGCTCAATACCGCACAAATTAACCTTAGTATTTACCATATAATCTCCTCCCTTTTAAGAACGGGTCCGTCCTTACAGATTCTCTTATTACCGTATTTGGTTTTACAGCTGCAGCCCATACAGGCACCGAAACCGCAGCCCATTCTTTCTTCAAAGCTGTATTCACCGCTGCCGACAGCAGTTTTTTCAATAGCTTTAAACATAGGCATAGGTCCGCAGGTATAAAAATATGTATAGTCAAGGTCTTTCATAGCATCGGTTACAAAGCCTTTTACGCCAACAGAGCCGTCTACAGTTGTAACAATTGCTTCAGCACCGATTTTTTCAAATTCTTCTTTACAGAAAATTTCATCAGCCTTGTTGAAGCCGAGAATAACCGTAGGCTTTTTACCCTGTGCAATAAGTCTTTTGCAAAGGCCGTACATCGGCGGAATACCGACACCGCCGCCGATTAAAAGAGGCTTGTCTCCGCTTACAGTCACATCAAAACCGTTGCCAAGGCCCGTAAGAACATCACATTCATAACCTTCAGCCCACTGTGACATTTTTTCCGTACCTTCACCGACAACCTTATAAATAATCGTTACCGTATTTTCATCCCAATCGTATACTGAAATCGGGCGTCTGAGATAACAGCCTTCAACAGTTAAGTTAACAAACTGACCCGGCCTTACAAAATCAGAAGTATCACCTTCAAGAATCATACGGTAAACTGACTCTGTAAGCTGTTCATTTTTAAGAACCTTATAAATTCCTTGCTTCATTTTATTATCCTTTCAAATTTTATCAAAAAACCTTACTACCGTTCACATAGGTATGAAGTATTTTACCTTTGACCTTCTTTCCGGTGAAAGGTGTTGCTCTTCCCTTTGAATAAAAGTCATCGGGATTGATTTCATATTCAGCATCAAGGTCAATTACGGTAAAATCAGCACTTTCACCGACTTCCGTTCCTCCACCGATACCAAAGCGTTTTCTCGGATTAACCGAAAGAAGCTCAACCAACTTTTCCAGGGAAATGATTCCATTGAGAACAAGCTCAGTATAAAGAACAGGGAAAGCAGTTTCTATACCAACAATACCCATTGCACTTTTTTCAAGACCCTTGCCCTTTTCTTCAGCACTGTGAGGTGCGTGGTCGGTGGCAATCATATCAATCGTACCGTCTTTTATACCTTCTATAAGAGCAAGTCTGTCTTCCTCTGAGCGAAGGGGCGGGTTCATCTTGAAGCGGCCGTCTTCCTGCAAATCCTTATCGGAAAGCACAAGGTAGTGGGGCCCTGTTTCGCAGGTAACATCAACGCCCTCTGCCTTTGCTTTTCTTATTATATCAACACTTTCCTTAGTTGAAATGTGGCACACGTGGTAAGAACAACCCGTCTTTTTAACAAGCTCAATATCTCTTGCAATCTGACTCCATTCACTTTCGGAGCAGATTCCTTTATGACCGTGAGCCTTTGCGTATTCACCGTCGTGAATATATCCGCCCTTAAGAAGCTCATTGACTTCACAGTGTGCTACAATCATTTTACCAAGCTTTTTGGCTCTGAGCATAGCTTCTTCCATCATTTCGTCGGACTGTACTCCCCTGCCGTCATCGGAAAAAGCAATTACATCACTGCTCATTTCTTCCATAGCTGAAAGCTCTTCGCCCAATTGTCCGACGGTGATTGATCCGTAAGGATAAACATTTATACAAGCATCTTTTTCAATTATATCAAGCTGCTTCTTAAGATTCTCCAAACTGTCAGGAACGGGATTCAGGTTAGGCATTGAACATACAGCGGTATAACCGCCGTGAGCACAAGCTTCAGATCCGGTTTTTATTGTTTCTTTATAAGAAAAACCCGGTTCACGCAAATGAACATGTACATCTGCGAAACCGGGAAAAATATATGCATTACCGAAATCAATAGCTTCTATATCGGAATTTTCAGAAACAATTATTCCGTCCTTAACAGCCAGTGAATAAGAAGAAAAAGCACCTGAACGATAAACCTTTTTCGCTTTAAACAATCCGTTCATGGTTACCTCCTAAAATTTCATAAAAAAAGAACCCTGCATAGCAAGGTTTTTATCAATACAAAATATAAAGCATTGACAAAAAAGCCTTAGCAACCTTGCCGGTTTCTTTCTTTGCTGTTCTTTCAAGATATTTTATCACACCGAAAAACAAAAGTCAATGAAAAAACTCAATATAATGTAATTTTTATTTACTAATTTTCAGTTGCTAAGAAGAAGTTTTTTGTTTATAATATATACAACATAACGAGGAGGTAAAAATATGAAAATTACCGTAAAGGCATATGCAAAAATAAATCTCATGTTAGATATACTTTCGGTGCTCCCTAACGGCTACCACGACCTTTTCATGATTATGCAATCGGTAGGACTTTATGATACTGTAACCGTTGAAAGAACTGATACAGAATCAATTGAAATAACCTGCAACATTCAGGATATCCCTTGTGATGAGAGAAACATTGCTTATAAAGCGGCAAATGCATTCTTCAACGATACAGATACAAAGAACTGCGGGATAAAAATTCACATTGAAAAAAGAATACCTCACGCCGCAGGCCTTGCAGGCGGAAGTGCTGACGGAGCCGCAGTTATCGTGGCACTAAACAAACTGTTCGGCACTGAGCTTTGCGAAAAAGATATTATAAGAATCGGTGCTGAGGTAGGCGCTGATGTCCCATTTTGTGCTTTAGGCGGTACAATGATGGCTCAGTACACTGGCACGGTTTTATCACACCTTCCCGACCTTGAAGAAAAATATGTAATCATTGTAAAGCCTCAGCAGGATGTTTCAACAGCCAAGGCATATGCCGCCTTTGACGAAGCTGAAAGAGTCCGTCACCTGGATACAAAAGGTATGCTTCTTTCGGCGGCGAACGGAGATTGGGCAGGCATCAGCAAAAGAGTAGGCAATGTTTTTGAGCAGTTTATTGAAGTTGCTGACAGAGCTGTAATCAAAACAGCAATGAGAAAGCACGGTTGCCTTAGCTGTTGTATGAGCGGCAGTGGGCCGAGCATTTTCGGTATTTTTGATGACAAAAGAAAGGCCGAGAGCTGTCTTGAAGAGCTTAAAAAGGATTATGAAAATTCATATCTTTGTGTAACGGTAAACAAAGGCTGCGAAATTCTTTGAGAATGCAGGCACCTCAATCACAACCTACGGTTGCGACAGTTCTCCTTTTATGGGAGCCTCTGCGATGTGGCACCTACGGTATTTTTGTAACTAATATGATTTTATTTTAGCAAAACGAAGGAGAAAAATTTATGGCGAATAACAAAAAGAAAAAATATAAAAACTCTAACAAAACCTATAAGAAGTATCCTCCTCTTTCAAAAAAGGATAAAACAATATATCTTACTCTAAGATTACTTTTAATTTTTCTGTTCGCAGGATACTTTTTAGTTCTTTGCTTTACAAAAAATATATTTTTGAAAAACTCAGATGTTCTTGCTTATGAAGAAATTACACTGTGGGTGTTTTTGATCATCCCCTTCGGTCTTCTTATTTTAGGGCTGATTGCGTTTACTTATTTAACTGAAATGCCCATATTCGGCAACAAAAAAGTAAACTACAACAATTCATCTCAATATTATACAGTTATGCCATTATTTGACAGCAGGTACAAGCCGAAAAAGGAAACTGTGAAAAAGTACATTATAACCTTGGTATCGATTATTATTCTTTTAATTTTTTCTTTTCTGCTTGCTGTAGGCGGAATTATCAGCAGATGGGAAATTAGCGAGAACAATATAAAAAAATATAATCTCATAGGGCTGGTCAGCAAAGCATATACATTTGACGATGTTGAAGCATATGACTTAAATGTTCATAGAAGATGGGGATACATAGGAAAATCTCTGATTGGAACTGAAACACTGTGGATTGAACTCACCTTTAAAGACGGGAGAGAAAAAGCTTTCGGACTAAATCAGATGCAAAATGCTTCTGTGATGAAATATATTGACGATGAACTCAAAAAGAGGAATACAGAAAAAACTATTGATGATCTGATAAATTTTTCCTTTGATTATTTCATTGAATCAGATCTTTCCGATGAAGAAGTAAAATTACTTCGCCAAGTTCTTGAAGAATAGACAAAGTAAGGGCGACCCACACAGGGTCGCCCTTGTTATTTATCTTTCATCTCCCAGCACAGCGTGGGCACATTTAATTCCATCTACAGCCGCAGATACAATGCCTCCGGCATAACCTGCACCTTCACCGCAAGGGTAAAGACCTCTGATGTTAGTCTGATAAATATCATCTCGGAGAATTCTCACCGGTGAAGAGCTTCTGGTTTCGGGGGCAGTCAGCACTGCATCCGACAAAGCAAAGCCCTTTAACTTTTTATCCATCTGAACAATAGCTTCAGCCATTGTATCCGTAACTTTTTTGGGAAGGACCCGCCTGATATCCGAAGGTGTTACTCCCGTCGGACAGGTCGGGTCAACAAAGGAAAGTTTTGTTGATTTCTGTTCTTTGAGAAAATCACCAACAAGCTGACAAGGTGCACTGTAATCACCGCCACCGAGGACAAATGCCTTTTGCTCCATTTGTCTTTGAAGCTCAAAACCCGAAAGCACGTGCTCCGAGGGGAAGTCTTCAGGATAAACATTAACAAGAAGAGCTGAGTTAGAGTTTCTTCCGTCTCTCGCCCATTCACTCATACCGTTAACAACAACTCCGCCTTTTTCACTCGTTGCCGCAACAACAGTACCTCCGGGGCACATACAGAAGGTATAGGCTCCCCTTTCGTGCTTACCGTGGCAGGCAAGCTTATAGTCTGCGGCACCAAGTGCCTTGTGACCTGCAAAGGCTCCGTACTGAGCTTTGTCGATAAGCTCTCTCGGGTGCTCAATTCTAGCTCCGACGGAAAAAGGTTTCTGAATCATCTGAATTCCTTTGCCGTAAAGCATTTTTACCGTATCTCTTGCAGAGTGACCTATTGCGATAATAGCTGTATCAGTTTCAAAGTCGTAGGATTTTCCGTTCTTTTCGTATGTGACCCCCTGAACAGAACCGTTATAAACAATAACATCCGTCAGCTTTGCTTCAAAAACAACTTCACCGCCAAGGCTGATAATTTCTTCACGCATATTTTTAACAACACCGGCAAGCTTATCCGTACCAATATGCGGTTTTCCTGAATAAAGTATCTCCTCTGGCGCTCCGTGAGCGTGAAACTCAAGAAAAACCTTTCTGCAAAGGGTGTTTTTAATGCCTGTTGTCAGCTTACCGTCTGAAAATGTACCGGCTCCGCCTTCCCCGAACTGAACGTTTGATGTCTCGTCAAGCACCTTTGTTGTAAAAAATGTGTTTACATCTCTCGTTCTTGAGTCAACATCTCTGCCGCGTTCAAGAACAAGCGGTTTAAGTCCCGCCCTTGCAAGGGTTAACGCCGCAAAAATACCCGCAGGTCCGAAGCCTACAACAACAGGTCTGAAATCAGAAACGCGTCTGTTTTCAGGCATTTCATACTTATATGCTTCAACAAGCTGTAATTTATTTGAATTTATTCTCTTGATTATTTTCTCTTCGTCACCGTCAACCTCAACATCAACAGTGTAGCAGAAAAATACATTATCCTTTTTACGGCTGTCAACACTCTGACGGGCAATTGTCATTGACACAATCTGCTCGTCATTTATTTTAAGGATTTTTTTACAGCTTTTAAATAAATCCTCATTTGTTGCGTCAAGACTCTGCTTGACCTCATTTATTCTTATCATTTTATTCACCCTGAATTATTTAATTAACGCTTCACCGCAAAGCCTACCGCTTGACCACGCCCACATAAGATTGTATCCACCGCAAAGGCCGTCAACATCAAGCACTTCACCTACGGCATAAAAACCCTTGTGGACAAAAGATTCCATCGTTTTATCTGAAAAATATTTTGTGTCCGCGCCTCCGGCAGTAACCTGAGCATCATCAAAGGGTCTTACGGAATCAATCGGAAAGCTGAACTTTTTAGCTTTTTTTGCAATATTTCTGATGTCATTTTCCGTAAGCCTACCTACATCACGGCTTATATCAATATCAAGACTTTTTACAACCGTTTCGCCTAATTTTTTAGGCATAAAACCCGAAAGAAGATTTTCAGTTTTCATACATTTATCGTGATTTATTATACATTTCAGAGCTTCTGTTAGTCCGGACACTGAAAAAGAAGGAATAAAATCTGCAGTTATAACAGCCTTTTCATTATAATTGAGTCTCGTTATAAAAGCTGACAGCTGCATAACAGCAATACCGGAAAGTCCGTATTTTGCAAAAAGCAATTCACCGGTTTCCTCTGTAATATATTTACCGTCAACAGTGAGGGTAAGCTTAACTTTATGCCTGATTCCCTGCAGTTGTTTAACATATTTTGTATCCCGTACATTCAACTTTGTCAGCGAAGGTGTGACTTTTGTTATTCTGTGTCCGAGCTGCGAAAGCAAATCATATCCGTTAAAATTTTTAACCGAAGCCATACCGCCGCAAGCAAGAACAACTTTATCAAAACATATTTGACTGTTTAAAATAAAGCCATTATCTTTTTTATTTATAGTATTTACTTGAAAGCCTGTAACGGTTTTTATACCGAGTCTTTCACATTCAAGTCTTAGTGAATCCAATACAGAAGTAGCCTGATTACTCAAAGGATAAACTCTACCTTCATCGTCCGCTCTGACATATAACCCCATACTGCGAAAAAATTCTATATTGCTTTCACAGTTGAATTTATTAAGTGCATAGAAGTGAAAATTATTATTAGAAAAATAAAAAGGAGCTTCATCTGTATTAAGCATATTACATCTGCCGTTACCCGTTGCAAGTATCTTTTTTCCTACTCTCTCTTTTGCTTCAAAAACGGTAATATCACAAAATGTATTTGTGCTTTTCGCTTTACGTGCTGCACTTATTGCACAGGCAAGCCCCGATGCACCGCCGCCGATTACAGCAACCTGCATTTTTTCACCTCCACTATTAATTTCTCAGACATTCTATCACAATTATTCAGATAAGACAAGTTAATACGTAAAAAAATTCAGGCCGATGATTTGCATCGGCCTGATATTCTGACTTACGGTCTGGGGAATTCCTTTTCACCCATAATTATTGCAAAAAGATTATCAAAATAATCAGCAATCATTTTTATAAATTTGGAAATTGTATTAGCAATACGAGAGATTAAATCAGTAGGCACCTGCTCCAAATTTTCCTGGAAAAGATTACCAAGTTCAAAAACAAGACTGTTGAGATCGCCCATAAGAAGAACATCTATTATCATATCAATCTTGTCGTCATTAACAGATTCCTTAAAGCCTTCAATTACATTGGTGTTGTTTTTGTATCTGCAATTAATGTTAGAATAAACTATAAAGTAAAGGAAGAGTTCGGTAGTATCCTTGGCGATTCTGAATCTATTGGAAGGCATAACCACAAACTGAAGCTTATCTGAAGCGTCAGGATCATTATTGTTAACAATAAGATTCATAAGGCCATCCAAGGTTTCAAGCTCTTCAGGGCTTATGACGCCTGCTGCAATTTTTGCACTGAAAAGGGCAACAGTTGCATCATAAAGGTAAACCATATAGCTCTTGGAATAAATATTAAGAATACTCATAAATGCACTGATAGGACCTTCAGAAAGAAACTTATTAACAACTGCTGACACCAGCTTCTTACCAAGTCTGAAGCCGTCATAGTATTCACTTTTAAGAACTTTTTCCGTCGAAAGTCCCCAGGTTTCAATCACAGGTCTGAAATCAAATCTGCCCTGATTACACCAGTTATACTGAAGAACATCCCCAAAGCCGGATTTTTTTACAATCTCACCGTAAAATTCATCTTCACTGATTGTTTCTGTGCCGTAGAATTGAATAGTAACCTCTTCAAAGTCAGGATAGAACATATTACCGAGGAAATTAGCAATTTTTGTTGCATACACAGAAGCAGCATTATTCTTCATAGTGTAAAGATTGAATCCGCCGTATTTATTATAAAGAACTCTTTTAAGATAAGTATTAAGATTAGCGCTTGCAAGGGCAACATCATCCTTAGAAACGCTTACATCTTTCCATAAAAGGCCGGCATTACTGTTATAAAGAAAATCGACACTTATGCCAAGCATCTCACCGGTAATAAGACCTTCAGAAATCATCTGGTCAACTTCCATATCGCCCTCTTCAGGAAATTCAAAACCTGAGGTTGAGTTGATAATTGCATTTTCAAAGTTTTCCATATTTGTAATATCGGAAAGGATGCCGTCCAAAGCAGAGCCTTCCTCAGCACTTACGTTAAAGCAGAAAAAGCTTGACATAAGCATTACAGCAACAAGAATAAAGCTCAGTGTTTTTTTCATAGTCATACACTCCTTGTATTTTGTTTAGACAAAAATAATTACCGAAAGTATTTTACCACTTATTTGTCATAAAGTCAATTAATTGTAATTATTTTTTGATTTTTAAAACAAATACTACGTCGCATTTTTATAATATTTTTGCATATTGATACAAAAAACAATTGACTTTAACGAATTAATATGTTAAAATTCCTATAATATTTGTAAATTGGAGGAACATTATGTCAACTCAACTTAACAAAAAATACGGACTTCTAACAGCAATCTGCACTGTAGTCGGCACCGTAATAGGCAGCGGCGTATTCTTTAAAGCAGAAAAAATTCTCACAGAAACCGGTGGTAATCTTCCCGTTGGTATTCTTGCATGGATAATCGGCGGTATCATTATGGTTGTTTGTGCTTATGCATTCTCAATTCTTGCAACAAAACATGAAAAGGTCAGCGGTATTGTTGACTATGCAGAAGCAATGTGCGGCAAAAAATACGCATATTTTATGGGATGGTTCCTTGCAGTGTTCTACTATCCCACACTTACATCAGTTCTTGCATGGGTAAGTGCAAGATATCTTTGCGTTTTTGTAAACGCTTTCCTTCCTGCAGAAGCACAGCTTTCAATTGTCGGTCCTCAGTGTATGGTAATTTCGGGTGCACTGCTCATCGCTGTATTCTTTATGAATACAATTGCTCCCAAGATTGCAGGTAAATTCCAGGTTTCAGCAACCTTCATTAAGCTTATTCCCCTCTTCCTTATGGCAATCGTAGGTACCATAAAAGGTCTCACAGGCGACCAGCTTCTTATTCAGAACTTTGTTAATGTTGTTAATGAAGACATATCCGCTTCAAGCGGTCTTTTCAAGGCCGTTGTTGCTACTGCTTTTGCATATGAAGGCTGGATTTGTGCAACATCAATCAACGCTGAGCTTAAGGATGCAAAGAAGAATCTTCCGAAGGCTCTTGTTATGGGTACACTCATCATCGTTGCAGTTTACATTACTTACTATATAGGTCTTGCAGGCGGTATTGAAAACGAAGTAATTATGGCAGGCGGTGAAGCAGGTGCGAGAATCGCTTTCTCAGCTGTATTCAGCAAATTTGCGGGTACATTCCTCTTCCTCTTCGTTGTTATTTCCTGTCTTGGTACTCTTAACGGACTTACACTCGGTTGCTCAAGAGCATTCCACGCTATCGCATCCCGTGATATGGGTCCCAAACCTGCAATCTTTAAGCAAGTTGACCCTGCAACAAATATGCCCGCTAACTCATCAATGCTTGGACTTTTCATCAGCGGTCTTTGGCTTCTTTACTTCTACGGCGCTAACCTCGATACACCTTGGTTCGGTCTTTTCTCATTCGACTCATCAGAGCTTCCCATCATCACAACATACGCTATGTACATTCCTATCTTCGTTAGTATGTTTATTAAAAGTAAGGACCTTGGTGTTCTTAAAGGTAAGATTGCTCCCGTGCTTGCTATCATAGGTTCAATCTTTATGGTTATCGCTGCAATTTTTGCACACGGTATTTATCCTTATGAAGCCGCAAAAGCAAACGGCACCTTCTCACTTCCCGTACTTTTCTACCTTATCACATATGTGGTAATTATGATCTGCGGTGCATTCTTTATGAAGGAAAAGAAAAGCAAGAAATAATTCAATTCAACAAACAGCTAAACCACCGGTCTGACCGGTGGTTTTTTCTTGCCTTATGTAAGTCCAAAACTGACCGATAAGGCTTTATCAATTTTAAACATATCATCCTGATTAAGGTTACCCATCTTCTCCTTCAGCCTTTTTTTATCAAGGGTGCGTACTTGCTCTAACAGTACAATGGAATCCTTGGAAAGACCGCATGCATGTGCATTAACCTTTATATGAGTAGGTAACTCTGTTTTAAAACGTTTGCTTGTTATAGCTGCCGCAATTACCGTAGGGCTGAATTTATTTCCGACATCATTCTGCACAATCAGAACAGGTCTGATGCCACCCTGCTCTGAACCGATTACGGGACTTAAATCGGCATAATATATTTCTCCGCGCTTAATGTTCATAATGCTCCTCCCTTTGAGTTTCTGCTATAAGTTTTACCCTTTAAGTAAAGTTTTAAACGATGGGGAGCAATATATTTTATGTATTAAACTTAAATAAAGTGACACACATCCGCAAAATCAGATGTGTGTCTTCTTTATCTTTAGCTTTAATTATACTGAAAATTATATATATTTCCGCAATTTTTGACCGATATAATCCTCATATCGTCACAAGAAATTTTAATACTGATGTCAGTATTTTCGCCAAGAACAACAGAGTCTGTTCCGTCTTTTTTTACTTTGATATCAGCCGCCGACAACACAACTAACGCAGAAAACAGTGGTGTATATACATCCATATCTGCTGTCAGATTTTCAAGAGCAACAGTCAATCCGTCACACACAATATCTGTTTTATTTCCGTCAAATATAAACTTAATACCCTTTATATGTTCGGGAGAATCAATAGTAAGGCTTATGTTATCAGCAGAAATATACCGTAGATTTCCAATAAAATCGGCATCGTTACATTTAAAACTGACCGCACAGCTGAATTCAGAAAGTTTATATTCAGTTGTACCATTATCGCAAGATGCAAACGATATCAACAGCAAAGCAACAACGATAAACGCAAAAATTCTATGTTTCAGTAAAATCACCCGCAAGGGCTTTTATTTTTCAAAAAACTTGAATACCCCCGCAAGCTCATTCACAACATCAGAAGGAAGCATACCTGTTTTTGATGTTCTGTCTGCAACAATGTCGGCAGTATGGCCGTGAATGTACACTGCCGCTGTAATTGCATCAGTAAGCTCAAAATTCTGAACGGCAAGTCCGCCTATAAGACCTGCAAGAACATCACCACTGCCACCTTTAGAAAGGCCATTATTGCCCGATGAGTTAACATACGCCTTCTTCGTTAAAGGTTCAGTAACAACAGTATTTGAAGCTTTTAGCACAAGATAAACACCGTGCTTCTCTGAAAATGCTCTTGCTGTTCCTACAGTGTCGGAAAGTATCACTTCTGTGGGAATATTACAAAGACGGGACATTTCCTTGGGATGAGGAGTAAGTACAAGCTGAGATTTAGCCCTTTGTAACATACTTATGTCAGAAGCAATAATATTTATTCCGTCAGCATCAATAATTACGGGAACTTTTGCATTTTCAATAACAGTTGAAAGAACCTTTTTGGTGTCATCATTCACTACGAGCCCGCAACCGATTAAAATTGCATCAAACTTATCAAGCTTAAGGAGAAGCTTATCAATAGCTTTTTCTGAAAGTGTTCCTTCATCGGTTTCGGGCAAAGGCATCAGTAAAGCCTCAGTAAGCTTTGATGCAATAGGAACATACGCACTTTCAGGGAAGGCTACGGTAACAAGTCCGGCACCGCTACGAAGAGCGGCAGAGCCTGAAAGCACGGGAGCACCGACCATCCCCCTGCTTCCGCAGATACAAAGAAGATGACCGAAAGTCCCCTTATGAGCCGTTGCTCTGCGAACGGGGAAAAGATTTCTGACTTCGGTTTTGTTATAAGTATAAAGGGAATCTTTAACAAGATTATAGCTATCCTCAGGAATACCGATATTTGCAATAATGATATCACCGCAACAGTCACAAGCGGGGTGAGTAATGTGGGCAGGCTTTAAAGCAGAAATTGCAATAGTATAATCCGCCTTAAAGCAATCAGGGTCGTTATACCCGCTGTCACAGTAAACACCGCTGGGCACATCAACAGCAAATTTTACACCTTTTGCTGAGGACATCTCATTAAACAAAATTTTAAGGTCGTCGCTTACATTTCCGTAAAAGCTAAAGCCGAAAACTGCGTCAACAATTACATCTGCATTTTTTATGGTCTGAATAGCCTTTGCTCTGTCAGCGTCATACCAGACAGTAGGTATTGATAAATCAAGAACAAGCTTATACATATAGGTCGCTTCCTGACTTGTAGGATAGCCTGAAGCCAGCACAACACACACATTATATCCGTTTTCGGAAAACTTTCTTGCAATAACAAAACCGTCACCGCCGTTATTACCTTTACCGCATACAACAACAATATTTCTTCTTGGAGTGTTTTCTCTTTCAATTATATTACGTATATTTCTTGTGCATGCGGCACCTGCATTTTCCATCATACGCTGGTAAGAAAGTCCGTATTTTGCCGTATACTGTTCAACAAGTTTCATTTCATCTGAGTTAAGAAGTCTCATTTAAATACCACCTTTCAGTTAAATATGAATCAGGGTAATCTATGTCCTGCAGCAAGATAAATTCTGTACCAATCTTCCTTTGCAAGCTCTATTTCGGTTGCATCAGCAATATCGCGAATACGCTGAATATTCACACTGCCTACAACGGGTTGCATTTTATCAGGAAGGCGTAAAAGCCATGCAATAGCGACACCCGTGTCTGTTATATCATATTTTTTAGCAACTTCACCTATTACTGCGTTAAGCTCTTTATACTTATCATTACCGAGAAAACTGCCTTCTATAAATCCGTGCTGCAATGGAGACCATGGCTGAATTGTAATTCCGTTTATACGGCAATAATCACGAAGATAACCATCAAGGTTGACTCCGTCTTCATTATTGAGGTTTACATTTGCACCGCTTGAAATCATAGAAGCGTTAGTAATGCTGAGCTGCATCTGATTTATGCTGAGTTCCTGCTTTACAGACTTTTTTAAAAGTTCAATCTGCATTGGGCTGTGATTTGAAACTCCGAAATTTGATACCTTACCGCTTTCGTAAAGCCTGTCGAAGGCTTCCGCAACCTCATCAGGCTCCATAAGAAGGTCAGGTCGGTGCAGCAAAAGAACATCAACGTTGTCAACACCGAGACGCTTCAACGAATTTTCAACAGAAGAAATAATATGCTCCTTTGAAAAGTCATACATACCCTTACGGATACCGCATTTAGTCTGAATAATAATTTTATCACGAAGACCACTGTTTCGTTTAAGTATATTGCCGAAAACCTCTTCGCATTTACCTCCTCCGTAAAAATCGGCGTGATCAAAGTAATTATAACTGCATTCAATTGCGGTGTTAATATA
Source organism: Acutalibacteraceae bacterium (assembly GCA_045531265.1). Lineage (GTDB taxonomy): Bacteria > Bacillota > Clostridia > Oscillospirales > Acutalibacteraceae > UBA6857. Next base: position 15,059 of record JAZSDP010000057.1, read on the forward strand.
TTCGTCGGCTTCCTTATCGCTTAAGTCAGCGATTCTCATACAGCCAAGGGCGACCTGAGAAACTTCTGTGTTTTCTGAAAAGGTTTTAATATACTTCATACTTACAGCTCCTTATATTTACTGCTTTTAATATAACATAATGATGCAAAAAATGCAAATTATGTTATTTGTAATATTTAAAGATAATAAATTAAAAAACGACTTTTAGAAATAAGTCGTTTTTGCCTAAAGAGAGATTCGAAACCCTGCTCATCAAAATTTAAATACTGATAATTTATTAAATAAAGTAATATCAAGGCTTTTCTGATTTCTAACCTGCACGCCACCCCACAACCTCATATTCATCCTCACCAACCTTACGCTCAACGCAGTGATAAATCTTCCCGTCGCTGTCCTCAGCGTAGCCGTCATATACACACAAGGTTACACCGTTGTCAAGGACTGTTACATAAAGCGGATATTTGATGCTTTTTTCTTTAAAAATCATAAGTTTTCACTCCTTAAAATATTTCTTTATAAATTAAGTACTGAAAACTTTCGATAAGTAACAAAAAATATCAAAAAGGTCATAAATAAAGAATCGGCAAGCCGAAACTTGTCGATTCTTCAGGCTAAATCATCAAAGTGTAAACTTATTGAAAAGATACCGGCTCCGTTTTATTATTGGCAAAGATATTTGGTCCCGGGTCAGACAAAGAAAAATACATACGCGCAGCTTTTGTTGTACCGAAATCTTTATTCGAGCCTGAATTCTGTACCTTGTTGAAGGCATCACGGAACATCTGATTGTGGGCTTCCTCACGATTAAGAAGAAAATCGATGGTCTGACGAACCTTTTCATCTTCAATCTGACGATAAAGATATTCATAAACCACCTTTGCACGCTGTTCTGAGGCAATATTGCTGAGCAAATCAGCACATAAATCTCCAGTCACAGTAACGTAGTCTGCTGTCCATGAATAACCTGAAGCATTAATCAGTCCGGGATTCAAACCGAGAATAACATGTGACTGGATTTCGCCGGCCTCAACCTTATCAGCATCAACATCGTGTCCGTTCAGCAAATTAATTGTTTGCGCTATCATTTCCATATGCCCGAGCTCTTCAGCGGCAATATCAAGAAAAAGGTCTTTGATTTTCGGATCCTTAATTCGGAAACTCTGAGACATGTATTGCATCGCAGCCTTGAGTTCACCGTTACCTCCACCGAGCTGTTCCTGAAGTAAGACTGCATATTGAGGGTTTGGCTTTTCTACTGAAACAGGATGAAAAAGCATTTTTTCATGTTTAAACATTTCGATACCTCCACAAATTTTATAATATTACTTTTTCCAATTGTTGTGAAGATATGCAAAAATTAAAAGTTGATCCGACCGCCAGAAGGGCAACTACATTGTGCCTAAAGCACACTTCATTGCTGTAAGGCAACTTCGTTCATGTATGAAAAATAAGGTTGACTGCAAGCTGTCAAATGAAGTATTCGCTCCGCTCGTTGCCCCGTCAGCGAAAATGCTCCCCCTAGCATTTTCTTCCGCAAACTTCGTTTGCTCCTTCCTTGTTCGAATCCCTCTGGTTCCTATACTGATAAAAAAATCACGGCACCACACAAGGCACCGTGTTTTTTGTGTTTGGCGCTAAATTTGACAACAATAGATTTCTGGATTTCTTGCACAAATCATTAAAAATTAATTTTGGTGTTTATATTATATTTATACTCCGTTCGAATAACATCATCTGTATCCTCTGTTTCGGAATTACTATCAGTTACACAAGTATAATTTCCGTCTGAAAGAATTCCATTCACAAAAATTACGGTGGAACTAAAATATGTTCTATGAATTAAAGATAAAAAACTGATATCACTAAACACATTAAATTCATATTTTTCTATAACAGTATCCTTATTATATTCTACGGAGCGTGATGAAACTTCGGCAACTTTTTCCATCATTTTTATAACTGTATTTTTATCATAGCCGGGGGTCAGTTTTTCAAAGGTTATCTTTGCAGCTTCAATATCTTCTTTCTCGCCAGAAGAAAGAAATGAATTTCTGATTCTTTTATATTTAACCTTACCGTCTTCTGAAGGAGAAATAACTATACATCTGTTGAAAAAAGATATAAAACCGTTTTCTGGTTTTGTGTAAACAATTGTGCCACCATCTGCCAAAAGCTCATTAAGCTGTTCTTTCTGTAATTCCAGATTGTCTGTATCTTCAATAATTTTTTCAAAGCCAATATGAGAAACAAAACCTTTTTCTTTTAAAACCTCCTGTACATAAGAAAAATCCGTATCATCGGATATTTTGTCAAAGAGTCTGTCAGTGTCAGATATATCGAATCCTACAAAAAATATAGAAATAGCTATCACAACAACTACAACAAAAGCAAAAATGTTTCTTTTTGTGTTCATAATTATAACATCCTATATGAAATTTATCCGTTAGATAATTATACCACACTTATTATTGAATTGCAATTCTCCTAATTTCGCAAATTCCGTTTGCCCGTAGGGCAACTTCATTGTGCCGTAGACAGACAATAAACGCGAAGCAGTGTATGTAATCCGTCACAAGACGAAATGTAATCCTTTCGCAGAAAGGCATGTAATCAATCCTAAGAAGAAATATACCAAAGTGATGCTATACGCCTACGGCGATTACATACACGCTACGCGTGATTACATGTCAATCTTCGGATCGGATAAAAAAATACCAAGTCTTGCGACTTGGTATTTTTTTGTGTTTACTGCTCAAATTAGCAACAACAGAAATTTAAGATATTTTTAGCTTATGAAAATCAAAAATTATCCAGCTAATCAGCTTTTAAAACTATCGCCAATTCATTGGTTAATTTACACATATTTAGAAAAAATATCGATATAACGAGATGAAAATGTAATTGAAGTAATTTGAGAATAAGGAATCTCATAACAATCTTCTTGCCAGATACCATCAGCATCAAAGTGCTTAAAAATGACTTTAGTTTTAAGCACTTTAATAACTTTTCCTATCGCAAATTCACATTCATCATCATTCAGGCTTTCTTTTTCTACAATTATGTTTATATTCAATTTTGAAAGTGATAAAAACACACTATACCAATCTGTGATATCTATTTCCGGCACTTTAATATTATCTAAAACACCTTCGTATTTTATAATTTCAACGCATTTATCATTTTTAATTTCTACTTTTTTAACATCACATAAACGTCTTACAGTAAATCCGTCTAAAATAAAATAATCTTCATTAGCTGAAAGGAAGAGTTTTTCACTTGTCATTAGAGGAAAAAGATAACTGTAATCAGTATCATATTTAAAAAATATCCTGCATAACTCTTCTGACTTTACAGCCATATTTATTAATTCATTAATTTCAAACTTTTTCATAAAATATCACCACCTGATATATTATAACTTGTTATACATATAAAGTCAATCCGTTTGCCCGTAGGGCAACAATCAATGCGAAGCATTGTATATCATCAATTCCGTAAGGAATTGCATATCATCAAAACGCAGTTTTGTATATCATCATTGCGAAAGCAATTATACAGACTACGGCTGATGGTATGCACACTTCGTGTGATGATATACGCCTGACGGCGATGATATACCATTGCTTTCGCAATGGATAAACCCTCCAAGTCAGAGACTTGGAGGGTTGGCCCGCCCAGAGGGATTTTGTCCCGGTGCTTCCGCACCTATCGCCTCGCTCCGCTCGTTGCCCCGTCAGCGAAAATGCTCCCCCGGAGCATTTTCTTCCGCAAACTTCGTTTGCTCCTTCCTTGTTCGAATCCCTCTGCTTGAACATAACGAAAAAATGCTAACGGTACCGTTCGGCACCGTTAGCATTTTTTGGCCCGCCCAGAGGGATTCGAACCCCCGTTCTTCAGAATCGGAATCTGCTGCGTTATCCAGCTGCGCCATGAGCGGTAATATTAAACGGCGGCATATGTAAGCCGCCGCTTTTTCCGTGTTTATTCAGCAAGAGCTCTTTCAAGCCAGATTTTGCCTATGTCCATTGCACTGTAAAGACCTTTTTTCTCGGTCTTCTGTGCAATTCTGTCATGAGGTCTGACATCAGGGTCAGTATTAATAAGCTGAACGGAAACTCTGTCCGCTACCTGAAGACCTTCAACTTCTTTGGTTGAAAGAATCTGAAATACAACAACGAACTTATCGCTCATATTTCCGTAATAAAGAGTATTGCCTTTTCTTACAAGGGGCTTATCCTTATATGTCAGAAACTCATTTTTCTTTTTAGTTGCCATTTTAAACCTCCTGATAATTAACCCTTAAGATAATTCTTCACAAGCTCCTGAAGAAGCTCATCTCTGTCGACCTTTCTGATGAGGCTTCTTGCATTATTATAGGTTGTGATATAAGTCGGGTCTTCAGAAAGAATGTAGCCAACAATCTGATTAATAGGGTTGTAGCCCTTTTCTTTCAAAGCATCATAAACCTTTGTAAGGATTTCCTTCATTTCATCGGGAGAACCGGTATTAAGTTTAAATTTAATTGTTTCGTCAATCATCGTATGGACCCTCCTGTCGGGTAAAATTTAATTCAGTAACATTATATCTTATTTTTAATAATAAAACAATGGCATTTTCAATTTTTTTATAACTTTTTTATTACAAATTTATATAAATTTCAGCTTTTTTCCGCAAATACACCCATCATCCTACAGCATTTTCACTATCGGCCGTATTTTTAGTTTTATTCATTTTATTTACAAAATTCCAATTACACTTAAGAGCACCGGTCGGACAGTTCTTTTCACACAAGCCGCAACGGATACACTCTGAACTGCAAGGATTTTCCGAAGGATCAATGTTCATTTTGCATACCTTACTGCATTTACCGCAATGAACACATTTTTCTTCGTCACACCTGAGTCTGAAAACAGAAACCTTATTGAACAAGCCGTAAACGGCACCCAACGGGCAGATATATTTACAAAACGGTCGGTAAATGATAACGGAAAGAATAATAGTTACTGCAAGAATAACAAATTTCCACGCATATAAAAAGCCGATGGCGCTTCTCAGTGCTTCATTGGATAAGGTTAGAGGAAAACCTCCCTGAAGCATACCCGCAGGACAGATATACTTACAAAACCAGGGGCTTCCCTGCCCCGAAATATCCGTAACAATCATAGGAAGAATTATAACAAAAACAAGAAGTATAACATATTTAAGCTTTCTGAAAAGCTTATCTGATTTAAAGGTTGTAATTTTTTTAACAAAAGGAATCTTATTAAGTAAATCCTGAATTAAACCAAAAGGACAAAGCCAACCGCAGATGAATCTGCCGAACAGAGCCCCTGAGAATATAAGAAAACCTGAAACATACAGTGATATTTTTGAATTTCGTGAACTGAGTACGGATTGTAACGAACCTACCGGACAGGAACCGAGAGCACCCGGGCAGGAATAACAGTTAAGTCCCGGCAAGCACATATGCTTTAATTTACCCGTATATATCTTGCCTTGTATGAAACCTAAAAGATAACTGTTGGTGATAAAGGTCCATACAGCCTGAAACAAATGGCGAGATGTTTCTTTTAATTTTTTATTGTTATCCAATTCCGATACACTCCAGACAAATTCTTACTGCTTTTTCAAAAACCTCGGCAGCTTCACCGTTTAAAGCACCGACCACCATCATAATTGCACCTGCGAGAGATATTATTATTCCGCATTTCAAGCAGAGACTCTTTTTCATAATTTTATCACCTTTGTTATTTTGTAAGGTGATTATAACATAAAAAAGCAAAAAAATCATCCTTCAATTAAAAATTAATAAAACGTACAGAATATGCCAACAATTGAAGTGAGGTGATAAAGTTGGTAAACACTCTTATAAGAGGTACAATAATATATGTTGCCGTAATTTTTGCAGTTAGGCTTATGGGAAAAAGACAGATTGGTGAATTACAACCTTCAGAACTTGTTGTGACTATACTTTTATCTGAAGTTGCGGCAACTTCACTTGAAAACGAATCAGCGCCGCTATTAAGAAGTCTGGGTCTTATATTTCTTTTAGCCTGCTTTGAGGTATTCTCCTCTGTTATGAGCTTAAAAAATCCTTTTTTCAGAAGGCTTGTTCAAGGAAACTCAGTGCTGATAATAAACAACGGAGAAATAGTACAAAAAGCACTGAAACAGATCCGTTACAGTGTTGATGATCTGACCGAAGCATTGAGATTAAAGGATGTTTTTGACATTAAAAGCGTAGATTTTGCCTATATAGAAACAAACGGATCAATAAGTATCAAGCTAAAAAAAGACTATTCGCCACCCACTAAAAGCGACAGATTTGATGAAGACGGTCTTCTCCCCTGCCTTGTTATAAGCGACGGCAAAATTATTGAAAAAGAATTCCATTACTGCAATATGAGTAAAGATAAGCTGAATAAAATTCTGAGTAAAAAGGGTATTGACGACAAAGACATACTACTTATGACCATAGATAAAAAAGGTAATTACAATATTATAAAAAAGCAGGTGAATTGATTGAAAAGAATAATTGCAGCAGTGCTACTGCTTTGTATAGCTTTTTTCTATTGCATTTTTTCTTATAATATATTAAAAGAAAAAAGCGGTGAATTTTATAATCTGATTTCAGAATGTCAGTTATATATAACCGAAGGAAATAACAAGCAATCTGAAATAAAGCTTAAAGAGTTATCTGCTTTCTGGAACAAAAACCAAAAGCTGTATCGCATACTTGTTGATGGCAACTACTGTGAAATCATATCCGAAAGTCTCGCTTTAACAAAAACAAGCTACAGTATAAATGAATATTCAGATGCTGTACAAAGTCTTGTAGATTGTAAATCTGCCTTGAATCACATTTTAGAAAAAGAAAAGCCTTCTTTTGAAGCAATTCTATGAAACAATTGAAAATGCAGATATTCAAAGCGATGCACCGCATAAAATATCTGCATTATTATTTTTGGTCTTAGATTAATACAACGTTATAATAATAACTTATACCTTTTTACATTCAAAGCAAACCCATCCGCCTTCGGTATGTCTTGCTTTAATTTCAAAGCCGTATTTATTGAATGCATCAATAACATCCTGCTCACGGGTATCAATAATACCTGATGTAATGAAAACTGCATCTTCCTTCATGTATGATGCTACATCCTTACAGAACATTATAATTACATCTGCCACAATATTGGCAACAACAACATCAAATTTACCTTCAACCTTATCAGTAAGATTACCCTGAAGAATCTTATATTCAGGCTCACTGAATCCGTTAGCTTCACCGTTTTCCTGAGCAGTTTTAACTGCAAGAGCATCGATATCAACACCCGTTACCTGAGATGCGCCGAGAAGCAACGCCGCAAGTGAAAGAATACCGCTACCGCAACCGATATCAAGGATTGTTGTACCTTCATAAATATATTTTTCAAGAGTCTGAAGGCAAAGCCTTGTTGTTTCGTGGGTACCGGTACCAAAGGCGAGTCCGGGCTCAATGTTAAGAACCTTTCTGTCGCCCGCATCATATTCATCCTCCCAGGTAGGCCTTATTAGGAGCTTTTCACCAACAGGAATAGGATGGAAATACTGCTTCCAGTTGTTCTCCCAATCCTCATTTCTGCACTGATTCAGCATTATTTCGCTGTCAATTCCTTCGGCTGAATATCTTTCACGAAGAAAAGCAACAGCCTCCTGAGGATTTTCCTGAGGTGCGATATAAACATGAACAATTGCCTTTGTTCTGTCCTTCTGAAGCAGATCTTCGTCAATAAGGTCAATATGAGCTATTTCCCATGCTTCTTTTTCGAGCTCACTGTAGTCTTCAATATAAATACCGTATGGCACAACCATTGAAGCTATATCCCCTGCCTTATCAACATTTTTTGCATCAACAATAATTTTCACTTCTGTCCAGTCGCTCATATTAATTCTCCTTTTTTAAAATTATAGCAGAAAGTTCATCAAGGTGCACCTTGTCACCAAGCATTTCACCGCCGAAAAGTGACTTTGTATTATGCCAATTTTCGGGAAGGTAATAATCTATCGGATGGTCATTTCTGTTAATAATAACAAGAATTTCATCTTTTTCGGAATACCTTACAAAAGCGAGGCAACCGAGCATTTCGGAAACCGTTACATATTTGCCTTCCTTAAGGCAATCGCACTCAGCACGCATTTTGCCAAGTGCTTTGTAGTGTTCCTGAAGGTCTGTATTTTCTTTACCCCAAGGGAAGCAATAACGGTTAAACGGATCTTTGTATCCCTGCATACCGACTTCATCGCCATAATAAACTGAGGGCACGCCGGGCAGTGTAAACTGAATAACACTTGCAAGCTTCATAAGCTTAATGCCATACTCGTATTGCTCATTAGTAAGACATTTTTCACTTTGCCAGCTTCTGTCACGGAACTCGCAGCTTTCACCGGCAAGCTGAGTTATAGCTCTCATAGTATCGTGTGTACCGATATGATTCATAAGAACATCAATACAGCACTTGGGGTAGTTTTCAAGTATTGTAAGAATTTTATCCGAAAAACCTTCAACCTTACCCGTTCTTATAAAACTGATAATCGCTTCTGCAAAAGGATAATTCATAACGGAGTCAAGCTGTCTGCCTTCAAAATACCTTCTTCGCTGACCGTAGCTGAATTTGTTAGAAGCATCTTCCCAGACTTCACCAAGAACAAGACCGTCTTTATTTTGTTCTTTAACTGCCTTACGGAATTCATCAAGAAATTCATCGGGCAGTTCATCGGCAACATCAAGCCGCCAGCCTCTTGCGCCTAAGCTCATCCATTTTCTTGCAATGCCGTTTTCACCCGTAATGTAATTTATAAAGTCAGGGCATTCTTCATTAACTTCAGGAAGTATGCTTATCCCCCACCATGAATGGTAGTCATCAGGATGTTTTTTAAACTTATACCAGCTGTAATAAGGAGATTCCTTTGACTGGTATGCACCGAGAGATGGATATCTTCCGTATTTATTAAAATATATGCTGTCGTCACCCGTGTGACTGAAAACACCGTCGAGAATAATTGAAATACCGAGCTTTTTGGCTTTCTTACAAAGAGAACCGAAATCCTTTTCCGATCCGAGCAACGGGTCAATGTTTTCATAATTTGCAGTATCATATCTGTGGTTGCTCTGAGCTTCAAAAATGGGGTTGAGGTAAATGCAGGTTACACCGAGCGAAGCGATATAAGGTAGTTTTTCCTCAATTCCTTTTAAGTCACCCTGAAAATAGTCATTATTAAGCACCTTACCGTCGCTTGTGGGTTTCCATAAAGGCTGACCGTAAATATCATCACGCAGTACACGGTCCGAAGGCACATCCTTTTTTTTCTCGCCTGAAAAATAAAATCTGTCAGGAAAAATCTGATAAATAATTCCGCCCCTGAGCCAATCAGGAGTACTGAAATCTTCAGCATATACGGATAACTGCCAATCGTTTTTACCCATTGAAAGAGTACCGCAGCAATTACCGTTATGCTTTATTGTAAGCCTGCCCCAAGTGGTGTCATACTCAAAATGATAAAAATATATTCCGTTTTTTTCTGCGCTGTAATCAACACCCCACCATTCTTCACCTTCACCTTCCATTGAAAGCCAGTTCATTGAACGGTATATGTAATCTCCTTTATCCTCCCTTATAACAAGATAAACGGCGCTGCAGGATATATGTCGTGGAAGAATAACTCGGAAAGTAATGTTCTGTTTTTCTCTTACTGACCCGAAGGGATATTTATGAAGAGTATTGCGGGAATTGAAGGGTATATATTCCATATCACACCTCTGTGAAGTAATTATAAAAGTATTTATTGCATATAGATATAATAAAAATTTATGATTGGTGGAAAAACTTATGTTTGTTGTTTCGTTAAATTCTGAAAAGCTGAAAAAAATTGCTGTTTTGTGCTTTGCAGTTGTTTTTGCGGTAATCGGCGGTGTTGTTTATGTTTCGTTAACAGAAACGGCACCTGTATCAAAAATAGGCAGTTACACAATGAAAGCTTCAACAGCCGAGGAACGCACCGAATTTTTCTCTCAGTTCGGTTGGGAGATAAACGAAGAACCGGCTGAAGTAAAAGAAGTGATTATTCCTGAGGAATTTGATGAAACCTATGCCGAGTATAATAAGCTTCAGCTTTCACAAGGTCTTGACCTTGAGCCGTTTAAAGGTGTACGTGTTAAATACTGGAGCTATGAAATACTGAATTATCCTCAAATCACAAATAACGGTACAAAAGTTATGGGTAACATCCTGATATATGACGGTATTGTAGTTGGCGGAGATGTATGCAGTACCGAGCTTAACGGCTTTATGCACGGATTTGCAATGCCGTAATTCAGTTCAATATCCAATCCTTAATTGTATCAAGAAGGCTGATTTCAACGGTAGCCTTCATATAAAGTCCGTCTTCTCTGTATTCCTCATGTTCAACAACACCTTCCTTACGGATTCTTGCTGCAACAGCACCCGCTGAAAAAGGAATGAGAAGCTCTGCTTTTCTTCTTGTAGGCGGTAATTCCTTTAAAATTGCATTCAAAAGCTCATCAAAGCCTTTTTCCTGAAGTGCAGAAATCATAACAGTCTTGCCGAATGTAGGCATTGAATAGATATCGCCCACAAGGTCGCATTTGTTCATAACGGATACAACAGGCTTACCCTGACATCCGAGTTCGTAAAGAAGATTTTTGGTTACATCAAGATGCTCTGCGGCGTGTTCGTCGGAAGCATCGCATACATTAAGAATTACAGTTGCGTGTGCAGCTTCCTCCAAAGTGGATTTGAAAGCTTCAACAAGCTTATGGGGAAGTCTTCTTATAAGACCAACGGTATCAACAAGCATAACCTGTCTGCCGTCGGGAAGAGTCAAGGCTCTTGAAGTCGGGTCAAGGGTTGCAAAAAGCTTGTTCTGAGCGAGCACACCTGCATCGGTCAGTGCATTCATAAGCGTTGATTTACCTGCATTGGTGTATCCTACGATTGCAACTGTCTGCACACCGTCCTTTTCTCGCCTTTTATGCATCTGAGCTCTTCTTTTTTCAAGCTCTTTAAGCTCATCCTCAAGCTTCTGAATTCGTCTTCTTATATGTCTTTTATCGCTTTCAAGCTTTGTTTCACCGGGGCCGCGAGTACCGATACCGCCGCCGAGACGGGAAAGAACGGTACCCTGGCCTGCAAGTCGGGGTAACTGATATTTAAGCTGTGCAAGCTCAACCTGAAGCTTACCTTCGGCGGTTCTTGCTCTGAGTGCAAAAATATCAAGAATAAGCATTGTGCGGTCTATAACACGGACTCCCGTAAGCTTTTCAAGGTTTCTCTGCTGTGAGGGTGAAAGCTCACTGTCAAAAATAAGAAGGTCAACGTCTTCTGTTTGGCAGAAAGTAATGATTTCAGCCAATTTACCTACACCGACAAAGGTAGCTTTTTCGGGAGTGTCTTTTTTCTGAATAACCTTGCCTATAACCTCAGCACCTGCCGTATTAGTTAATTCTTCAAGCTCATCAATTGACACTTCGGAATCAAATTCACCCGTATCAACGCTTATAAGCAAGGCTTTTTCCTTTTCGGTTTTATTTTCATAAAGAGTCATAACATACCTCTTCAATAAATATAATAATCAGATAACTATAAGCTTCTTTTCACATTCAGTAAGATTGATATAACCGTCATCAGTAACAAGAGCCATATCTTCGATTCTTACACCGAACTTACCCGGAAGATAAATCCCAGGTTCAACCGTTACAATGTGACCTGCAGATAAAACTTCACTGCACGACGGATTAAGTGAAGGTAATTCGTGAATTTCAACGCCGACACCGTGACCTGTACCGTGACCGAAATATTCACCGTAACCCGCATCTTTAATAATATTTCTGGAAACGGCATCAACCTCATTGCAGGCTATACCTGCCTTTATTGCTTCAAGACCTGCTTTCTGTGCTTTCAGAACAGTTTCGTAAACCTTAATCTGTTCCGATGAAACTTCACCAACTGCAACGGTTCTTGTCATATCAGAATGATAAAAATCAACAACTGCACCGTAGTCCATTGTAATGAAGTCACCGTTTTCAATTTTTTTATCGGAAGGAACGCCGTGAGGAAGTGAGCTGTTTTTACCGCTGACAGCTATCGTTTCAAAGGACAAAGCGTCGGCACCGTTTCTGAGCATAAAATATTCAAGCTCAAGAGCAATTTCCTTTTCTGTCTTTTCCGTGGAAATGAACTTAAGGATATGCTCAAAGGCTTTTTCTGATATGCGCTGTGCTTTGATAATTGAATTAACCTGCTTCTGTGTTTTTACTTTTCTGATTTCATTGATTCCATTGTCAAGACTTCCGTCACACACAACATCGCAAAAATCCATCGCCTTTGAAATATCATTATATCTTGCAACTGTTGTTCTTTCAGCTTCAATGTAGAGGGTGCTGATTCCGAGTTTTTTCAAAAGAGAATAAATATCATTCTTCATATTTTTCATAAGAAGAATTTCATCGCAAGAAGTTATTTTATTTTGTGCTGCTTCAATATATCTTGAATCAGTGAGAAAAAATGACTTATCCTTTGTTACAACAAGATAGCCGTTAGAAGAATGAAACGATGTAAAATAACATATGTTTTCTTCACTCATTATAAGTGCGGCTGAATTACTATCATTGAAAAAACTTTTGAGTTTTGTAAGCATTATATCAAACCCTTCATAGGATATTATTACATAAAATATTAAAATTAAACGATAAAATCACCCAAGGAAAGGAAGTCCTCGGGTGATTTTTCACTTAATTACTTAAATTTGCGCTTACGAGCAGCTTCAGACTTCTTCTTTCTTGCTACTGACGGCTTTTCATAATGTTCTCTTTTACGAACTTCCTGAATGATACCATCACGTGAAGTCTGTCTCTTAAAACGTCTGAGAGCACTGTCGAGTGACTCGTTCTCTTTTACTTTTACCTGACTCATTTATATTTCCCTCCCTTACCTGTTAGCAGGGGTATATTTCCATTCAAGGATACGCAAACTATTATACAGTAATGATTATTCATTGTCAAGAGAATTTCTGCAATAATATTGCATATTTCTAAGAAAAATCCTTATCTTACAACAATATTTACAAGTCTGCCCTTAACATAAAGCTCTTTAACAATTGTTTTACCTGCAATTTCAGCTGCAATCTTCTCATCGACTTTAGCTGTTGCGATTGCATCATCGGACTCGATATCGGCGGCAACATTAAGCTTTGCTCTTACTTTGCCGTTAATCTGAACAACAATCTCAATTGTTTCATCAATGCACTTAGCTTCGTCATATGTAGGCCACTGAGTTGTAGCGAGCATACCGTCGCCAAAAACAGCCTCGTTAATTTCTTCTGTTACATGAGGTGCAAAGGGATTGGTAAGAAGAAGAAGTGTTTTAAGTTCAGCTTTATTGATTGAGCCCTTATTGTAAATTGCATTAAGAAGAGTCATAAGAGCGGCAATTGCTGTGTTGTATTTAAGTGTTTCAATATCCTCGGAAACCTTCTTTACCGTCTTATGGAAGGAAGATGAAAGCTCAGCTGAATATTCGTCACCCTCTGTGAGTATTTCCTGAAGATTCCAGATTCTGTCAACAAAGCGCTTACAACCCTTAACAGAATTTTCAGACCAAGGAGCAGCCTGCTCATAGTCACCCATAAACAGAACATAAGTACGAAGAACATCAGCACCGTAAACATCAACAACCTCATTGGGGTCGATAACATTACCGCGCGATTTACTCATCTTAACACCGTCAGGACCGAGAATAAGACCCTGAGCAGTTCTCTTTGCATAAGGCTCTTCACAAGGAACAGCACCTATATCATAAAGGAACTTGTGCCAGAAGCGGGAATAGATAAGATGACGTGTTACGTGCTCCATACCGCCGTTATACCAGTCAACAGGCATCCAGTACTTAAGCTTTTCCATATTTGCAAGCTCGTTATCGTTATGAGGATCGATATAACGAAGGAAGTACCAGGATGAACCCGCCCACTGAGGCATAGTATCGGTTTCTCTTTTTGCTTTACCGCCGCACTTGGGACAAGTGCAGTTAACGAAATCTTCTATTTTAGCAAGGGGGCTTTCGCCGTCCTGACCGGGCTCGAAGTTTTCAACCTCGGGAAGTCTGAGGGGAAGTTCACTGTAAGGAACTGCAACCATACCGCACTTATCGCAGTGAACTATGGGGATAGGTTCGCCCCAATAACGCTGACGGTTGAATGCCCAGTCCTTCATCTTGTACTGAACGCCCTTTTCACCGATGCCCTGCTTTTCAAGCTCTTCAAGAATTCTTGCAATTGAGGATTTCTTATCTGTATAGCCGTTGAGATAATCAGAGTTAACCATCTCACCGTCACCGGTATAAGCTTCAACGGACATATCTCCGCCCTTGATAACCTCGATAATATCAACACCGAACTTCTTTGCAAAGTCGTAGTCTCTCTGGTCGTGTGCAGGAACAGCCATAATTGCGCCGGTACCGTAGCCCATCATAACATAGTCGGAAATGAAGATGGGAATTTCCTTATTGTTTACAGGGTTGATTGCAACAAAACCGGAAAGCTTGACACCGGTTTTATCCTTAACAAGCTGAGTTCTTTCAAATTCGGTTTTCTTTGCACATTCAGCTCTGTATGCTTCAACATCGGAGAAGTTAGCAATCATATCCTTATACTTATCAAGCATAGGATGCTCGGGTGCCATAACCATAAAGGTTACACCGAAAAGTGTATCGGGACGGGTTGTGTAAATCTTGAGTGTTTCTTCGGTATCCTTAACCTTGAAGTTTACGAAAGCACCCGTTGATTTACCAATCCAGTTTTCCTGCTGAAGCTTAACATTGGGAAGATAGTCAACTTCCTTAAGACCATCAAGAAGCTTATCGGCATATTCTGTGATACGAAGGTACCATACATCCTTTGACTTCTGAACGATGTCGCTGTGGCAGATATCACACTTACCGCCCTGAGAGTCTTCGTTGGAAAGAACAACCTTACATGAAGGACAGTAGTTAACAAGGGTCTTATCTCTGAAAGCAAGACCGTTTTCAAACATCTTAAGGAAAATCCACTGAGTCCACTTGTAGTAGCCTTCTTCAGTTGTGTCAACGACTCTGTTCCAGTCAAATGAGAAGCCGACTCTTTTAAGCTGTGAGGTGAATTTTGCAATGTTTGTGTCAGTTACCTGACGGGGATGGATGCCGTTTTTGATAGCATAATTTTCAGTGGGAAGACCGTAAGCATCAAATCCTATGGGAAAAAGTACATTGTAGCCTTCCATTCTGCGTTTACGGGAAACAACCTCAAGACCTGAATAAGCCTTAATATGACCAACGTGCATACCGGCACCGCTGGGATAAGGGAACTCTACAAGAGCATAAAACTTTTTCTTATCTGAGTTATCTTCAGCGTGGAAAACACCTGACTGTTCCCATTTGTCCTGCCATTTCTGTTCGGCATTTTTGAAATTGTAATTCAAATTTATCACTCCGTTAAATAATATACTTTTTTAGTCTTCCGTTATTACATCGGAAATATCTACTTCTTTTGCATCCTGCCAGAGTCTTTCTAAATTATAATACTCTCTTGTTTCACCGGTAAAAACATGAACAAGAACGCTGTTATAATCAAGAAGAATCCAGCCCGTTGCCTTGCCTTCAATATGGTAAGGCTCAACGCCCTTTTCTTTAAGTTCAAATTCAACCTCATCTGCAAGGGACTTGACATGAGTGTTGGATGTACCTGAACATATAATAAAATAATCGGCAACAATTGAATGCTCAGTAATTTCAATTGCTTTGATATCTCTTGCCTTCTTTTTATCAAGAACTCTGACTATTTCTTTCAAGGTTTCGAGCTCTGTCATATTTTCTCCTCCTTCTGAATTATCAATTCATTATAGTATTCCACACTGTCCGTATGGATAAGCTTTTCTTTTTTTGAAAGGGATTTAAATGAGAATTTAAGTGCATAAAGTGCAGCTTCATCAAGGCCGACATTCAAAGAGAGGTCACGCATAACATCAACATCCTCATAATCTCTTTCTTCGGAAATATAATCGGCAATATAAACCACCTTTTCAAGAAGACTCATTCCTGCTCTGCCGGTTGTGTGGTATCTTACGGCGTTAAGGATTTCTTCATCATCAATACCAATTTCGAGCCGTAAATAGCACTCACCTGCCATGGCGTGCCAGAGCTTTTTATTGAGTTTTTCCGTGCAGTTTAAAATTATACCACCTTTTTCCATTATTTGCAACTGTTCATCTTCACTTGCATTCTTCATTATATCGTGAACAAGACCTGCAAAATAGGCTTTTTCTTTATCACAGCCGTATTTTTCGGCAAGAACAAGTGCACTGTCGGCAACATTAAGCGAGTGGACATATCTTTTTTCTTGGAGCCTTTCGCTTAAAAGCTTTTTTATATCCGCATGTTTATCTTTATAAAGGTTATTTTCCATAATATAATCTCTGATTTCCCGTGGCAAAAGAGAATCCGTGTTCTCTCCTGCCCTGATTTTATTCCTTACCTCAGTTGAAGAGCAGACAAATGCAGTAATGGGTGAAATCAAATATCCGTCCGTCGTAAGATGAAGAACTTCTTCTGCATATGATATAAGCTCATCATAAGATATATCATCTTCTCTTGTCGCAACACATAAGGTAACATTATTTAATATATCCCCATATCTGTACCACTTGTGAAAGCTAAGAAGCATATCAGAGCCGATAATAAGAAATAATTCATCATCGGGATATATGCTTTTAAGCTCAGTTACGGTATCAATGCTGTAGCTTTTACCCTTGCGTTTGATTTCTATATCGCTTACTTCAAAATATTCCTTGCAAAACATCAACCGGCACATCTCAAATCTATCTTCTTCAGAGGCAAGATCTGAGCTCACCTTATGCGGAGGCGTTGATGTGGGAATAATCAGTATTTTATCAAGAGAAGCGGCTGTTTTCATTTCCTCGGCAAGTCTTATATGGCCGTAATGCGGCGGATTAAATGTGCCTCCGAAAATACCGATACGCATTATCTTTTGCCCTTTGCATTACCTGTGAAACGGAATTTCTTCTTTTCCTTCCTTTCGGCAATGGCTTTTTCACGCTGCAATTTTGCGGCTTTTTTAATGTTTTTTTCTTTCTGTGCAGCTTTTTCTTTCAGCTCTTTACTCTCTCTGTAAAGTACAATTACACCACCGATAACCTGAATAACCTCAGCACCCGTTGCCTTTGCAAGCTCGTCCGCTGTTTCTCTGGGGGTAATGGGTGAAGATTCAAGAAGAACCTTAACCTTAATAAGCTCTCTTGCTCTGAGAGCGTCATCTGTCTGCTTGATAAGTGCATCAGACATACCGCCTTTACCTACCTGAAAAAGAGGTTCAAGGTGGTTTGCCTGTGCTCTGAACTGTGCTCTTTCTTTACCTGTCATCAGTTTGCTCCTTAATATTTTTGTTGTTAATCAAACTTTCGGAAGTTTCTTTTCAAGATTTTTGAGTGCATTTCCTCTGTGGCTCACGGCATCCTTTTCTTCTGCGGTAAACTCAGCAAAGCTCTTGTCGCCCACCATAAACAGAGGGTCGTAGCCGAAGCCGTTGTTACCTCTGTATTCGTATCCGATTTTACCTTCGCAGTTGCCTTCAGCGGTAATTTCACTTCCGTCAGGGAAGCAGACACAAATAGCACAGACAAAACGGGCTGTTCTTTTTTCATCGGGGACATCCTTAAGCTTCAAAAGAAGCTTTTCATTGTTTGCCGCATCATTTCCGTGAACACCGCAATATCTTGCTGAATACACACCGGGCTCACCGCCTAATGCATCAACACAAAGTCCGCTGTCATCAGCTATGCATGGAAGACCGCTTTCTTCACAGCCTGCCTTGGCTTTAATTCTTGCATTTTCAAGGAAGGTTGTTCCGTTTTCTTCAACATCAGTAAGCTCAATACCGATATCTCTGTCTGTTACAACCTCATATCCCATAGGCTCAAGAATTCTTGCCATTTCACAAAGCTTGTGCTTATTATGGGTTGCAATAAGGATTTTCATTCTTATTCCTCCTCAACCTTGGATGTATCCTCAAACAAAGCCTTTGCAAATACTTTAGGATTGAAGGGCTGTAAATCGTCTATTTGTTCACCGACACCGATAAACTTAACGGGAAGCTTAAGCTCGTTTTTGATTGTGAGAACAACACCGCCTCTTGCAGTGCCGTCAAGCTTTGTAAGTGCAATACCCGTAAGTTCTGCAACATTCATAAATTCCTTAGCCTGATTTACGGCATTCTGTCCCGTTGTGGCATCAAGAACAAGAAGAATTTCACGGTCAGCATAAGGTAATTCTTTTTCAACAACGCGGTAAATTTTACCAAGCTCATCCATAAGATTCTTTTTGTTGTGGAGTCTGCCTGCTGTGTCGCAGATAATAATATCGCAGTCACGGGCAATACCTGCGGCAATTGTATCAAAAACAACAGCAGCAGGGTCGGCACCCTCTTTATGCTTAACAATATCAACACCAGCTCTGTCTGCCCATATTTCGAGCTGTTCAATTGCAGCAGCACGGAAGGTATCCGCCGCACCTAAGACAACCTTTTTACCCTGACTTTTATACATTGCGGCAAGCTTACCGATTGTTGTTGTCTTACCAACACCGTTGACACCGATTACAAGGATTATTGAAGGAACTGTGATAAGACCCATATCCTCACCGCCGTCAATCATATCGGCAATAATATCGGAAATAATCATTTTTGCGTGTTTGGGATTTCTTACCTCATTGTGATTTACTCTTTTTCTGAGTTCTTCAACAATATCCGTTGCGGTTTTCATACCGACATCACCCATAATAAGCGCCTCTTCAAGGTCGTCATAAAGGTCATCGGTAATTTCTTCATAGGCTCCGAGAACATCCTCGATTCTGCCTGTCATACCGTCACGAGTTTTTTTGAGTCCGAAACCGAATTTCTTGAATATACCCATTTATATACTCCTTACTGTGTTATACCTAATTTTTTTGCAAGCTCTGCAGTTTTTAGCTCAAGAAGCTTTGAAACGCCCTGCTCCTGCATTGTAATTCCGTAAAGCATATCAGCTTCTTCCATTGTACCTCTTCTGTGAGTAATTAGAATGAACTGCGTGTTTTCCGTCATTCTTCTTACATACTGAGCGTATCTTGAAACATTAACATCGTCAAGTGCCGCCTCAACCTCGTCAAAAATACAGAAGGGAGCGGGATTAACCTTCATAATAGCAAACAAAAGTGCAATTGCAGAAAGACCCTTCTCACCGCCTGAAAGTGAGTCAAGTCGTTTTACCATCTTTCCGGGAGGCTGAAGCTTTATGTCAATATTACTTTCAAGCACATCCGTCGGATTTTCAAGTATGAGCTCAGCCTTACCGCCGCCAAAAAGCTCACGGAAAGTTTCATTGAAGTTTTCGTTGATTTTTGAGAACTGTTCACGGAACTGATGACTCATTTTATAAGTCAGCTCTTCAATAAGACGGATAAGTTCCTTTTTGCTCTTTTCAACATCTTCAACCTGACCTGACATAAATTCATAACGCTCTTTGACTTCCTTGTACTCTTCAATAGCACCAAGGTTAACTGAGCCTAGATGACGGATTGAATTTTTAAGCTCGTGAAGTCTTCTCTGCGCGCCCTTGGGATCTTCTGGCTTTTCGCCTACTGCTTCCGCCTCACGCTTAGTGAGCTGATATTCATCATAAAGCTTATTGATAATATCATCATATTCTCTGAGCATGGTTTCTCTGCGTTCTTCAAGCCTTGCTTTTTCACCGCCTATCTGCTCACGCTCAGATGTTCTTGCTCTCTCCTTATTGCGGAGAAGCTGTGATTCAGCTTCAATTTCGCTACGCTTTTTATGAAGCGAGGAAATATCCTCTTTGGACTTTTCAACATTATTATGAAAGTTTTCCGTAAGTAATTTAAGCTGTTCAATTTCTGCTTCAATTTCTTTATTTTTGTTAAGAATATACTCAATTTCCTTATCGAGTTCCTTATCTCTGTCCTCCTGATTGACGAGCCGTGCTTTTAAAAGACCCATTGCCTGCTGTCTTGCGGCAAGGTCTCTGTCGGCACCGTGAACATCAAGATTTAACTTCGAAATTTCCGTGGAAATCTCTTCCCTCTTCTGTGAAAGCTCTGTTTTTCTGCCTGAAAGAGCAAGAAGGCCCTGTTCAGCTAAACGGATTTCATCGGAAAGTTTATCACTGTAAGACTTCTTTTCTTCTATAGATTTTTCCAAAGCAGAAACTCTTTCATCAGAGCTGTTCTTTTCATTAATAAGCTCGGAAAGGTCGTTCTTTGCAGTAATTAACTGCTGTGAAACAAGGTTATATTCACCTTCAATGCGGATTCTTTCTTCCTGAAGATTGGAAAGCTCAGCCTTTTCATTATCGAGCTCAGCAGAAAGGACTCTGATCTCGCCGCAAAGCTTATCATAGCTGACCTGCATTTCCGTAAGCTCAGAAGTAAGTTTTTGATTCTTTTCTTTGAGCTTTTCAATTTCAGTTCCTCTTGAAAGGATACCCGTGCTCTGAGCCTGAGAGCCGCCTGTCATTGAACCGCCCGCATTGATAACCTGACCGTCAAGAGTAACAATCTTAAAACGGTTATCATATTTTTTAGCTATTGCAATTGCACAAGTAAGGTCTTCGGCTACAACAACCTTACCAAGAAGTGATGAAATAATTTCTCCGTAAATATTGTCGTAGGTCAGAAGATTAACAGCATTGTCAACATAACCGTAGCAATCATCAAGTTCCTTTTCATCAAGGCATTTTCCTTTGATTGAAGATATAGGTTGGAATGTTGCACGGCCTAAATTTGCATTTTTAAGGAAATTGATTGCATTTTTAGCATCATTCTGATTATCGGTAACAATGTTCTGAATAGCATTACCGAGAGCTGTTTCAATAGCCACAGCGTACTCGGCTTTTACTGAAATAAGCTGTGAAATTGTGCCGTGAATACCTTTGAGTGCACCCTTACGGCTTTCACCGATAACTTTCTTTACAGCCCCCGAATATCCTTCCATATTCTTTTCAAGTTCTTGAAGCATTTTAATTTTTGAAGAAGTTCTCTGTGCCTCAAAGGTTTTATCGTCAAGAAGCTTTTTCAGTTCGTCTGCTTTTTCGTTTTTACTGTTAAAGCGGAGGGTATATCCGTTAACCGCATTAACGCTTTCGGTGATTTTATCTTCACACGCCTGCTTTTCTTTTTCTGTAGCAGAGCACTGCTCAGAAAGCTCATTTACTGTTTCTTTTTTACTTTTAACAAGACTTTCTACTGTTTCAACTCTTGTTCTGATTTCAGTAACAGATGAAAGAAGAGTTGAATAAACAATTCTTACATCAGAAAGCTCATTAGTGAGCTCCGAAATCTTTCTTGAAAGAACTGTGCTTTCTTCATCAAGATTTCCGCCCTCTGTCTGCATTTCAACAAGAGTTCTCTTTGTTTTCAAAAGATCTTCGTTTTTCTCATCACGGATTCTTCTGATCTGTGAAATCAGCTTTTCTTCAGTTTCAATTTCTTTAAGAAGCTGCTTTCGGCTTGACTCTGAGTCATCTCTGTCTCTTCCGATTCTTACAATTGTTTCGTTATTATGTTCAATGGAGTTGCGAAGAACCGCCTGCTCACTCATTGATGATGCCGCTTTTTCCTCAATTTCAGATATACTGTTTCTGATTTCATCAATTCTGATATTGATATTCTGAGTATCAGTAATGCACTGCTCAATGGTTTTTTCAATTTCTGAAAGCTCCTTTTCAGCACTGTCATACTGACTCTGAGCTATAGCTATTTTATCCTGCTGAGCGCTGATATCTGACTTAAGCTTATCGATATTGTAAAGCCAGAGACCGATTTCAATATGCTTTTTCTCTTCAGCAAGAACAATAAATTTTTCAGCCTTTTCACTTTGGTGCTTCAAAGGACCAATACGACTCTCAAGTTCAGTGAGAATATCTCTGAGGCGAACAAGATTTTCTTCCGCCTGAGAAAGTTTTTTGAGTGAATCGTTTCTTCTGTAACGGTATGAGGATATACCTGCTGCTTCCTCAAGCATTTCACGGCATTCCTTACCCTTACCGCTGACCATATCCGCAATTTTGCCCTGACTGACCATTGAATAACCATCTCTTCCGAGGCCGGTATCCATAAACAGCTCGTGTACATCCTTGAGGCGCACGGTTGCACCGTTGATTTTATATTCACTTTCACCTGAGCGGTAATACCTTCTTGTTACAGAAACCTCATCGGTTTCATAGCCCTTTAGCGCTCTGTCTTTGTTATCAAGTCGCAATGTTACCTGAGCAAAGCCGTGAGCCTTTCTGATTTTTGTTCCGTCAAAAATAACATCTTCCATTTTTGAGCCACGCAAAGACTTACTTGACTGTTCGCCAAGCACCCAACGCACCGCATCGGAAATATTACTTTTACCGCTGCCGTTAGGACCGACTACGGCGGTTATACCTTTACCGAAGTTAAGAGTTGTTTTTTCGGGAAAGGATTTAAAACCCTGCATTTCAAGTGCTGTTAATGTCATAATTTTTAACCTCGCACACTTACTTTATACTTTTCATAATCGTTTTGCACTATACTGACCTTAAAGCCGAGTTCATTAAGCTTTTTTATGTTGCTTTTTTTCTGTCCCGTCAGCTGTGAAACAAATTTTCTGCCTACAGCTATTTCTATATTTCCGGGTTTAATCATCTTATTCTTTATCTCATCTGTAACAAGTCTGAGATATATCTTACTTTCACAAAGCTCACGGAAGGCAGGATGATAAACACCTGCAATAAAGCCTTCCTCAACATTTCCGCCCGAATGAAGCCCTACACGGATAACTCTGATACCTTTTTCGTGAAACATCAATATAAGCTCTGCACACAAATCAGATGCTTCGTCTATGCTTTGCGGAATATATTTTCCTTCCATAAAAAGCTTCTGAAGTTCTGTATTTTTAAGTACGACCGTAGGATATATTCTTGCGGTGTCAGGTGAAAGAGCAATAAGCTTTTTTGCCGTTTCAATTGCACCTGAAGGGGTATCACCGTAAAGTCCCGTCATCATCTGAACACCGAATTCGAAGCCGTATTTCTTAATTTTTTCGGCTGCAGCAACAACACAATCCGAAGTGTGACCTCTTTTATTGAGACTCAGCACCTCATCATTCATACTTTGACATCCGAGTTCTATTGCTGTTACACCGTAGTTCTTCAGCACAGATAAAACCTCGTCATCTATACAGTCGGGTCTGGTTGAAATTCTTATTCCCTTAAAAAGACCTTTATCAACATATTCCTTTGCCGTACAAAGCAACTGAATCATATAATCCCTGTCGATTGCAGTGAAGCTACCACCGAAAAAAGCGATTTCACCTTCATTACAATCGGCTGTTCTGAGGGCTGTTTCAACAGCAAATTTTACATCATCGGGAGTCGGAGCCGCTGTTTTGCCTGATATGGTTTTCTGATTGCAGAAAATACAACGGTGAGTGCAACCCATATCAGGAACAAATAATGCTACATTTATATGCTTCAACTTTTTATACCCATAAGCTCAAGAGCCTGCTTAGCTGCCTGCTGTTCAGCAAGCTTTTTGCTTCTGCCCTTACCGCAACCGATAACATTACTGTTAAGGTTAACCTCAACCTCAAAGCGTTTATCGTGGTCGGGACCGCTTTCACCAACAAGTACATAAGTAAGATGCTCATCGGGATTCTTCTGTATAATTTCCTGCAGCTCAGTTTTGTAATCACGGATATTAATCTGCTGTGTTGCAGCTTTTTTAATAAAGTCAAGAACAAATTTTCTCACTTCATCAAGTCCGCTGTCAAGATAAATAGCAGCAATTACAGCCTCAAAGGCATCAGCAAGAATTGAAGGTCTGTTTCTTCCGCCGGTGTTTTCTTCACCTCTGCCAAGAAAAATGTATTTGCCTAATTCAATTTCCTTTGCAAAGCCGTAAAGAGATTTTTCGCAAACACAAGCGGCTCTTTTTTTAGTCATTTCACCTTCGGGAAGGTGCTTGACATTATGATAAAAATATTCAGCTGTTATTACTCCGAGAATGGAGTCGCCTAAAAATTCAAGTCTTTCATTACAGTCTCTTGAAGTCTGTTTTTCGTTAGCATAAGAAGAATGGGTCAGAGCAGTTTCAAGAAGACGGATATTCTTGAAGGTATATCCTATTTTGCTTTCAAATTCGCTGAGATTCATTCCTCTTCACATCCTTTCAGATATTCTTCCAATGCGGCAATACCTCTCTGTGCCAGAGCCATATACCGCTCTTTCTTATCTTTGATTTTTGGCTCAATCGGTGGCAGAACGCCGAAATTTGCACCCATAGGCTGAAAGTTTACCACGCTTTCATCACTGATATAACGGCTCAGAGCACCAATCATTGTGGTTTCAGGTAAAACTATTGTGTCTTTACCCCGGAGCCGTCTTGCCATATTTATTCCTGCCATAATACCCGACGCGGCAGATTCCATATAACCCTCCACACCGGTAATCTGACCTGCAAAAAAGAGTTCCGGTCTTTTTCTGAAGCTGAAATCACCGCCTAAAAGCCTTGGTGAATCAATAAAAGTGTTGCGGTGCATAACACCGTAACGCATAAATTCAGCATTCTTAAGAGCAGGTATCATTGAGAAAACTCTTTTTTGCTCTGCGAATTTAAGATTAGTCTGAAATCCGACAAGATTATAGAGCGTACCTTTACTGTTCTCTTTTCTGAGCTGGAGAACAGCCCATGGTCTGTGCCCCGTTCTCGGGTCGCGGAGACCGACGGGCTTCATAGGACCGAAGCGCATAGTGTCCTTACCCCTTGAAGCAAGCACCTCAATGGGCATACAGCCCTCGTAAAAATCCTTACGCTTATCAAAAGAATGAAGAGAAGCACCTTCAGCATTAATCAGTTCTTGATAAAAAGCCTCATATTCCTCTTTATTCATAGGGCAGTTTATGTAGTCATCCTCACCGCCTCTTTCGTATCTTGAAGCTGTGAAGGATTTTTCAGGGTCAACGCTTTCAAGCGTTACAATGGGTGCTGCGGCATCAAAAAAGTGTAAACCTTCACCGCAAAGTGAAGCTATGCTTTCACTTAAACCCTCAGATGCCAACGGTCCTGCGGCAATTATAACGTTTCCGTCAGGAATTTCCGTTATTTCTTCGTTTATGATTTCTATATTTTTGTGATTACTGATTCTTTCTGTTATGAGGCGTGAAAACTCATCTCTGTCAACTGCCAGTGCACCGCCGGCAGGAACCTCGCTCAAGTCGGCAGATTCCATACAAACCGAGCCGAGACGGCGCATCTCTGCTTTAAGAAGTCCTGCCGAGGACTCAAGCCTTTTAGCTTTGAGTGAGTTTGAACACACAAGCTCTGCAAGAGTTGGGAGATGATGAGCCGGCGAATACTTTACAGGCTTCATTTCATAAAGCTTAACTTTAAAGCCTCTGTTTGCCAACTGCCAAGCACTTTCAACACCTGCAAGTCCGCCGCCGATTATAATTACCTGCTCATTCATTTTCTTCACCTCTTACTTATCTTAATTTTATTCTTCTGTGCTCTTTTTTCTTTTAGCTTTGCCTTTATAACCGCACTTTTCATCAAGGCATGAAAGAACTCCTCCTTTGCCCTTGAAAAGTGATTTGCCACAGTTGGGACATTTTTCACCTGTGGGCTTATCCCAGGTCATAAAGTTACATTCGGGCCAATTATCGCAACCGAAGAAGGTATATCCCCTCTTGGATTTTTTAGAAATTACCTTACCTCCGCAGACGGGACACTGTGCACCCGTTTCAACAACATAAGGCTTGGTTGTTTTGCATTCAGGATAAGCGGGGCAAGCAAGGAATTTGCCGAATCTGCCTGTTTTTACAACCATCATTCTACCGCATTTTTCACAAGGAATATCTGTAATATCCTCCTGAAGCTGAATCTTAACACCGTCCATCTCTTTTTTGACCTTCTGAAGATTAACTTCAAAATCATCATAAAAATCGTGGAGCATACTGATGTAATCAAGATTACCTTCACCTACAAGGTCAAGATCGGATTCAAGCTGAGCGGTAAATTTAACATTTACAATGTTCTTGAATTTTTCTTTAAGAAGATTTACTATAGCTTCACCAAGCTCAGTAGGAACAAGCTGTTTTGATTTTCTTTCAACATATTCACGCTTTACAATAGTTGAAATAATGGTAGCATAAGTACTCGGTCTGCCGACACCGTTTTCTTCAAGGGTTTTAATGAGTGATTCTTCCGTATATCTTGCGGGAGGCTGAGTAAAATGCTGAAGCTTGTTAAGGTCTTTATTTTTAACGCTTTCTGACTTTGTAAGGCCTTCGGGAAGCTTACTTTTTTCGTCATCCTCTATATTGTAAAGAACGGTAAAGCCGTCAAATTTTACTGAATATCCGCTTGCGGTAAATACACAGTACTTATCCTCAGGCTGACCTGATACTGTGCTTCTGATTTCAAGCTTAGATGTATTCTGCACACAAGATGCCATCATTGAAGCTACAAAACGGTTCCAGATAAGAGTATAAAGTTTGTACTGCTCAGATGAAAGACTGCTTTTAACCTTTTCCGGTGTAAGAGAAACTGTTGAGGGTCTGATAGCTTCGTGGCCGTCCTGAGCGTTACTTCTTGATTTATAATATCTCGGTTTTTCCGGCAGATACTTTTCACCGTATGTTCCGGCAATAAATTCATCAGTTGCCTGTCTTGCTTCTTCGGAAATACGCAGTGAGTCCGTTCTCATATATGTTATAAGACCGATTGAGCCATAGCCGTCAACGGTAACACCTTCATAAAGCTCCTGAGCAATTTTCATAGTTCTTTCAGCTCTGAAACCGAGTCTTTTTGCGGCCTCCTGCTGAAGTGTAGATGTTATGAACGGAGGTGCGGGATTTTTCTTTCTTGTTCCGTTTTTGAGGGAGCTGATATAATAGGAGGCTCCTTCCAGACGGGAAAGAATTTCATTTGCATCTTTCTCATTCTTAAGGCTGATTTTTCCGTTTTCATCACCGTAAAAATCGGCTGTGATTGTTTTTCTTGATATACCGAACTTTCCTTCAATAGTCCAATATTCTTCGGGATTAAAAGCTCTGATTTCGTTTTCTCTGTCAACAATCATTCTAACAGCTACGCTCTGTACACGACCTGCAGAAAGACCTCTTCTGATTTTTTGAGAAACAAAGGGACTTAGCTTGTATCCAACAAGTCTGTCAAGAATTCTTCTTGCCTGCTGAGCGTTAACAAGATCAATGTCAACCTTCCTGGGATTTGACATACCGGTTTTAACACCGGTTTTGGTAATTTCATTGAAAGTAACACGGTTGAGCTTACTAAGGTCAAGACCGAGAATTTCTGCAAGATGCCATGAAATTGCTTCTCCTTCACGGTCAGGGTCAGTTGCAAGAAAAACCTCATCACTTTCGGCAACAGCGGCCTTAAGTTCCTTGACGAGCTTTTCCTTTCCTTTTACTATGCTGTATTTGGGAGCAAAATCATTTTTAACGTCAACGCTGAGTCTTGCTGCAGGAAGGTCTCTGATATGACCCTTTGAAGCAACAATACTGTAACCGCTTCCGAGGTAATTCTTAAGAGTTTTAGCCTTGGAGGGAGACTCCACAATAATAAGATTTGCCATTTATTTTTTCACCTTTTCACAATTTAGTTTTAAAATCAGATGATTATGTATCTGTCAGGTCCGTCGGTTTTGATAAGCCCTTCAAGCTCAAGCTCGGTAAGAGCCGAGAGCAGCTTCCGAGTCTCTAAATCAGATTTGATTTCAAGCTCGTCAAATGTCAATGCACCGTCAGACATTATATTATACACTATTTCTGCATTTTTAGAAATAGTATCAGGAATATTTTTTCTTAAAAATTCCTTTTTTTCTTCATTTTTTTCCGCATTTATAACCCTATCCTGCTTATTTTCTTTCTTACGCCCTGATTTTTTGCTGAAATCAGAGTCAACATCAATAAAAGGAAAGGTGTTTCCGTTCTTTTCAAGTATTTCTTCTCTTTTGTATCTACCCGGATAATAGTAAGAGAGAATATCCATATGAGAGAAAACAGGCTTAGCACCTTCACTCAGAAGCTGATTGGAGCCATCAAAATTACCGCTGACAATATCTCCCGGTAAAACAAAAAGATCTCTGCCCTGCTTCATTGCGTGTTTTGCAGTGCTGAAGGTACCGCTTTTGTTTGCCGCTTCAATAATAACAACACCCTTTGACATAGCAGAAATAATTCTGTTTCTCTGAGGAAAGGTTTTTTCTTCCACAGGAGATAATGGCGGATATTCAGTTATAAGAGCACCATTTTGTGAAACATTTTTTCTCAGCTCACTGTTGCGCATAAGATATCTTGTTCCGTGTCCGCACCCCATAACAAGCACAGTCTTTCCGCCACAGTCAATAGCAGTTTTATGAGCAATACTGTCGATGCCCAAGGCACCACCGCTTACAATAAGAGCATTCTTGTGCTCAACAAGACCTCCGACAATAGTCCTCGCCGCATTTTCACCGTAACCGCAGGGCTCACGTGTACCGATAACACTGATACAGAAATTGTTATTGAGAATACTGACGTCTCCGCGTACATAAAGAACGAGAGGATAGTCATCAATATCCAATAAAGCCCTGGGATATTCCTCATCATCGGGTGTAAGAATATGTATTCTGTATTTCTTACAGTCAGATAATATTTTCTGTACATCTTCGGTGCTTTTATCAGTGAGAGCTTCAATAATTTTATGTCTGCGTTTCAAAAACATGCAAGACCTGAGTGTTTCTTCATCGGCTTCATACAGCTGCTTCGGAGAGCTGTAATGCTTGAATAATTCTTTTACATTATATGCGGCACCCAGCTTTGACTGGAGCCACAGCCAATATAGCTTATTATCCATTTTTACCTCATCATTTCCCACATTGTTATTGCTGCCGCCATCGAAGCGTTCAAGGATTCTGCTCTACCAAGCATAGGGATCGTAACCTTTTGGCAAATATCAAACACTTCATCGGAAACTCCGTTACCTTCATTACCGATAACGGCAACCACAGAGCCTTCCATATCACATTCGGTTATTTTTATTGCCTTCTCGTCAGGTGTGGTTGCGTAAAGCTTAAAGCCTTTTTCACTGAGCTCTGAGAGACAGCGACAAAGGTCATCAACTTCAATTATGTTAAGTCTCAGAAGTGAGCCCATTGAAGAACGCTGACTTTTTGGGCTGTAACGGTCACAGCAGCCAGAAATTATAGCCCCGTCTATTCCAAGTGCTTCTCCGGTTCTTGCAATGGCACCGAGATTGGACGGATCCTGAATATTTTCAAGAGCAATATATTTTCCGCCCGGATTGATTACACCTTCAACTGTACTTATTCTGCAAAGGCAGAATAGACCCTGAGAAGTTTCGGTCTGAGCGAGCTTGGAGGCAATAATATCACTGATTTCAAAATAAGATTCAGCCTTTGAAGCGATAAAATCAACATCAGCTTTAAACTTTTCTGCCGCATTACCGGTAAAAAAAGCATATACAATCTCTGCATCTGTCAACGCTGCATCACGGCATAATCTGAGCCCTTCAAGAAAGAACAGCCCTTCTTTTTTTCTACTTTTTGAAGATGCTGCAATTTTTACCGCAAGCTTTATTTTATCGTTATTTATACTGTCAATTCTAAGCAAAACGATTACTCCTTTCGCAGCACAAGATACAGGATTTAACCGTCAGAAGCATTCTTCGGACTCCTAAATCCTACACCCTGAACATATTACTAAAAACACAAATACGCCCGAGAAGAAATTCTCGGACGTAATTCATTCAAGATTAAAGAGCTGCCTTTGCTTTTTCTACAAGAGCTGTAAATGCAGCAGGATCAGCAATAGCGATTTCTGAAAGCATCTTTCTGTTAAGAGTGATGTCAGCTTTCTTGAGGCCGTTCATGAATGTTGAGTAGTTTGTGCCGTTAGCCTTGCAAGCTGCTGAAATTCTTGTAATCCAAAGACGACGGAAATCTCTTTTCTTCTGCTTTCTGCCGATGTATGCATAGTTACCTGACTTCATAACAGCCTGCTTAGCTGTCTTGAAGAGGCTGTGCTTTGAGCCGTAGTAGCCCTTTGCAAGCTTTAATACTTTATTTCTTCTCTTACGAGTCATCATTGCGCCTTTAATACGAGCCATGATTAAGTACCTCCGTTATGATAATATTGGTTTTAAGAACTTTTTTGAATTATTTGTAAGGAATAAGACGCTTAATCTGCTTCTCGTTTGTCTTATCGGCAACAACTGTTGTACGAAGACCTCTCTTACGCTTTGTGTTCTTCTTTGTAAGGATGTGTGATTTGTTTGCATGGTAGCGGATGGGCTTACCGTTCTTGGAAAGCTTAAAACGTTTTTTTGCACCGCTGTGTGTCTTAATTTTAGGCATTGTAAATTCCTCCTGTTATTACTTTTTCGGCTTAGGTGCCAGGAACATCATCATTGATTTACCCTCGAGCTTTGCGGCTTTTTCAACATTACCGAATTCTGCACATGCATCGGCAAAGTCCTTCATGGTAACAAGACCGTTCTGAGTGTGAGCCATTTCACGGCCTCTGAAACGGATTGAAACCTTGACCTTGTTTCCGCTTGTAAGAAAACGTCTTGCGTGATTAACCTTTGTTTCGAAGTCATGCGTATCAATATTGAGTGAAAGTCTGATTTCCTTGATTTCAACAGTGTGCTGATTTTTCTTTGCTTCCTTTTCGCGCTTGGTCTGTTCAAAGCGATACTTTCCGTAGTCCATAATTTTACATACGGGCGGAACAGCCTGAGGAGCAATTTTAACAAGATCCAGGTTCTTTTCCTCTGCGATTTTAAGAGCTTCTTCTGCGGACATAATACCGAGGGCTTCACCGTCATTCATGATAACTCTCAGTTCCTTGTCATGAATCTCTTCATTGATTTGCATTTCTTTGATAGCGATGTTCATACACCTCCAAAAATTTCGACTTGCGTCATAAAAAATCAAAGCGTGAACGAGAGTTTCGTTCACGCAGCAATACACTAAAAACCTTAGCCTATTGACCCATGCGGAACCTTATCCCATAGGTGAGAACGAACTGCTCTGCTTTGTTGTGCTCAAGTATATTATCACAAGGGTAAGGTTTTGTCAATAGTTTTTTGATTTTTTCTTATATTTTTTTCTGTTAATAAGCCACACCGATTGAATCAAGGTATTCTTCAAGACAAAGTCCGCTGTTTTTGATTTTTTCGGCATACTCAACGCCCACATATCTCCAGTGCCAGGGCTCAGCAACAATACCGGTAATCGGCTTTTTTTCAGCCGTATAACGGAGAATAAATCCGTATTCGTGAGCGTGTTCGGTAAGCCATCTGTATTCCTTCTGATTGGCAAAGGAATCGTACGTATTACAGATATCCATAGCAAGTCCGAGATTGTGCTCACTTGTTCCCGGAGGCAGAATAACAGTAGCGGCCTTTTTTGCAGCTTCCGACCTTGAAAGATTGTACTGCCCCATATATTTATCAGTAAGATTGTTATAGTTTCTTTTCTGTCTGTTATAGGACCTGTAACCGGAATAGGGCGTAAGGATTATACCGTCTTTTTTTGCGGCTGAATACATCTTTTCATAATGAGGTGTAACGCGATAATCCATATATACACCAGTGTCATAAATCTCATCGAGCTTCGGAACATAGCCTTCGGGCATTTCCCTTGAAGAGTTAACAACCACTAAATTCCATTTTTCCTGACCGGGATTTACTATGATTCTGCCGCTTTCGGCTTTATCTCTCCGGGTAGTTGCTGTTGCACTCGGCTGCACTGTTGTCTTTTCGGTTGTTTCGGTAACACTTGGTTCGGTTACTTCATTTTCAAACGAAGGTTTCTGCAGTGTTGTCTGTTCTTCAGCTGTCTTTTCTTCTTCCGTTGTATCACTCTGAGACATTGCGCCGTCGCTTCCGCTCACAAAAGCAACATCGGTATCATCATCAAAAAAATAAACACCAATCAGCGTTATAAGAATAACCGATGTCAGCGCACAAAGTAAGCTGAGGATACTTATTATATTCTTAATGTTGTTCTTTTTATTTTTTCTTCTCTTCATCTGAGGCCACCCTGAGTTTTTATTTACTGATTATTATACCCTCATAAGCCGGATTTTACAATAGAAACAGTAAACTTTCATTTTAATTTACAAAAAGAGACTGTCGGAATGAACAGCCTCTTTTATAATCAATATTTATCTTTAAGTCCTTCTTCGTCGTATACAAAGAGAGTCTGAAGAACAATATCAAGACATTTTTCAACAGTCTTCATATCCATATTTTCAGCAACGTCGCCTCTTGTGTGGTAATATCTCGGAGGACCGGGATCCATTGCTGCAAGGGTAACGGCAGGAACACCGAGCTTCTGTACAGCAGCACCGTCTGAAGCGCCAACGTAAACTGAGCTGTAGGGAAGATCCATACCGGCAAGCTCACCGCCTTTTTTAACAAGTGAGCATACTCTCGGATCCATCTTTACGGTTCCCGTCATATCACGGGCATAAATTGCAATACTGTCATAATCTCTGAAGGTTTCAAGACCGATGAAAACAGTAGGAATTTCTTTAAGTTCGTCAATGTGACGCTTAACATAAGCTCTTGAACCGCGAAGACCTGATTCTTCAGAGCCAGCAGCCATAGCAACAACCTCAGTGTTTTCAAAACGGATATTGTTATCTTCAAGATACTTCATAATAGCAACTGAGGACATTGTGCCGGTAAGGTTATCGTTTGCACCTTCAACGGTACGCTTGAAGTTAACAAAGAACATTACAAGAATTCCGCCGGGAATACAAGCAATCTGAATATACTTGAGGATTTCAAGAACTTCAGGTGAGCCTATATCAAATGTAATAAGAATTGATGAAACAAGAACATAAAGCATACTGACAACACCATAGCCGCCAACGGCAAAAAGAAGAGGAGCACCGCCGAGGTGAGTATATGTCCACTCGTGAGATGAGTCAACATGGCCAGAGAAAATAATTCTCTGCTTTGCTTCGCCCGATGCTTTTCTTACACCGATTGCGTTATGTGAGGTCTTTTTCGGGAAAAGAAAATCATAAAATTCCCAATACATCAAAAACTCACAGAAAAGAAAAACAAGAGCAAGAGCTGTAAGTGCAAGTGCAACGGGAGCAAGACCGAGCAAGGTAAACAAAACAGAAAGAATAACCAATGCACCATCTATTCTTACCCAACTCATAAATGCTTCAGGTGCAAGCTTGAAATCTTCAACAGCAACCTCATCACAGCAGGTTTCCATTTCTTTTGCAATGTACTTGTGAGCTTCATACTCCTGCTCACTGCCTGCAATTCTAGGTCCGATATTCTTGCAGATTTTTTTGATTTCTCTGACCGTATAGTTAGTATACATTCTCAGAGATGATGCGTAATTTTTTACGCTTTCATTTGCTTTCAAAGTAATTTCTCCTTTTCAATATGTACTTTTTATCGCGATTTGTACAAAAACAGACAAAACGCAGAATAATGTATACATTCTATCACTATTATACAAATTAGTCGAGTGTTTTGAATAAATTTAAACAATTGTTTATAATTATAAAAAATGTTTAGAAAATGTTATGAGGATTTTAATATTTCTGCTGTTTTACCAGCTTTTATTAATTTTTTTATAAAATCGGTGAGTTATCACTCACCGATTTTATAATCGACGCTTGCTCTGCTCTCACGTATGAGCGAAACAAAAGATGATATCTTCTTATGCTCAGGATGAATTCTGTAAGCATTAACATCCTCAATGCTGTCAAAAGCACTTATCAGCACTGCATCGTACATACCTTCTTTTGGATTCACATTAATTTCAACCTTCATCTCTCTGATAAAGTCAATTTTCTCCGGTAACTGCTCAAGCATAGTTTTTACCTTAACAACATTTTCCTGCTTGGTTGCACCTTCTGCAAAATCCTTGAATTTCCACATTACAATATGCTTAATCATAAACTTTTTCTCCTTTTACTCTTCAATTGAATCAAAATAACCTTTAGACAGGGCGTATGCCTGTTTACCGTCTTGTGATATGTATGACGAATGGTTGGCCGATTTAATGATTATAATATCACTGTTCTTTATGCTTTTGTGAATATAAACGGAATCGGACAGCCACATTATATCATACTCACCTGCCGCTATAAGTGTGGGACATTTGATTTTTGCAAAGTCATCTTCTGTAAAATCAGGCAAAGTCAGCATCATATCATTAAGCTTATCCTTTTTAAATAAATTCATAATCTTTACACCGATTGTAAAATAGGGTTTGAAGGTCCGAGGCACGGAATTGGCGCCGCAGGATATTACTGCACCGGGTAAATCAGGATACTCAGCCGCTATTGTAAGTGCATTGATTCCTCCGTCACTGTGACCCACAATATACGGCTTTTCAATACCAAGTTTTTCACAGAACTCTTTCAGATCTTTTGCCATAAGTTTATATGATATTTCTCCGGGGTCACTGCTTTCACCGTGACAGCGGCTGTCCGGAACATATACAGTATAATCATTTGCAAGATAGAGAGCCGCCTCTTTAAGAGACTCCGTACTGCCCCCATTACCGTGAATAAGAAGCAAGGGCTTTTCCCCTTCTCCGTACACCATATAATGTATCCTGACCTCACTGAGTTCAACAGTATCTTCAGTGGGCTCTCCCTGCCACTTAGTAGGCACAGAAGAAACATCAAGCACCGTAAGATTATAATTCTTTGATTGCTGACGGACAACTATCTGCCAAATACCCATAGAAGCCACAAGAACAGCTACAGCACAAAGCGAAATAATTAAAATTATCATTTTTTTACTCCTTATTTTCATTTTATATAATTCCCCCTCTGACATGATACCAAAATTTTACTAAATATAATAAATAAAGTCAACTGTACAAAGCACAAATAGGAGTAATAATATTGACAAACAAGGTGATTTATTGGTAAAATATAACGAATATATTATTGAAAGGAAGTTATTTAAATGGATAAAGGTAAATTTTATATAACCACCGCCATTGCTTATACTTCAAGAAAGCCTCACATCGGTAACAGCTATGAAATTGTTCTTACCGATGCCATTGCAAGATACAAAAGACTTCAGGGATATGATGTTTTCTTTCTGACCGGCACTGACGAACACGGCCAAAAAATTGAAGAATACGCAAAAGCAGCAGGTGTTTCACCTAAGGAATATGTTGATAATATTGCAGGCGAAATAAAAGGCATCTGCGATAAGCTTAACACAACCTACGATAAATTCATCAGAACAACCGATGATTATCACGAAAAGACTGTTCAAAAGATTTTCAAAAAGCTTTATGAACAGGATGATATTTACAAGAGTGAATATGAAGGCCTTTACTGTACTCCTTGCGAATCCTTCTGGACCGAATCTCAGCTTGTAGACGGAAAATGTCCCGACTGCGGCAGAGAGGTTACCAAGGCAAAGGAAGAAACCTACTTCCTCCGTCTTTCTAAATATCAGAAGCAGCTTGAAGAGTACATTGAAAGCAACGATAATTTCATCTATCCCGAGTCACGCAAAAAGGAAATGCTCAACAATTTCATCAAGCCCGGTCTTCAGGACCTTTGCGTGTCAAGAACATCCTTCAAATGGGGTATTCCCGTTTCCTTTGACGATAAGCACGTTATCTATGTTTGGATTGATGCACTTTCAAACTATATTACCGCCCTCGGTTATGATCCCGACGGCAGCAGTGAGCAGTATAAAAAATACTGGCCTGCAGATGTGCACATCATAGGCAAAGATATTGTCCGTTTCCACACAATTTACTGGCCCATTATGCTTATGGCTCTCGGTGAGCCCTTACCCAAGCAGGTTTACGGACATCCCTGGCTTCTTTTCGGAGAAGATAAGATGAGTAAATCCAAGGGTAATGTAATTTACGCTGACGAGCTTGCAGATCTTATCGGTGTTGATGCAACAAGATACTATCTTCTTTCCGAAATGCCCCATGCAAATGACGGCTCAATTTCATACAGCACAATTATCGAAAGATTCAATTCCGATCTTGCAAATACTCTCGGCAATCTTGTTAACAGAACAGTTGCAATGACAAACAAATATTTTGACGGCACCGTTATGTCACCTGACTTCCCTGAAGCAATTGACGATGAACTCAAGGCTTTTGCACTTGAAACAGTTAAAAATGTTGAAAAGAATATTGATTCTTACCACATTTCCGATGCAGTTGAAGCAATGATGAATCTTGCAAAGCGCTGCAACAAGTATATTGACGAAACCGCACCCTGGATTCTCGCAAAAGATGAAGAAAAGAGAGGCAGACTCGGAACTGTTCTTTATAATCTTCTTGAAGGCATCAGATTCATCGCTGTTCTTTCATCAGCATTTATGCCCGAAACTTCAAAGGCCATCCTTTCACAGATTAATTGTGATATCGATTCCTATGACAGCCTTTCAGAATTCGGTGCACTTGAAAGCGGCAACAAGGTAGGCGCCGCTACTCCCCTATTCGCAAGAATCGATGCAGAAAAATTTATGGAAGAAATTGAAGCCAAGCAGAAGGCTGCTCAGGAAAACGAAAAGAGCTATGAAGAAACTCTTCAGCAGCAAAAAAAGGAAGAAATTGAAGGCGTTGCTAAAATCGGTATTGAAGACTTTATGAATGTAGACCTTCGTGTTGCTAAAATAACCGATTGCGAACCCGTAAAGCGCGCAAAGAAACTCCTTAAGCTCACTCTCGACGACGGAACGGGAACTCCCCGTACTGTTGCTTCAGGTATTGCAAAGTGGTATAAGCCGGAAGACCTTATCGGCAAGAGCGTAATTGTTGTTTCAAACCTCAAGCCTGCCGTTCTTTGCGGTGTTGAAAGCCAGGGTATGATTCTTGCTGCCGATTGCAGTGAAGAGGACGTTAAGGTGATTTTTGTAGACGGTATTCCCGCCGGCTCAAAGGTAAGATAAATGTACTGTAATATTTTTGACACCCACGCACATTATGATGACAGCCGTTTTGATGAGGACAGAGATGAATTGATTTCATCTCTTACCAAGAAAGGTGTTTCAAATATCATAAACTGTGGCTGCGACCTGAAATCAAGTTTAACCTCAACAGCCTTAACAGAAAAATTTGATTATGTTTATGCCGCTGTCGGTGTACACCCTCACGAGGCTGAGGAAGCCACCGAAGAAGACCTTGATGAAATCAAAAAGCTATATAAAAATAAAAAGATTGTTGCTGTAGGTGAAATCGGTCTTGATTACCATTACGATTTTTCGCCCCGCGAAAGACAGCTTGAAGTTTTTGAAAAACAGCTTGTTCTTGCTAATGAGCTTGAGCTTCCCGTAATAGTCCACGACAGAGAAGCACACGAGGATACAATGCGGCTTTTGAAAAAATATAAGCCTCAGGGTGTTGTGCACTGCTTTTCAGGCTCAACTGAAATGGCAAAGGAAATAATAAGGCTTGGAATGTACATCGGTCTTGGCGGTGCAGTTACATTCAAAAATGCGAAAAAGCCTGTTGAGGTGGCAGAATATCTCCCAACTGACAGACTTCTTCTTGAAACAGATGCACCTTATATGACCCCTGTACCCTTCAGAGGTCAGCGCTGCGATTCATCTCACATTGCATATACGGCGGAAAAAATTTCAGTAATAAAAAAGCTTGATGCACAAGAGCTTATTGACATATGTAACACCAATGCAAAAAAACTGTTTAAAATATCATAATTAAAACTTAAAGGAGACTCAATAACGAGTCTCCTTAGTTTTTATATCAGTTATTTCTGCCGCCTCTTCTGTTTCCGCCGTATCTTCCATCGGTTGAACGCTTGAGGTCAGACATCTTTTCATCACTTGCCTGCTTGAACTGAGCCATCATCTCTTCAAATGACATTGCCTCCTTCTGAGGCTTTTGCTGACCCTGCCATACATTGGCTCTCGGTCTGTCATTTCTCGGAGGTCTCGATCCGCGCTTTTGCTGAGACTCCTTTGGTGATTCTTCAGCTTTTCTGATAGAAAGACTGATTTTGCCTTCTTCACTGATGTTAAGAATTTTCACCTTAACCGTATCACCTTCCTTAAGCACTTCCTTTATGTCCTTTACAAAGGAATTGGAAACCTCAGAAATATGTACCATTCCGCTTTTTCCGTCAGGTAAGCTTACGAAAGCTCCGAATGCAGTTAAACCCGTAATTTTTCCTTCAACTATTGCGCCTGTTTCAAGCATAAAAAGATGTTGTCCTCCTAAAATTTATTCACCGAATGACGAGCTGTAAAAAACTTTTTCACCCGGCTTACAATATCCGTATTCTTCTCTTGCAATTTTATTGAATAATTCATCTGTGTTTTTGAGGGAGTCAGTAATCTCAGAGCTTTCACTGTTGAGCTCTGATATGCGTTCTTCAATCCTTGCGGATTCTTCATTATACTGTGCAGCGGCAACATAGTTAGGTATAATCACTCCGAACACTGCCACACCGATAGCAAAAATTGCCAAAGCACAAATGGCTATCTGCACTTTATGCGGTTTGCGTTTTTCAGCTTTTTTTTGCTGATTTTTCGCTTCGTTAAAGTCTTTTACCGCCAAAACTATCACCTCGAACAATCAGATATATACACATTTAATTATACAGATTTATTCTGATTTTTCAAGGGGTTTAAGTTATTATTTTTTCTTTTTTCGGATATTTTCTTAATTTTGTTTTTACCTGTTTTTTTCTTGCCTTTTTTTATTGTGTCTACATCTGAACTTTCTTGCTTTAACTTTTTACAACCTTTAATACCGTTAATTGTTTTTTTATAAAAAGAAGAAAATGCTTTGAAATATAATTTTAAGGGTAAAAACACCACTACAAATGACCTTCTTATTATACTTGCTGCTTTTACAAGAAAAATATTAATATATTTTCCTGCTGTACAGTACAAAACAACTGCACCGGTTATTTCTCCTATTAAAAGATTAAGTCTAACTTCGCCGTTATTATATATTATCATATAAAAAAATGACATAACAGTGGCAAGAACACCGAAAACAACATCCTGAGTAATAACTGTCCACCTCTTATCACTTATAGTTTTTCTTATAAAAAACAGTGCAAAATACAAGATGCAGATAATAAATCCAAAACCGACACTTGTTACAAAACGGCTTACCTGATTAAAAAGCGGCTCAGTATAGGTCATCTGAAAAGCTTACCAAAAAACGAAGTATTTTTTGGGAGACTGTCAATATAGGAAAGAGCGCTTATGTTACCCGAAACAGACAAATCTCCGCTTTCGGTACTCAGATTATTAATTTTCAGCTCCGTTCCTCTTATTGTAAGCTCACCCATATCTGTATACGCAACAATAGCCGTTTCATCAAAAGAATCCACATCGGTAACACCGGTAACAGTCAGGTTTGCTCTGTCCTTTAAAACTATGCTATGCGGTAATAATAATCTGTCTTTACTGTCTGCCATAGTACATCCCCCTTTAAAATTAAAAGCAGAAGAGAATCCGTCCTCTTCTGCTATTGTATTAATTTTTCAGAGTTTTTATGTTTATTTTAAAATTTTATACATAAGTCCTGCATCATTTTTTGTTGCGTGCTCAGTTACAATAAGCACCTCAGCTTTAAGAAAGTTTTCACCCATCTGAATTTCTATTATATCCCCTACCTTCACATCGTAAGAGGCCCTTGCAATTTTTCCGTTTACGGTAACATGCTTGGCATCACATACCTCATTTGCAATAGTTCTTCTTTTTATAAGGCGGGAAACCTTAAGATATTTATCAAGTCTCATAAATACATACTCCTTAAAAGATAAAAGGGACTGTGTTACAGTCCCTCTTTCTTCTGATGTAAAATCTTATTTTACAGCGTTCTTGAGAGCTGCACCGGCCTTGAAACCGGGAACCTTTGCAGCAGCAATTTCGATAGCAGCACCGGTCTTGGGGTTGTGACCTGTTCTTGCTGCTCTTTCCTTAACTTCGAATGTACCGAAGCCAATAAGCTGAACCTTTTCACCCTTTACAAGAGCTTCTTCGATTGATGCGAAAACAGCAGCAACTGCCTTGTCAGCATCCTTCTTTGAGATTTCAGCCTTAGCTGCAACAGCACTGATAAGTTCTGTTTTATTCATTTTTTGTATCCTCCGTGAGATTATATTTCCATGAGATTAAACATCTCAATTGGATTCTAAAATAATTTTTGCTTCCTTCCAGAGTTCGTCAAGTTCATCAATAGGAGTCTCCTTCATATTGATGTTCCTGCTTTCTGCGAGCTTTTCAACTTCAACAAAACGTCTTATAAACTTATCGTTTGAACGGGTAAGTGCTTCCTCTGAATCAATTCCGATAAATCTTGCAACATTAACACAGGAGAAAAGCACATCACCGAATTCATCTTCAATAGAATCAGCATCTTTTTTACCGATAGCTTCTTTAAGCTCCCTGATTTCACTTTCAAGTGCATCAAAAGCACCGGACATATCATCCCAATCAAAGCCGGCTTTTTTTGCCTTGCCCTGAATTTTCTGACTTCTCATAAGTGCAGGTAATTCCTTGGGTACCTTGAGCATTGAACTGCCCTGGGTTTTCTGACCCTTGCTTTTACGTTTGATGTTGTCCCAGTTTGATAATACCTCATCGGTACTTTCAACCTTAACCTCGCCGAAAACATGAGGATGGCGTTCAATAAGCTTTTTGCAAAGCTCATCGGTAACATCGGAAAAATCAAAGGTATTAAGCTCTTTTTCTATCTGACAGTGGAAAACCACCTGCAACAGAACGTCTCCAAGTTCTTCCCTGAGAAGGTCTTTATCATCCTTGTTGATAGCTTCAATGGCTTCGTATGTTTCCTCAATGAAATCCTTTTTTATGCTCTTATGTGTTTGCTCCGCATCCCATGGACATCCGCCGGGCGAACGGAGAACGGACATAATCTGAAGCAAGTCTTCAATATTGTATTTTTCCTTAAATTTGAAATTTACCATAATAAAAACCTCAACACACCTATTTTAACCTAATAATCCAAATTTTGCAAGAACTTTTGCAATTTTTTCACCTTTTGGTATCATATCAAGGTCGTCTTTTGCAATTCCTTTAACCAAAACAATAGCAATAACATAGAAAACACCGCCAAAACCTACTGCAACAAGGGTTGTAAGTCTGCTTTCAATACCCATTATATCCGTCAGAAGGTAATTACCGAGGAATGCACCTAAACCGCAGAACAGTGCTGCTATGAAGGGTTTTACAAAAACAGAAACAAAATTCAGTTTAACCCCCGTAGCCTTTGTTAACTGAATAATGTTTATTATAATCATAACCAGATAACATACTGTTGAGCTTATGCAAGCGCCCTTAATATTAATTTCGGGGTTTGCAATAAGAATGAAGTTCATCACAATTTTAATTACACCGCCGATAAGCATTGTTACAATCGGCACCTTTGTTTTGCCCACAGCCTGAAGCATATTTGTAAGGGGCGAAGCCAACGCAAACAAGGGTACTGCCAGTCCGTAAACAAACATCATTGAAGCAGCGGCAGGTGCAAATTCCGGATTGTCACCGCCATAAAGCAGATGAAGGATAGGCTCAGAAAGAACGGCTATACCTATACCTGCAGGCATTGCAATAAGCATAGCTACTCTGAGTGCAGATTCAATACATATTTTGATATCCTTTTTGTTATTTGCAGTCCAAGCCTTTGAAAGCACGGGAATTGCACTGATTCCGAGAACAAGGGTAAGTGAAGGAATCAGATTTTTTACATTGATAACAGAGCCGTGCATACCGTAAAGATAGGTTGAAATATTTTCGTCAAGAGTTTCTGCTACGGTAAGTGTATCAATATACATGCCTTTGACTGCATCAAAGCCGTTTTCAAGAGCGACAACTAGACGGCTTCTTATAGTAATATCATCAATAAGATTACTTATATTTGTTACAAGTGATGAAGCGGCAACAGGGATAGAAATAGCAAGAAGGGCCTTCATAATAGACTTGTCGCTTTCAGCCTCAGGTGAATTTACAAGCTCTTCCCTTGTAAAGCCGAAACCCTTTCTCTTATATCTGATATAAAGGTATACAAGACCGATTGCCGATCCAAGCGTAACACCCGAAATTGCAACAGCAGCAGAATATGGGTAAATAGCAGCAAGCGCTTCCGCATTGTTGCTGACCTCTATTCCGAATATCTTTGCAACACCGTTAACTGCATTTTCCTCATAATAAGAAAGAGTTGCCTTCATAAACACATATGTTGCTGCAAGGCCGAAAATAAGCTTAATAGCAGCTTCAATAACCTGAGACACACCCGTAGGTGTCATATTGTTAAGGCCTTCATAATAGCCTCTGAATGAAGACATCATACAGCAGAAAAGAACGCAGGGAGCCACCGCAAGAATACTTATGTAATTCATCGGTGCCTCATTGTAATTTGAGTAAGGCACGGCAATAGCCATCAGAACAAGCATTCCGATGATGCCGACGATGAAGAACATTTTTTGTGCAATTCTGAATATTGCTTTAGCATCCTTGATTCTGCCAAGCTCCATATTCTGTGAAACAAGCTTTGAAACGGCAACGGGCAAGCCTGCCATTGAAATTGCATAAAGCGGAGTATAAACTGCATAAGCACCCGTAAAATAGCCGTAACCCTCCGTACCGAGAAGGTTATTTATTGGGATTTTATAAACGGCTCCGATTAACTTGACAACGATTGTTGCAATAGCCAGTACGCCCGCACCGGCAAGAAGTGACTGTTTTTTTCTTTCTGCCACAAAAGTCATCTCCTTTACTTTTTTATCTTATAGGTTCAGTTTCCGACAAACTCTCTTAAAAGAGAATTATCGGGAATACTGCTTTTATCAATACTGCTAAATCTTTCAAGCCTTTCTTTAAGTGAAACAGCCGAAGAGTAGTATATACTATCCTGCCCTATATGGTCAAGTAGTTTTATAGCTTCTTTTTTAAAAAGGCAAGGCTCATAAGGGTGAATTGAGTCAATTTTTACATCCGCTCTGCCGCTAAACGGGAAAAGATATCTGTCCTCACCCATTCTTACACCCTTCCAAAGATAGAAGGTATAATCAACGTCCGACGACCTGAAATGATAGTCACGGATAAGACGGCGGATAAAACGAAGGTCACGCTTTGAAAAAAGAATACCATTTTCATCGGAAATTCGTGACGAAACGCTGATATAAACCTTTTTCATACTGTAAGAAGCAAGAGGGTCAGTTATAACGGGATTCAGAGCATGGAGTCCTTCAACAATTATAATTTCATCCTTATCACAACTCACCTCAGAAAAGCCCTCCCTTTTTTTAGTGTGGAAGCTGAAATGCGGAATATCAGTTCTGCCCTTTTCCATAAGCTCGGCAAGGCAGGAATCAATAAGCGTTACATCAAGTGCCTTGACCGTTTCATAATCCGTTGTTCCGTCCTCAAAGGTGTAGGTGAGACTCTGGTCACTGTAAAAATCGTCAAGAGAAATAACTTTGGCTTTTCTGCCAAGTTTTTCAAGCTCTTTTTTGAAATTTCCGGCAGTTGTCGTTTTTCCTGAGGAACTTGGTCCTGCAAGCATTATAAGCTCTCTGCCTTTTTTCTCTGCAACTCCCCCTGCAACGGCATTCACCTGCTCAATATAGTTTTTTTCACATTCTTCAATAAACTTCTCAGGATTATCCTCAATGTTTCTGTTGATAACCTCAAGATTCAGTCTGTTCAT
This sequence comes from Acutalibacteraceae bacterium, assembly GCA_045531265.1. Taxonomy (GTDB): domain Bacteria; phylum Bacillota; class Clostridia; order Oscillospirales; family Acutalibacteraceae; genus UBA6857. Next base: position 58,883 of record JAZSDP010000057.1, read on the forward strand.
TAAATACCACCTGTCGTAGCGGATTTTTCATAAAACCCGTAAATATATTCTTTGCGTTTTAAGATTTCCTCAAAGCCGCTTATATATTCGTATGGATATTTATAATTAAAAATTCTTTCAATTTCATTTGAATCGGGCTTTTTCAGTTTTATTACAGCACCTGCACCTACGGAAAGCACCGTATGGCATTCTTCCATCATATAAACATTATAAAGACCTTCATAGCCTTTTTTAGCCCAACCTACGTTTTCAAGATTTCCTAAGCACTTACTCTGACGGTACATATAATACGGTAGATACCCTGCATCTGTCAGCTTTTTCTGACAGAGCTCGAGCATTTCAGAGGCAAGCTCACCCGAATTTGTTCTTCGGTTTTCCGTAACAATATTCGATGAACGCTTAAGAGATAAAGTATGCACCGTAATATTTTCGGGTAAAAGAGATATTGTTTTATTAAGAGTGTTTTCAAATGATTCAAGAGTATCTGTCGGCAAGCCTGCAATAAGATCCATATTTATGTTGCCGAAATCCTTTTCCCTTGCTAGCTCAAATGCATCAACGGTCATCTGTGACGAGTGCTGTCTGCCGATTTCCTTGAGCACATCATCATTGAAGGTCTGCGGATTTATGCTGATTCTTGTGCATCCGCTTTCCTTAATAACATCAAATTTGTCCCCAGTTATACTGTCAGGTCGACCTGCTTCAATAGTATACTCTCTTATTGAGGATAAATCAAAATAATCTTTTACGCAATCTGTAATCTTTTTAAGTTGAAGTGCAGAAAGCACCGTTGGCGTACCTCCGCCTATGTAAACACTTTCAAGTCTGAGTTTCAGTTCTTTTGCAATATCCCCCGTTACTTTGAGTTCCTCACAAAGTTTCTCCACATATTCGGGAATGAGCTTTTTAGCGCTTTCATTTGAGTGAGAAATAAAAGAACAATAACTGCACCTTGTGGGGCAGAAGGGTATAGAGATATAAAGTGAATAGGAATCGGGGGCACTGGCAGAAGCAATAATGGGATTTTCTGCTTTTGATACAAGAAGTGCAAGTTTTATTTTCTCCTCACTTACAAGCAGTTTTTCTGAAAAATACTTGACGGCCGCTTCTTCTCCCATTTCTTTAATAAGATTAGTCATAAGCTTTGCAGGGCGTACACCTGTGAGAATACCCCATGGCGGAGCGTATCCCGTATACTCTTTGAGAAGATTAAACATCATTACAGCCATCAGCCTTTCAAGTTCGGCTGCATCCTCTTCATTATCTTTATAAAAGTATGTATCTTCAAATATTTCATTTCCGATTACAATTCTGACAGTAATACTGTCAGAAAGTTCCGTTAAAACATAATCTTCACCCTCAGGCACTTCGTCTGTAATGGTGATTTTTTCCGGAAAGAAAACCCTCAGAAGATTTTCCATTTCATAATGAAATTTATGGTTACGGTTAATAAGATACATTTTAAATACCTTTCATATATGGGTTGTTATCTCTTTCAAAGCTGAGAGTTGTCTCTCTGTCGTGTCCAGGACAAACTCTGTACTCTCCCTCTATAGCTTTAAGCTTATTCATAGAGGAAAGCATTTCTTCCATACTACCTCCCGGAAAATCCGTTCTTCCGCAGGTCATATGAAACAGTGTATCTCCCGAAAACAGAATTTTATCCGTTTTATAACAAACACTGCCTACGGTATGACCCGGTGTATGGATAACCTCTATTCTTTCTTTACCGAGAAGCAGAAAATCGCCATCTGCTACGGTTTTATCAGCTTCGAAAGAGGGACAAAGAAAGCCCCATTTGGAAGAAAGGCTTTTATTACTGTCACAAAGGCAGTCAGCATCCTTTTCGTGAATAACAATTTCTCCACCGAAGGTCCTTTTAAGCTTCTGTACGCCCATAATATGGTCAAAATGACCATGTGTAATGAGAATATATTTAAGATTATCTATCCCCATACTTCTGATAACATCTTCAAAACGGCTATTGAAAACACCGGCATCAATTACTGCCGCTTCACCGCTTTCAATATCTTTTATAATATAGCTGTTAGCTGCCACCATCTGTGGGGCAAAGGTTTTAAGTTGAAGAGACATAATCCACCTTCCATTAATTATATTGGGTTTACTTTTTCCACTCGTCCGTATTCATTATAATTGTAACGGGGCCGTCATTGAGAAGCTCAACCTTCATATCAGCGCCGAATATACCCGTTTCAACCCTTCTTACTCCAAGGCTTCTGAGCTCTTCACAGAATTTTATATAAAGCTCATTTGCAATATCAGGCTTTGCTGACTTTATGAATGAAGGTCTTCTTCCGTGTGAAAGGTCTGCACACAAGGTAAACTGAGATACTACAAGCACCTCACCGTCAACCTTATCAAGAGACAGATTCATTTTATCGTTTTCATCAGTAAAAATTCTTATTTCCGATACCTTTTTTGCAAGAATCTTCATTTCTTTTTCGGTGTCGTCCTCGGTAACGCCTAAAAGCACAAGAAAACCGAGCCCGATTTCACCCGTTACTTTATCATCTACCGTTACCTTTGCATTAGTAACTCTTTGAATAACTGCTTTCATTTAGACATATTCCTTTATTTATATTAAAGACCAGAACGCTCTGTTGAAAGAACACCCTTTACTTTCTTGAGCTTTTCGCAGACGCTCTTCATATGCTCTGCACCGTTAACGGTAATTGTCATATAAATTGTTGATCTGCCGTCATTGGTATCCTTTGTAAAAATTGAGTGAATCATAACATGCATATTTGCAATTACCGCTGAAAGGTCAGCGAGCATACCGACCCTGTCCATACAGGTAACAGCAAGAGTAACACGGTAGGAATTCTGCACCTTAGTATCCCATGCAGCATTAATCCATCTTTCGGGCTCTGCCGCTTTTGAAATATCTTTAGGAACATTTGCACATTTTTTTGTATGAATTGAAACGCCGTGGCCCCTTGTAATAAATCCGATAATATCATCACCGGGAAGCGGATCGCAACAGCGTGAAAACTTAACAAGGCAATTATCAATACCCTCAATAATAATTCCTTCGGTGCTCTTGACCGTCTTTTTCTGAGGCTGAACAACGGGTACAGATTCCGTTTGAGGCCGTGATGCCTTTACAAGCTTTGAATAATCCTCTTTTATTCTCGGAATAAGCTTAGTGAAGGTAATACCGCCGTATCCGATAGCTGCAAAAAAATCATCAACAGAATTGCAACGCTGTCTTTCAGCTATTTTTGCGATAAACTCAAGCATCTGCTTTTCGGGAAGATTTATATTATTACGCTTGAATTCTCTTTCAACCTCTGCTCTGCCCTCAGCTATATTCTCTTCTCTCTTTTCCTTTTTGAACCACTGACGGATTTTACTCTTAGCAGAAGCAGTTTTTGCTATTTTAAGCCAGTCACGGCTAGGACCCTTACCCTGAGATGAGGTTGTAAGAATTTCAATAATTTCACCGTTGTTAATCTTATGGTCAAGGGTAGTAATTCTGCCGTCTGCCTTGGCTCCTATCATCTTGTTGCCTACACCTGAGTGAATTGCATAAGCAAAGTCAATAATGCATGAGCCCATAGGAAGGCTGATTACATCACCCTTGGGAGTGAATGCAAATACTTCTTCAGGCACAAAGTCTGACTTTATTGTTTTTACAATATCCTCAACATCATCGCTTTCCTTCTGGGATTCGAGTAGCTGTCTTATCCAGGAAAGGCGTTCTTCAAACTTTGCTTTACCGCTCATGCCTAATTTATACTTCCAGTGTGCGGCAATACCGTATTCAGCAGTATGATGCATTTCCCAGGTTCTTATCTGAACCTCAAAAGGCACTCCCGCCTTGCCGATAACGGTTGTATGCAATGACTGATACATATTCGGCTTAGGCGTTGAAATATAGTCCTTGAATCTTCCCGGAATAGGATTAAACATATCGTGAATGATACCAAGACAGCTGTAACACTCATATACAGAATCAACAATAAGTCTTACGGCATAAATGTCATATATTTCATCAATAGTCTTATCCTTCATATAGGTTTTTCTGTATATGCCGTGAACAGATTTAATTCTGCCCTCTATATGAACTTTTGGAACTTCTTGCTGAACCCTTTCTAAAATTTCTTGTTTAATGTTATCAAGAAATGCCTGACGGGACTCAACCTGCTTTTCAAGAGTTTCGGCAATTTCGTTATATGCAACCGTATCAAGAAAGCTTATGGCAAGGTCTTCAAGCTCTTCTTTGAATGCACGGATACCCAGTCGGTGTGCAATAGGGGCATATATTTCAAGGGTTTCTCTTGCCTTGTAAAGCCTTTTTTCTTCAGGCATAAACCTGAGTGTACGCATATTGTGAAGTCTATCAGCAAGCTTTATAATAATAACTCTTATATCCTCGCTCATTGCAAGGAACATTTTTCTTACATTCTCACTCTGCTGCTCCTCTTTACTTGCTGAAAGAGGAATCTGACCGAGCTTTGTAACGCCCTCAACAAGAAGCTCCACATCGTTACCGAAAAGGCTTTTTATTTCGCTTTCTGTCATTTCTGTGTCTTCTACAACATCGTGAAGGAGAGCCGCACAGATTGAATCACAATCCATACCCATATCGCAAAGAATCTGAGCAACGGCAACAGGATGAATAATATAAGGCTCACCGGAACGGCGTTTTTGGTCCTTATGAGCTTCAAAAGCTATAGAGTATGCTCTGTTAATTCTTTCCATATCATCAGATGAAAAAATATTTTTAAGGTTTTTACAAAGCTTGTCAAAGCCCGTTTCATATATCTGTGACATTTAATCTCTCCTTTCTTCAGATATTATCCTTATAGTTTTTAAGATATGAAAGCAAGGCGGAATTATCCAGATTTACTTTCTTTTGTGTATCGTCAAGGCAAATTCTGCCTTTTTCGTTTTTAAGAATACCCAATTCACAAAGTGCATCAATTGCAACCATCACCTTGCATGCGTTGGAACCGTCATCATTAAGGCGATAGCAAAGCACATCAATATCGTGCTTCCATCCACCGCTATTTCTTATAAAACGGTAAATCTCGCCCACAAACTTACGGTCGGGAAGCGAGAATTCCGCCTGCTTCTGAGTTAACCTGTCCTTACGCTTGATTTTCTCGTAAAGGCGCATACTTTTAAGGTATTTTTCATCATCAGTGCCTGACATACGGATTTCCTTAATATATACACTGACCTTTACCTGACCCATATATTCATTTCTTTCAAGCTTTACGGCAAGGTCAAGTATATCACCGATTTCATAAGGAAACTCTTCCTTTGTTGTACCGAAAAGAAGAGCAGCAAGTGTGCTTTCACCTCGTCTAAGTGTCAGGCGGAGATGCTTACCGTTACCGATGGGAGTTATATTGTGAAGATGCATACCGAAAAGGCCGAACAGAGGTTGGGGGTTACCTGCTCCGAAGGGTTCAAGGGATGCAATAACATCAAGTATATCAGCATTAATAAATTCGGGACGTAGCTTACAGTCAAGCTCAATAAAAGGAAACGGCATCTGAACTTTTTTTGCATATTCTTCTATAGCTGTTTTGAAAAGCGGAAGATTTTCGCTTTTCATTCCGAAGCCGGCTGCAAGAACATGACCGCCGTAATGAGAAAGAAGCTCAGAACACGAAGAAATTGCATCATAGAGAGAGAATCCTTCTATACTTCTTGCTGAGCCCTTGGCTTCAACACCGTCATCGGTAATAACAAAGCAAGGTTTTCCGTATTTCTGTGTAAGTCTCGCCGCAACAATGCCTATAACTCCGCCGTGCCAGTTTTCACCTGAAAATATCAGCACACGGTTATTGAGCATATCAGGATTATCTTCTATCTGCTTTTGTGCTTCAAGAACAATTTCTTTTTCCAATTCCTGACGGTTGATGTTTGCACTGTCAACAAGACCTGCTTTTTCTTCGGCAGACTCGATGTCATCGGCAATGAGAAGCTTCAGTGCCTCTGAAGCGTGTCCGGTTCTGCCGATAGCATTAATTCTCGGCACCAGAGAAAACGCAACAGTGGTAGCATTAATGCTCTTTCCGTCAACACCGGCAACCTTTTTAAGGTAGTCGACACCAAGATTATTGCCTTCGTTAATTGCACGCAGACCATACTTGACAATTGTTCTGTTTTCATCGGTAAGAGAAACAATGTCTCCAATTGTTCCTATAGCAACAAGGTCTGAATAGGCTGAAAGCAAGCTTTCCGTACTTTCTTCGGACAAAGCGCAGACAAGCTTAAAGGCAACACCGACACCTGCCCAGTGCTTAAACATACTGGGACAATCAGGTCTGTGGGGGTCAACAACAGCTGCAGCTTCAGGCAGCTTTTCCGGAACCTTATGGTGGTCCGTTATTACAATATCCATACCAAGCTCTTTTATATACAGCGCCTCATCATAAGCGGATACACCGTTATCAACGGTAACAATAAGGTTAACACCTTTATCATAAAGTTCTTTAATTGCATTTTTATTAAGCCCGTAACCCTCGGAATTCCTATCAGGAATATAAGGAATAACCCTATAGCCCTGAGACTGCAGGAATGAATATAAAAGTGCGGTTGCAGTAACGCCGTCAGCATCATAGTCGCCGTAAACAGCAATAAGCTCATCGCCCGTAAAAGCTGTTTTTATTCTGTCAACAGCCTTATCCATATCCTTTATCTCAAAGGGATCTGATAATATGGCTTCATCAGAAAAAAAGCGGACAATTTCTTCATCATCAGTAATACCTCTTGAAGTGAGAAGCAACGCCGCAAAGGGATCTATATCATATTCCTGGGCTATGTCAGAAGCAAGCTCTTTATCAAGCGTATAAACAATCCATTTTTTTCGGCTCATAATATGACCCCCCTTTTCTGAAAAAATTATTAGTATATTATATCACTTTATATTAAGTTTTTCAATATCAGGAATAGTGTTTATTTATAAGATGTAAAAATACTGCACCGTATTTTTTCACCTTGTATTCTGCCATTCCGTGAATTTTACTGAGTTCTGAAAGGCTTTTAGGCTTAGATACGGCGATATTCTTTAGAACTGCATCGGTAAGAACGCTGAAATCAGGAACACCCGACTTTCTGGCAAGCTCTTTTCTCAGAAGTTTGAGTTTAAGCAACAATCTGATATCCACATCGTTTTCTTCAGGCGAAAGAATGCTTTTGTTGGTTTTCGGTAACATTTTCCTTATTCTTTTTCCATTAAAAAGAACATCCTTGCATTTTTCCGTTAAGGAAAGCACACCGTTAACTTCAACATTTATAAATCCGTATTTTATAAAATACTCAAGGTGGCTTAAAATCTGGCTTTCGGCATGGTCTGCCATTACACCGAAGGTTTTAACCTTATCAAGATTTTTTTCTGTTATATAGTCATTTACATTTCCCTTAAGAAGTTGAAGAACTGTGTTCTGGTTTTCTTTTTCACCGACTCTTTTGATAAGTGAAAATATCTTCTGACCTTCAACGGTTACATCAACACTTGAACCGTTTCCGTTGCAGGCTGAACAGTTATGGCATTTTCCGTATGCATTTTCACCGAAATAACGGAGAATATAATGCCTTAAGCATACATTACCCGTGCAGTATTCAATCATACGTTCAAGCTTTTTAAGACGTAATTTTTTAAGCTCTTCTTTTTCTCTTTCGGTAAGGTCAACATTATCCTCCGGATTATCTATAAAGAACTTCTGCACACGTACATCGGCACCGTTATAAAGAAGAATACAGTCCGCATCGCTTCCGTCTCTTCCTGCTCTGCCCGCTTCCTGATAATAGCTTTCAATATCACCGGGCATATTATAGTGAATAACAAAGCTTACATTGCTTTTATCTATACCCATACCGAAGGCATTTGTGGCTATAATAATTTCCTTTTCATCGTTAATAAATAAATCCTGGTTATCCTTTCGCATCTGTCTTGGCAGACCTGCGTGATATTTTGTAACACTGTATTTTTCGTTTGTGAGAATATCATAAAGATTATCAACATTTTTCCTTGACGAGCAATAAACAATACCGCTTCTGCCTGAAAAAAGGTCAAGATAACGCTTTAAGGCTATCAGCTTATCCCTGGGTCTTACAACCTCAAAATAAAGGTTTTCACGGTCAAATCCTGTGACTGCCGTAACAGGATTATCGAGACCTATAAGCTCTGTTATATCGCCTCTTACCTTTTCAGTTGCAGTTGCAGTAAAAGCACATAGCAACGGTCTTTTCGGAAAAGAATTTACAAACTTTTTAATCTGCAGATAGCTTGGTCTGAAATCGTGACCCCACTGAGATACACAATGAGCCTCATCCACACAGACCATAGAGATATCTATAGCCTTACACACCTCAATAAAGCTGATGCTTTCAAGCCTTTCGGGTGCAACATAAACTATTTTATAGGAGCCTTTTTTTATGCCGTAAAGAATGCCGGTCATCTGAGCTTCGGAAAGAGAACCGTTTATGCATGTACATTCAACACCGCACTGAACAAGTGAATTAACCTGATCCTTCATAAGAGAAATGAGAGGTGAAATAACAATGGTTGTTCCAGGCAACATCAGAGCAGGCACTTGAAAACATATTGATTTTCCCGCACCCGTAGGCATTATTCCCATAACATCCTTACCTTCAAGAATGCCGTCAATAAGCTTTTCCTGACCCTCACGGAAAGAGGAATAGCCGAAATATTTATTGAGGATTTCATATTTATTCATTTTCCTCTCTCCTTTCAAAGATAATAAAAGTCAGAACACTGAAAATTATGTGAAGAATCTTTTAGTAAACCACTTTTTAAGGGTTTTGCTTGTATTGCAGTAAAGCATAAAAATAACAATAGACAAACAGCAGACAAATATAATAAGACCTACTGCAGAAGCATATTCAACGCCGAGTACAGCAGAGAATAAAGCTCCGCTGAAAAGACCGACAAGACCGATATCGGCAAAAATATGCATTGTTTTCATAAACCAATGTCTTTTCTTTTTCTTAACCCATAGCATATATATAACCACAAGTATAGAAACTGCAATTATTATAGGAAGAGCCACACTTAAATACCAATTTGTGGAGTCATTCCCCATTGCAAAGAAGAAAAAAACATATAATGCTACCGAAACAGTATCAAACCCCCACATAAGGTAAGGATAAAGTTTTTTTGTAAGGAAAGGAAATACAAAAATTATCCACACAAGAAAAGAGGTTGCTCCAACATAAAGCGACCAGAAAGAACCGTGAAAAAATATTGCATTGATAAAAATGCAAACAATATTAGGCACAAGCATAAACATTGAAATAATAAGTGCTGTTATTCTTGCTTTTACTTGTTTTGGTATATGTTCATCCTTTGAAAAAGGTGAAATCACCTCATCGTCTGTTCGAGACTTATTAGGGTTTATAACAGGAGTTGAGCAAAGGGCACATTTTTTTGCACTGTCGTCAAGTTCTACTCCGCAATTAACACAGTAAGACATATTAATTCTCCTTTTCTTAGAATGTCAGTGAGTATTAATCTCTGTTACTTTCTATTTTAACGTGAACACCCATTTTAACAAGACGAGTAAAAAACTCTCTTTCAACATCACTTTCTTCATAGCAGTTTGAAAAAGTGAAGGTAATCTCATCTCCTAAGGATGCAACACCGCAACGGGCTCCGTTAAGTTTTCCTGCACCGGTAAAAAGGAATACCCTTTCAACGTGCTCTCTCATATCCTCAGGAAGACATATAGGACCGAGGTTGGATATAAGAGTAGATGTGGTCTGCTCACCGGTTATAAGGAACGTAACGGCAACACCAAGGTCCTTTATGGGCAAGGGCAAAAACTTTGCAACGGGATTGCGCTCTATTTTAAGATTCTGTGTCATCAAGGAATTTAGAAACTTATCATTATTTACAAGTCTCAGCTGCAATGAAACACTGCGAAGAATCTCTTCAAAGGTATATTCACCCATATTCGGGTTAATTTTAGCTCTGAGACACAGAACAAAATTACGGAGAGTTTCCGAAGGAAAAGCCTTCCTGAGGTTAACGGGCACCTGTGCGCTGATTTCCTTTTGCTTACCGCCTTCGCTCAGCTGTTTTCTGTAAAGAACATCAATAACAAGAGCCGCAAAAAACTCAGTTACGGTTACACCGTATTTTTTTGATATGGCGTGAATTTCCTTAAAAGACATAATGCCCGCTGTATAGTTATTTCTGTGCATAGGAGCTTTTGTTCCTACATTATGGTACACCCAGTTATCCTTACGATCATATTTGACCTTAGATGATGCATAACGGTTATAGGAATCTTCAAGCTCCTCAGATTTCGGAGCATCGTTTACATCAAGAGCAAACTGATTGCAGGAAACATTGTATCCTTTAAGGCGCAGATATTCACCCACCACCGTTGAAATAAATACCGCTCCGCCGTAGCCGTCGGCAAGGGCGTGGTAAACTTCAAGCGAAATACGGCAACCGTGATAGTACAAACGGAAAAGGTAGCCGTTATTTTCCTTAAAGTTGATGCGGTAGCACGGATTTTTAATATCAGGCATTACCTGACAAGGCTTTGTATTCTTTTCAAAATAATGCCAGAAAAATCCGTTTCTCATTCTAACGGCAAAGGTCGGTATTCTGATAAGAGCAGCTTCAAGAGCCTTCTGGAGAAGCTCAGGCTCAACCTCTTCCTTCAACTGAAAGGTGAGGCGGAATATATTTGACCATGAGCGGGAATTCTGCCCGGGGAAAATTTTTGCCGCATTATCAAGCTTAATCCATTCAAAAGAATTGTTTTTCATAGTTTTTTCCTTGTAAGTAAAAATAATTAGTTTTATTATACTATACATTCTTAATATTGACAATTAATATTTTAAAAAAAATACAGTAAAAAACAAAAAATCCCTTCATCAACGACGAAGGGATGAAAATATTAATATGTTGAATTAATTTCAAAGGATGAACTGTACTGAGTTCCTGCCTTGGTCTGAATAAAGCCTTCGGGGAATGAGATGCTGATAACAGCACCTGGAGAAAGAGACAAGGAGGATACGTCAACGGTAATGGTGTAGTTGTTCGCAGAGTCAGGCTTACTGTTAAGTGTACACTTTACATTTTTACCTGTGTTGTTACCGTCAATATATGCGGGAAGATACTGAGTATTTGCAACAAACTGACTTGACCAATTTGTACCGTCAATATCAACAATCAATGTTTCCTCGCCACTGAATGCACTGCTGCCCGTGTTCACATGAACCTTCTTTTTAACAACCGGTTTTGTAGTTGTAGGCTTTGTTGTCGTAGGTTTTGTGGTTGTTGTGGGTGCGGGAGTTGTGGGAGCCGTTGTGGGCGCCTGCGAGTAGCTGGGCTGAACGGGGCTTGTAACACCCTCGGTCGGAATCTGAATAACTATTCCCGTGGGAGCGGTTGTTGTGGGTGATGTTGTACTGTATGCGGTAACTTCACCCCAGGGAACGGTTTTATCAGGACTTGTTGTAAGTATATATGTCGGATTAGTATTTGACTGAGTTGATGCAACGGGAGTGTATGCAGATGTTGTAGGTGCCGTGGTTGAAGCTCCCGTAAGCGGCGAAAGGGTTGTTGGTTCCTCATCCTTATCGCAGGATGCAAAAATTGCAGTAAGCAAAGCTATAAGCAGAATAATCGCTGCTGTTTTACGCAAAGATACCGCCTCCTTAAATCAATTATAGCCATTATACATTTATTTTTATGATATGTCAAACAAATAGCAATTAATTTACAAATTGACAATAATTATTTTTTATATATTCTGCCGCCTTAAACTTAATTTCGGTTAAAATATCATTCTTAACAATGTATTCGTCAAAATTATCAATCACTTTTTCATCATAGGATACCGTTTCGTTATCCTTATCATACATAAGTGCAATATCTGATATGCGTGATGCAAAGTCAGTCATACCGATTTTTGCAAAGGCTGAAACTATTCTTTTTCTGAGAATATCTCCGTTCTGCGAGAAAAATTCTTTTGATGAAGCGTCCTGAACAAAAACATCAAGGGCATAAATATCCTTTCTGTCTTCGTTCATCTTTGAAAACTCACCTTCAATGTCCTCTTGCTTTTGCAAAACAAGCTGATATGAAAGCGCCACGCCTTCAAGAAGTTCACTGATTTCCGCAGACATAATTGCTTCCTCAGTAAGATTCTTATACTTTTCTTTCAAAGCAATAAGTCTGTCAAGCTCGGCTTTCTGAGCTTTGATTTCTCTCTGATGCCTTGAATATGCTCTTGCGGCAAAATAGAAAATCACCGCCGCAACAACCGTAACTACAGCAAGAACTATCAAAAGATAGCCGTATTCATTAATCCATTCTTTCATTTACATTACCTCATTATTATATCAGTGCTTTATAAATATCACCTTTTTTGTGGCCTGTTTCCTTTGCCGCTTTTTTAGCCGCCATACTTGCCCCGATGCCCTCGTTCATATAAACCTCAGCAAGCTTTACGGCTTCTTCAAGGGTTATTTCTTCTTCTGTGCTTTCGGGAGCCCCTTCAATTACAAGAACAATTTCACCTTTTAAACCTTCATCAGCGTATTTTTCTGCCGCCTCGGAAAGAGTTGTGCGAATTGTTTCTTCGTGAATTTTTGTAATTTCCCTGACTATTGCAATTTTTCTGTCACCGAGAGTACTGTACAAATCCTTAAGCGTTGCAGAAAGCTTGTGGGGTGCTTCGTAAAATACCATTGTGCGCTTTTCATTTTTAACATCAGTAAGATGTTCTTTTCTTGCCGCTTTGTTCATTGAAAGAAAGCCTTCAAAGGTAAACCTTCCTACAGGAAGCCCCGACAAAGCGATAGCTGCAACAAAAGCTGAGGGACCGGGCACAACATTTACCTCTATCCCCTTTTCGTGACAAAGAGCGACCAGGTCCTCACCGGGATCAGAAACAGCAGGCATACCCGCATCGGTTACAATTGCACAGTTTTCACCGAGGAGAATTCTGTCCGTTATTATCTCGCCTTTTTCACGGCGATTATGTTCAAAATAGCTGATAAGAGGCTTTTTTATTTCAAAATGATTAAGAAGCTTAAGGGTAACTCTTGTGTCCTCTGCGGCAATAAAGTCAACATACCCCAGAGTCTGCAATGCTCTTGGAGAAATATCACCAAGATTACCTATAGGAGTACCCACTACATATAATTTACCTGCCATAATCTACTTCCTTTTATTACTGATGTCCATCCATATAATCGCCGAACATCGCTCTGAATTCAGCGGTAGGAGTGCCGTCAGAATTATGCATAATAAGATTTTTTTCAACAGTGACACTGCTTTTTGAGCCGCGTTTTCCTTCAACAAGCAAAAGCCAGGGAGCTTTGCCTTCTTTTTCACAAACAAAACGGACTCGTTTTACTTCTATACCGCCGTTTCTCATACTTACAATAATATCGCACAAGCGCTCAGGGCGGTGGCACATACAGAAGCGGCCGCCGAATTTCAGAAGCTTAGCTGCCGCTGATACGGCATCGTCAATTGTGCACATAACCTCATGCCTTGCAATTCTTTCCGCCTCACTGATACTTTCAATTCCCGTACCCACAGGCTTATAGGGCGGATTCATTGTAACAAGGTCAAAAGAGCCGAACTCAACGCTTCCCTTGAGATTTCTCAAATCACAGTTGTGAGTCATTATTCTGCCTTCAATTCCATTCAATTCAATTGATTTTTCAAGCTGAGAAAAAGCCTTTTTCTGGATATCGATTGCGGTTATGCTGTTCGTCTGACCCTTGCACCATATCAAAGGAATTATTCCGCAGCCCGTTCCCAAATCACAGGCCTTATCCTTCCTTTTCAATGATGAAAAATTTGCAAGAAGAATTGCATCGGTACCGAAGGTATGACTGTCACTTACAACTATTTTCATATTATTACCGAGAGGTTCAATTTTTTCATCATTGCTTAGTATCATAATAGCAATTCCCCTTTCAACAGATATAACTGTGGTATTATATCACATAAAAAGGAAAATGTAAAGAAAAAAGCTCTCCGTTTGGAGAGCTTTAATTTCATAAGTGTTAATTACAGATCAAGACCGCCGAGAACTTTGTTCATAAGAGCTACGCCAGCTTCTGTGTCACCGCCGTAAAGAACGATACCAATGATAGCACCGAAAATCTTTGTGAGGATACCGAGAATCATACCAAGAGTATCGGTTTCAGGTTCAGCAGGCTTGTACCAAGCTGTGAAAGTGATAACTTCCTTGCCTGCATAAGCGGGAATTTCATAACCGTTAGCTGCAACAGCATAGGTCTTGCCGTCTTCTTCACAGTACCAACCGATGAACTTATCGCCCTTGCTGGGAGTAACATCAGGAAGAGTGATGTTTGTACCAACAATAAGGTCTGTTTCATCATAAGGAATCATAATATAATCGCCTTCAACCTGAGCGGAATCAAACTTACCGGTTGTGGGATTATAAACGGGCTGAGGTCCGTATGACTTACCTCCATTGAATTTGAAAACAAGAACAACCTGATTTTCATTTACGAGGGCACTGTCTGCATAATCCTCAGCGGTTACAGCTGAAGCACCGATTGAAAGTGCACCGAAGAGCATTAATACTGCAAGAAATACTGATAATATTTTTTTCATAAGATTACCTCCTGAATATTTTTTATATTACCTTGGCTAGATTATAGCAAAGGTAATATTAAAATGCAAGAGGTTTTTGAAATTATTATTCTTAAAATTAATATATTTTGTATTTTTGTGCTAAGTGCACAACAGAATGTTGCAAAAATATTGCAACTGACTTAAAGGAACTTAAAACCTGCAATTTTAATTCTTGACTTGATATTATTAATATTGTATACTTTTTGTAATTATAAAACGAGGTGAAATCAATGACAGATAAATTCGGATTATTCTGCAACTGGGGACCTTTCAGTAAAAAATATGCCGGTATCTCAAGAATTGAACAGCACAAGTGTGTTGAAGGTGTTCGCTTTGACCTTTGTGTAGCTCCTGCAATCCATGCATTTGACATAAGAGTTCCCAATGTTACCCTCCCCTCCTCTTATCACCCCTGGCTTTGTAACGAAGATTACAGTTTTTACAGCTACAGATACGACCTTGAATGGAAAGATAAGGTATATGCAGATGTTTCCTATTTGAAACTTTCCGACGAGAGCTTTCTTGTAAGAACGGAAATTTCAAATAATACAGACATTATAAAAGACTGTGTTGTAAACTATTTTTCTTCAATTGAATATCCCGTGGACACATACGCAAAGCTCAACCTTCCCGAAAAGTGCAATTACATTGATGCTCTTGACTATGAAAGCTATAACTATAATATTGTAAGACCCTGGGACGAGCAGAATGCCGACGGTTTCAAAAAAGGTGAATTTCTTGATAAAAGATTTGTCTCGGGCAAGGGGCTCGGTGACCGTGCCGGCAAATGGCACATGCCTTATAAGGTACTTAAGCCATTCGGCGGTGAAAAAGGTGACAACGTTAGCTATAAGATCAACATTAAAAATGACTATAAAAACGCTGTTCTCGCCTTACGCTACCGCACAAGTGACATCCATTACGAGCAGGGCAAGCAGGTCGGGGTTCACTACATAAACAGCAACAACACGGCAGAATTTGTGCTCAACGGTAAAACAACTGTTGTTCTTACTCCGACAGATGAACTGAGAATCATATATGTACATATAGGCGCTGTAGAAAAAGGTGAACTTGAGCTCAGCTTTATTTCCAACGGCACAGGTGCCGCTGAATTTGACTTTATGTGTCTTTGCGAAAATTGGGACAAGGATAAAATTTCCGTGGAAAACATTCCCGTGAACTTTATCCCTTTAATAACAAACGAAAAATGTAAACAGGGCTACCTTTCCTCCCTCAGCTATGACGGAATTAACGGTGAATACAAGCTCCGTGTGTTTAATGGAAACACAAGATTCCGTGAAATTGAAACGGGTGCTCTTGAGGACTGTATGACCGCAAGACTTTCCAATGCTGACGAAACCTTTGATGATGTTACGGAAAGCTTTACGGGTGCATTCAACCGCAAGCACAGTGATGAAGGCTTTTTCCACAATGCAATCAGCCACACAATATTCATTGAAAAAGGCGAAAGTAAGGTTGAGTATGCTGTAATTTCAAAATGTGGAGCAGAGTATCTTTCACCAGAAGAATATGAAAAGCTTTATAAAAAAGCGAAGGCTACCGCAATTGATATAAAGGTAAATCCATCAGGTGAAAAATACAAGCTTTCAAATCAGATTCTTGCCGCAACACTTATGACAAATGTTGTGTACCCCATTTATAAACACGGAGAGTATATTATCCACCATACTCCGGGTAAGCGTTGGGATTGCCTTTACACCTGGGATTCCGGCTTTATCGGACTCGGTATGAATGAAATTGCACCTAACTTTGCCGAATATATCCTTGACACATATTTGAGTGAAGATGATAACAAGGATTATGCATTCCTCCATCATGGTTCACCCGTACCCGTGCAGATTTATCAGCTTTACGAAATGCTTCAGAAAGCCGAAGATAAAAACAGAATTCTCAGTTACTATTCAAGAGCCAGACTTTATTACCTTTACCTTGCAGGTAAAATAAGAAATTCAACAACAGCAAAATTCAAATCAGGCATTCTTACAACCTATGATTATTTCTATTCCACAAGCGGTATGGATGACTATCCCGCTCAGGTAGCTATGATGAAGCAGAATCTCCGCGATAAGGCTTCACCGGTAATTACAACGGGTCAGGTTATCCGTTTCGGCAAGATTCTTTCCATTCTTGCTGATAAGCTCGGAAAGGAAGCAGATAAGGAAGAATATAAGGCTGATATTAAAAAGCTTACCGATGCACTCAACATGTATTCCTGGGATGAAGAAAGCGGATATTACAGTTATGTACTCCACAACGAAAATTTTGAGCCTGTGGGAAAATTCCTGACCGAGGACGGTGAAAACCTCAACAAAGGTCTTGACGGAATTTATCCCATTATAGCAGGTGTGTGCGACGAAAATCAGACTGAAAAAATCATTGGTCATATAACAAATGAAAATGAAATGCACACACCCTTCGGTATCAGTGCAGTTGATAAAAGTGCTTCATATTATATGGTTAACGGCTATTGGAACGGTAACATCTGGTTCCCTCATCAGTGGTTCATTTTCAAAAGTATGCTTGACAAGGGCAGAGCGGATATTGCAAAGGATATTGCTCACCTTGCCCTCAACATATGGAAAAGAGAGGTTGAAAGCACCTATTGCACCTTTGAAATGGTTAACACCGTAACGGGTCTCGGCGGATGGTTCCATAATTTCGGAGGACTTTCAACTCCACTTATTATGTGGCTCAAGGCGTATTATGCGCCCGGCACCGTAAATGTAGGTTTTGATACCTACCTTGAGAAAACGGTATTCAACGAAGATAAAACGGAAGCAGAAATTGAATTTACATATTACGGAGAAAGCAAAAAATTCAACCTTCTTTGCGTTATGAACGAAAGCAGTGAATACAAAGCTACACTTGACGGAGAGCAAATTGCCTTCACACATGAAAACGGACTTCTTACCTTTGAAGTAAGCTGTAAAGATAAGGCTGTGCACAGGTTAGCAGTAAGCAGAATGTAATAAAGGAGTAACAATTATGTACGAAAACATTAAACCGTTAAAATTGAACATCATTTCAGATATTCATTATTATTCAAAAGAAACAGGAATAACCGGAAAGGCTTTTGAAAAAGAAAACGCCAAAACTACCAACGATCTTCTCAACTGCGAAGAAATTCTTTATGCCCTGAGGGACCAGCTGGCAAAGGATGAATGCGATATTATTCTTGTTTCCGGTGACGTTACAACAAATGCAGAAAAGGAAGCACATAAAGGCGTTATTGAGCTTTTCCGTTCACTCAAGGAGCGTGGCAAGAAGGTTTATGTAATTACCGCAACCCACGATTTTCACGGCGACGGCATGACCCATAAATTTGTGGGTGATGAAAAGCTTTCCGTTCCCAGTGTTACCAGAGAAGAGCTTTTTGATATGTACCGTGAATTCGGCCCTGATGAAGCAATTTCCGTGCATCGCGACAGTATGTCCTATGTTGTTCAGCTTTGCGACGGCTACCGACTTTTTGCTCTTAATGATGACCGAAACCACAAAGGAGCAAGTGGCTTTTCCGATGACTGCTTTGATTGGATTACAGAACAAATAAAAGACGCTGAAGAACACGGCCAGTTCATTATTCCTATGACTCACCATCCTATGTTATCACCTTCGCCTTTCTACATCATTATCGGCAAGAGCAATATTATGGGCGAAGCAGAAAAGCGTATTGGCGAATTCACTGAGATGGGTGTACATTATATGTTCACTGGTCACACCCATATGCAGGATATTTCATATAAGTACACCGACAACGGTAAAATTTTCTATGACATCACAACTGCGGCGGCTGTAGGCTATCCTGCTACATACAGAAAGGTTACTTTCAACCCTGCCGAAGGCAAAATTGATATTGACAGTGTTGATGTTCAGTGCGATATTAATGGCAGAAAGCTGAAAGACCACCTTGAAGATAAGTTTTTCGGTATGATAAGAAGGGTTATTGATGCGGCAGGCAAGGACATTCCTGAACTTGCAAGAATGGCAACGGCTTTCAGCGTTAAAGAAAAGCTGATTTACAAAATCGGGTGGATTATCAAGCCCTTTGCAAAAATTTTAGGCAAGCTGAAAATCGGCACAGTTGCAAAGCTTGTAAAAAAAGAAAGCGGACTTAAAAAAGCTGATTATGCTCACATCAAGGACCAAAGGGTCGTGGACTTTATGGTGTCCCTTGTCCGTAACCTTTACGGCGGTGACAGCCCCTATTCACCCGACACGGCAGAATATAAAATCACAATGGGTGTGCTTGCAATTATCGACAGCCTTCTGAAGCTCTTCGGCATAAAAATCGGTAAGCTGTTGAAGGGTGCAACCTCAGTTCAGAGCCTTGTTGAACCCCTTTTGTATAATCCCGGCATCTGTGACGAAAAGGCTGTGCTTAACCTTTTTGATGACCTCCCCCCTGCCCCCGAAAGCAACCGGGGATTTGTAAAAAGTAACAAGGGACTCGGTGTAGTAATAGGTCTTGTAGCGGCAGTTATTGTTTTCCTTCCCGTAATACTTATTCTTCTCGGTGTAGGATTTGTTGCAAATCAGATTAAATACAGAAAGCTGATGAAGTAAGTTATCAATTCGCAATTCGCAATTCGCAATTCTCAATCGCGGGTAAATCAAGTGAAATAAAATAAAGTTTCTGCCCGCCAGATAAAAATATGCTGTAGGGATACAGCTTGTGTGTTCTAAAAAGGAAGCTATTATGGATAATATTAAATTAGGTAAATACCGCCATTTCAAAGGTAACGAATACGCGGTCATCGGCGTGGCAAACCACAGCGAAACTATGGAAAAGATGGTGGTTTACAGAGCTCTTTACGGTGAAGGCGGACTTTGGGTAAGACCTGCTTCGATGTGGAATGAAACCATTGAAAGAGACGGCAAGGTTTTTAAAAGATTTGAATATATAGGTGAATGAAAAATTGAGGACAGACCATCAAAGGTCTGTCCTCGCTTATATTCATTAATCTTCAGAAGGTAATTTTAAAACATACGCAACAGAAAATACAATTACAGATAAGGTTATAATAAGCGAAAGAATTCCTACCCAAAGATAGGTATCGGTATAAAGAACAGAGGCAAATATGCTTGCAAAATATAAGGGCAAGTTAAATAATACAAAGTAAAAGTTTTTCGGAGGCTTGAATTTAATTATTGAATAAATGAAAAATATTAAAAATGTAACAACTGATATTATAAAAGAATAAAACACATATCCCATAATACTGTCATTATAAAAATTAAACGGTCCGAAATAAGATACTTTTATTCTTATATAATTATCAAGAATGGCAAATATGTTTGCACTTACAGGATAAATCCAACCGATTATGTATGCGACTAATGGAACTGATTTTTTCATTTTATTCACTCCTTATATAGTATTTGTTTTAACATTATGTGTTTAATTTTTTCCTCCTTTCCTCTTATTCTCAATTAAATCTTATATTATATGTTACTAAATTGTCAATAAAACTATATAAAAAACGCACGCAATGATTTGTTGCGGACAGAAAAACATACAAAAAAGTGACACTTCCAAAAAGAAATGTCACTTTTCAGTTAATAATTATTTACCGAGTGATGCAAGGCTTTCGTCAATCATCTTAATTTTTTCTGTAAGCTTTTCTGCATCTGCCTTCTGACCGTCAATAACATTCTGAGGAGCCTTGGAAAGGAAACCGGGGTTGTTGAGCTTGCCGTTAATCTGTGCGAGCTTCTTTTCGGCTGCTTCCTTTTCTTTCATAAGGCGCTTTCTTTCAGCCTCAAAGTCAACAAGGTCGCCCATGGGAATGTAAATTTTTGCATCAGCGGTAACAATGCTTACACTGCCTTCAATATTGAAGCTGTCACCTACCGTAACATCTGAAGCACTTGCAAGCTTCTGCATAAATACAACTGCTGTGTCAAAGATATCCTTCTTTTCAGTTGCAACATAAACGTGCGCCTTTCTTGAAGGAGGAACATTCATTTCTGCTCTTCTGTTACGAACAGCACGGATAGCATCCATAATGATATCCATTTTGCTTTCGTCCTCAGTGAACACAAGTTCTTCCTTGAATTCGGGCCATGCTGACTTCATAATTGTCTCGCCGTCGTGAGGAAGTGTCTGCCAGATTTCTTCAGTGATGAAAGGCATAAAGGGATGAAGAAGCTTGAGTGTTTCGCTCATAACATAAACAAGAACTGCCTTTGCTGTTTTTGCTTCTTCGCCGCCCTTCTGAAGTCTTATCTTTGCTAGCTCAATGAACCAGTCGCAGAAAAGGTCCCAGATGAAATCATAAAGCTTCTGAACAGCAATACCAAGCTCAAACTTATCAAGATTTTCCGTTACTTCCTTTGCGAGAGAATTAAACTGTGAAAGAATCCACTTATCTTCAAGCGCAAGGTTTTCGGGAATATGAGGTGCGGACTCGTTTTCGTCAAGGTTCATAAGAATGAATCTTGCAGCATTCCAGATTTTGTTTGCGAAGTTTCTTGAAGCTTCAACCTTCTTATCGCTGTATCTCATATCGTTTCCGGGGCTGTTACCCGTTGCAAGGGTAAAGCGGAGTGCATCAGCACCGTACTTATCAATAACAAGCAAGGGGTCAATACCGTTGCCGAGAGATTTTGACATCTTTCTGCCAAGCTCGTCACGAACAATACCGTGAATGAATACAGTGTCAAAGGGTACTTCGCTCATCTGCTCACAAGCGGAGAAAATCATTCTTGCAACCCAGAAGAAGATGATATCATAGCCCGTTACAAGGGTGCTTGTGGGATAGTAATGCATAAGTTCAGGAGTCTTTTCAGGCCAGCCGAGAGTTGAGAAGGGCCAGAGAGCTGATGAGAACCAAGTGTCAAGGGTATCGGGATCCTGTTCAATATTCTTACTGCCGCACTTACAGCATTCGGTAGGCTCGCCCTTACTTACGGTAATTTCACCGCAGTCTGCACAGTACCATGCAGGGATTCTGTGTCCCCACCAGAGCTGACGGGAGATACACCAGTCACGGATGTTTTCCATCCAGTTATAATAAATCTTATCAAAACGCTCAGGAATAAACTTAACCTGACCGTCCCTTACAACCTTGATTGCCGGCTTTGCAAGGGGTTCCATTTTTACAAACCACTGCTTTGAAACCTTAGGCTCAACAGCAGTATGGCAACGGTAGCAGGTACCAACCTCGTGCTTTGTGGGCTCAATTTTAACAAGAGCACCTGCTTCTGTGAGGTCAGCTACGATTGCCTTGCGGCATTCCATAAGGTTCATACCCTCATACTTACCTGCTTTTTCATTCATATAACCGTCATCGGTCATAACATCAAGCACGGGAAGATTGCAGCGAAGGCCAACCTCAAAGTCGTTGGGGTCGTGAGCGGGTGTGATTTTAACGGCACCGGTACCCTTATCCATTTTTGCATAGGTATCTGCAACAATGGGGATTTCTCTGCCGATTACGGGCATAATTACGGTTTTTCCGATAACATCCTTATATCTTTCATCATCGGGATGAACTGCGATACCTGTATCACCGGGGATAGTTTCGGGACGGGTTGTTGCAACAATTATGCTTCCGCTTCCGTCTGCGAAGGGGTATGCAAAGTGCCAGAAATTGCCGTCCTTTTCTTCGTACTCAACCTCAGCGTCTGAAATTGAAGTTTTACAGTGAGTACACCAGTTGATAATTCTTTCACCACGGTAGATAAGACCTTTTTCATAAAGGTTTACGAATACTTCCTTAACAGCCTTTGAACAGCCCTCATCAAGGGTAAAGCGTTCTCTTTCCCAGTCGCAGGATGAACCGAGCTTTTTAAGCTGTTCAATAATTCTGCCGCCGTACTGAGCCTTCCATTCCCATGCTCTTTCGAGAAAGCCTTCTCTGCCGAGATCTTCTTTTGAAATACCCTCAGCCTTCATTGCTTCAACAATTTTAGCTTCTGTGGCAATTGAAGCGTGGTCAGTGCCGGGAAGCCAAAGAGTATCATAACCCTGCATTCTTCTGAAGCGGATGAGAATATCCTGCAAAGTATTGTCAAGTGCGTGGCCCATATGAAGCTGACCTGTGATGTTTGGAGGGGGAATTACGATTGTGTAGGGCTTTTTCTCAGTATCTACCTCAGCGTGGAAATAGTTACCGTCAAGCCAGGATTTGTATATACGGTCCTCAACGTCTTTCGGATCGTACTTTGTTGCAAGTTCTTTTGCCATAGTTTTCACTCCGTTCAAATTCGGAATTCGGAATTCGGAATTCGGAATTACCGTATTAACGGCATCCCCTATTTCCGATTTGCTCCGCAGACCGAAATAATTATATAATAAAAAAATAAAAGCCTCGCCCTGAAAATTTCAGGACGGAGCTTTGCTACCGTGGTACCACCTGAATTCAGAGAGTAAGCTCTCTGCACTCAAAATCTTTAACGCAGATTTACGTCGGGTTCTACTTTCTTTCGGATTTCTTCCCGAGGCTCAAAAGCTACCTTCACACATCTTACTTAAAGACTTGCACCGACCGTCTTCTCTCTTAAAAGAAATGATGTGCTACTCCTCTTTTTCACAGCCATTTGAAATATCCGTTAGATTTTAGCATAAGATTAATGTATTGTCAATACAAAAAGAAAATATAACTATTTTAAATCATTGTTATTAAATTCATCGCCTAAAATATATATTAAAATAATAATTAAAAAAACAAAAAAGAATACCGACAAACTTTCAATCACAAAATCACCTTATAAAAACAAATCACACATATTTTAATCCGTTACAGGTTAAAAGTCAATAACCTGTTTCAGGTTAACCTAATATTTATACAGAGGTGATTTTATGTATAACAGAATCCGAGACTTAAGAGAAGATAAAGATATGAATCAGACACAAATTGCAAATTATTTAGGTATGAGTCAAACGGGTTATTCAAAATACGAAACGGGAGAACACGATATACCGACAGTGATTCTTATAAAGCTTGCTGATTATTATAATGTTTCGGTTGATTATCTCCTCGGCAGAACAAATAAAAAAGAAATGAACAGATAAAACAGAAACAGCACTTTGCTTTTGCAGAGTGCTGTGTTTTTATGCGACCATAACTGTATCCGCACTTTTCGCTGCAACAAACAAAAAAAGTCAGGACAACGGCTATACGCGTCCTGACTACTGACTACTTATTCTGCAAGAAGCTTTTCGCAAGCAGCAAGCTTTACACAGATGCACAGAAGCTTTGTTGCTGTCATAAGCTCATCAACGGGAGGATATGAGGGAGCAATACGGATATTCTGATCCTTGGGGTCAAAGCCGTAAGGGAAAGTAGCACCAACAGTGGTAAGAGTTACGCCTGCTTCCTTACAAAGCTCGTAAACTCTTTTTGCAGTACCTTCCATAACATCAAGGGAGATAAAGTAACCGCCCTTGGGCTTGGACCAGGTTGCAACAGCGTACCTGCCGAGACTGTTTTCAAACTCATTGATAACTGCCTTGAACTTGGGAGCAAGAATGTTTCTGTGAAGCTTCATATGATTCTTGATGCCTGCAACATCCTTATAAAATTTAACGTGTCTGAACTGATTTAGCTTGTCATAACCGATGGTCTGAATTGACATACGGCTGATAATCATTTCAATGTTTCTGTCAGAAGCGGCAAGAACTGCAACGCCTGCACCGGGGAAGCTGATTTTTGAGGTTGAAGTAAACTCAATTACCATATCCTCATGGCCGTACTTTTTAAGCACATCAAAAATATTATCAAGCTTTTCGCCGTGTTCTTCAAGATCGTGAATAATATAAGCGTTATCCCAGATAATTCTGAAATCACTTGCTGCGGGTGTCATAGCTGCAATTCTGTCAACAGTTTCGCTTGTGTATGTAACACCTGTAGGGTTGGAATACTTAGGAACACAGAACATACCCTTTACCTTCGGATCCTTGATAAGCTCTTCAACCTGAGCCATATCAGGGCCCGTTTCAGTCATATCAACGGGAATAAGCTTTATACCGTAGTATTCGCAAATAGAAAAGTGTCTGTCATAACCCGGGCAGGGGCAAAGGAACTTGATTTCACCCTGATCCTTCCATGGCTCTGCGCCTGAGCCCGTGAGCATACACTGGGTAATATAGTCAAACATCATATTAAGGCTTGAGTTACCGCAGACAATAACATTCTTTGTGGGCACCTTAAGAAGTTTTGCAAAAATTTCTTTACATTCAATAATACCGGTAAGAAGACCGTAGTTTCTGTATTCAAGGCTATGATTACTTGCATCATCCTCCCAGTCTCTTGATGTAACAGCATCAAGAAGTGCATTGGAAACCGCAAGCTGGTCTGAGCCCGGCTTACCTCTTGACATATCAAGCTTAAGACCCTGAGCCTTGTATTCAGCATACTGCTCTGTAAGGTCATCCATTAAAAGTTGGAGTTTTTCTTTTGAATAATCTTTAAGTGCTGACATAAATATCCTCCTGTGGTTATACTTGTATATTATTAAGTAAAAACTTATATTAACTACTTATATACTGATAAAATATTATATCAGTAACCATATTAAAAATCAATATAAAAAACGGGCATTTTTAAAACTAAAAATGCCCTTAAATTCAGTTGTTATGCATAAATGAAATAAACATCAAGTCCGCGGACCGTATAGGAAATACCGTTTTCTTTGAGAGCTCCCGTAAAGCCCGAAAGCATCTCGTAGTCTTTCATCGTAATTCTCATATCAAGCTTAAGCTCATCGAACTTTCCGTATTTATTACCGGGAAGGAATCCTGTGCACCACCAGTAATAGCCGTAAGGTCTTGTGAATTTTTCTTCCCATTTTACTCTTCCGAAAAACTTTTCCTTTTCAATAAAGGTCATTGACATTTTAAGCATCTCACTGTCGGAAGCGCAGTCATAATGCATAAGCTCTCTGTCCTTGGGTTTAGTGTAAACACCAACCTCAGCACCGTAGAAGATAAGTCCGTACTGCCCTTTCCAAAGCTGAATCATCCAGTTTTTATCATTATAGTCAAAACGGCATCTTACTGTATCAAAATCTATAAAAGTAAAGGGACCCATTATATCGAAGATTTCGTTATAGCCAACAACTCTCTGCCAGGGGTCGGCAGAAGTATAGAAGCAGCCTTCCTTAGGATCGAAAAGATAACCGAGAATACCGCTTTTTTCCATTTCAGCTGAGTAAATACTTTCCGGCTTCTCTTCACTTTTAAAGAAAACAGAAACAGATTCACTTTTTTCCGAAGCAAGCTTCCCACCCGTAACATTTACGTAAGCACTTACTGCATAACGGTATGTATCCGTATTTTTAAGTTTGCCTGTATTATATTTGTTCTTTGTAACCGATGCAAGAGTTGACCATGAGCCATCCTTAGCACTGTAAGAATGAATAATGTAACCTGTTGCACCTTCAACCTTATCCCATTTAAGTGAAATACCGTCATCGGAATTAACCGCACCGCTGAGATTTAAAGGTACTGCAGGGATTTTTGCGGCAGTTACAACTGAAGAATATGCGCCGAAAATGTAGCCGCTACCCTGCTTAACATAAGTTCTAAGCTTGTATTTTGCCGGAGCTACGGCAAGATTACCGCTTACCTTATAAGAAGTTGACATTGTTTTAGCAACCTCATCCCATTTACCTGTATTTTCGTTGTATCTTACAAGTTGATAGCCGTTAACACCCGAAGCTTTTTTCCAGGAAAGAGAAAAATCTTTTTCGGTACTCGACGCAAGTTTAAAAGATGAAACATCAGAAGGCTTGGTTTTTATACTGAGAGCCGATGATGCAACACCGTACTTTGTTGTTTCAGATTTGGTATAAGCCTTTATGTTGAATTTATAGGTTGTATTGGCTTTAAGTGATTTTACTGTGTAAGAGTTGCTTTTTGTATCAGCAAGCTTTTCGTACTTTTTTGTTTTACTGTTATACTTATACACTATGTAGCCCGTAGCTTTGTTCACCTTTGACCAGGAAAGCTTTACGGATGTGCTTGCAACAGAGGTTGCCTTGAGACCTGACACCTTTTTAGGGGCTATAACAGCTTCAACGGTATTGGAGTACTTATCAGAATAAACATTTTTGTTTTTCTTTACCTCATACGCCTTTACCTTGTACTTGTACACTTCACCTGCCTTGACAGAAGTATCCTTATAAGTTCTGGCAGAGGTTGTTTTAACTGCTTTCCATTTTTTATCTGAAGCAGTGTATCTGTATACTCTGTAGCCCTTTGCTTTAGAAACAGCTGACCAGGAAAGACTGACACCACCTGAGGTTGCACTTTTAACAGTAAGAGTTTTTACATTTCCGATTGCAGATGCAATGCTGATACTCACAGTTGAAATCAACATAAGCATACACATCATCACTAATGTTAAAACTTTAAATATCTTTTTCATATTACCTCCCGTATAATGCATTATTATTTACATATATTTTTTTGAGGATTTATATGCTGTTATCAAGCAATCTGAACACCACCATAAGGTCTTACGGAAAGAACATAGGCTGCATCGTCACCAAAAATGGCCTTCATTGCACCTGCATACTCTTCAACCATTTCATCGGGAACAAATGCCTGAATTGTTCCGGCAAAGCCACCACCGTGAACTCTCCATGCACCCTTGCCCGAAAGAAGCTGTTCAGAAATGCAAAGAGCAAGTGAAAGGGGCTGTTCGGCACCCGCCTTCTGTGTGTAAACATTCTGATTATACATATATGATGAAAAACCGCTTTTAATGATAAGAGCCTTAAATGCTTCAAAATCATTCTTTGAAAGTGCTTCTGCCTGAAGAACAACCTTTTCATTTTCACCGTAATAGTGAAGTGCTCTGATAACTGCTCTGGGGCTTACCTTTTTAGCAATGTCTCCTGCGTTTTCGATAACATCCTTCTTGTCTACCTCACGAAGTACCTTCTTACCGAAATATTCTGCAACCATTTCCATTTCGCGGCGAACAGCAGCGTAGTCATCGGTAAGGTCTGAGTGACTTCCCTTGGTATCAACAATTACAAGGCTGTGACCCGATTTTTCAAAGTCAAAGTCAATCTTCTTAACTATAGGCTTGCTTGTATCTTCAAAGTCAATGGATACAAAAGAGCCTACGGAGCAAGCCATCTGGTCAAGAAGACCGCAGGGCTTACCGAAATAAACATTTTCACTGTACTGTGAAATCTTTGCAATTTCAATGGGGTCAACCTTACCGTCATTATAAAGGTAGTTGAGCATTGTGCAAACAAGCACCTCAAAAGCAGCTGATGATGAAAGGCCTGAGCCTGAAAGCACCTGAGAAGCAGTTGTTGCATCAAATCCGCCTACTTTATATCCGAGCTGTGAGAAACGTGCAGCAATACCGCGGATAATGGACTGACTTCTGCCTTTTTCATTTTCCTTTACGGAAAGGTCGGCACAATCAACGGTATCCATAGGATATCCTGCAGATTTAATTCTGATAATTCCGTCATCATTTTTTGAAGCAACTGCAATCGCATCAAGACTGATGCCCGCAGCAAGAACAAGACCGTGGTTATGGTCAGTGTGGTTACCACCGATTTCACTTCTGCCGGGAGCTGAGAAAAGAGCAACCTCTCTTGCACAGTTTTTATCAAAAAGCTCACTGAATGCAGTAAGGACTTCAAGATATCTGCCGTACTGAGCAGGAATTGCTTCTTTTTTGTAAACTACGGAAAATTCTTCATCAACAAGTCCTTTTTCAAGTTTTTCTTTCATTTCACTGTACTTAATCATATTTGTCTGCCTTTCTTTGAACAGAGTTAAAGCATAAGCTTCACCCGTTTATTTTTATTCTATGCACACAATCCGTAAGACCTCTTACGGAAAACTGCAATAATTACATTTTTATTCAATACCGGTATCTTTTTCTTTCTTACGCGAAAAAACGGAGGTTACACCGCTTACGGAAAGAAGCACCAGACCCGAAAAAATCAAAAGCGGTATAAAGGGTGCAATAAACCCGAAGGAAGCGGGATCAAATACATTACGCCCGATTGTAACATAAGAGAAAATTTTATATGAAAATCCGGCAAGAGATATAATAAGATATTCCAAAAGACCGATATCCGTGCTTCCGTAAAGTGTGCTCACCGAGCCGAGAGGAACACCGGGCACAAGTCTGCTGAAAAAGAGAACAACCTTAGAGCCGGCTTTACTGCTGTCAATGTAGCTATGAGCTTTATCATATTTTGCAAGGATTTTTTCTGCATTTCCGCCACCGTGCTTTCTGCCCCAAAGAAACTTTGCAACAAAAAATATGCTCATTCCTGCAATATTGATTGCCGCTGCAATGTACCATTTAAAAATAACGGCACTTGCAACACAAATACAAGAAAGCGGAAACCAGGGAATAAAAGCCTTTACGGTGTAATTCAGAAGAATAACAACAACCGTAATCCAGGTGGCACCGTAGGTCTGAATCCAGAGCTCAAACTCTTCAAGGGTATTAGTATAACGGCCGTACCATCGAAGAAATTCCTGTGTGTTGAAAAGACGCAGAAGAATCATCAGCACAAGGGCTAAAAGAAGTGAGAAAAATGCCATAGACGAAAAACCGTATGACAGATTCTTTTTGTTTTTCAAAAATGTCACTCCTTTTCAAACTTGTACATTATATGTATACTAAATCTATTATATTTTATATTAAATAATCGTAATCGTCAAGAAGAATAAGGAGAAAATTTACTTAATTAGTGACAAAGGGTGAATTTTGTGTTAAAATAATCAATATATTAAATTATATGTAAAGGATGATACATTATGAAACTTGTTGTTCTTGACGGATATGAAGCTAATCCCGGTGATCTTTCCTGGGAATGGATGAAGGAGCTTGTTGACGAGGTTGTAATTTATGACTCATCAGAGCAGTGCGAGATTGTTGAAAGAGCTAAGGACGCTGATATACTTGTAACCAACAAAAAACTGCTCACAAAGGAAGTTCTTTCACAGTTACCGAAGCTTAAATATATTTCCACCCTTGCAACAGGCTACAATATGATTGATACAGAATACGCCCGTGAAAAAGGTATTCTTGCTTCAAACATTCCCGCTTACAGCACTGACGGTGTATCTCAGCTTGTTTTTGCACTTTTGCTTGAAATTACAAACAACGTTGCACTTCATAACAATACAGTAAAAGAAGGCGAATGGACAAAAAGCAAGCATTTCTGTTATTGGAAAACGCCACTTACTGAGCTCAGCGGAAAAACTATGGGTATTGTAGGCTTCGGCAAAATCGGTGCTGCTGTGGCACAGATTGCAAATGGCTTTAAAATGAATGTTATTGCATATTCACCCAACACAAGAAGCTATGACGGCTATGGCAAGGTTGATTTTGTAACTCTTGACGAAGTTATAAAAAACAGTGATGTAATCTCACTTCACTGTCCTCTCAACAAAGAAACCGAAGGTCTTGTTAACTTGGAGTTCCTTAAAAAAATGAAAAGCAGCGCCTACCTGATAAACACATCAAGAGGTGCCGTTATAGTTGAAGATGACCTGAAAAAAGCCTTGGATGAAGGTATTATTGCCGGAGCAGGTGTTGATGTACTCTCCGTTGAACCTGCAAAGGCTGATAATCCCCTTCTCACCTGCGAAAAATGTATTATTACGCCTCACCTTGCATGGGCGAGCTTTGAATCACGCTCAAGACTTATGGATACTCTTATCAAAAATATAAAAGGCTTCCTTGAAGGAAAGCCGGTAAATGTTGTAAACTGATAAAATATTTGCCCATAAAAAAATCTCCGTAAGGTTTTCTTACGGAGATAATTTTTTTACTTTTTTCTTATTCTGTGAAGCCTGATTCAACAAGCTTTACAAGCTCTTCAACAGCCTGTTCTTCGTCGGGACCGCCGGCAATGATACGGATATCAGTACCGCCCATAATGCCGAGTGAAAGAACACCGAGAAGGCTCTTTGCATTTACTCTTCTTTCTTCCTTTTCAACCCAGATTGAGGACTTGAATTCATTTGCCTTCTGGATGAAGAAGGTTGCCGGACGAGCATGAAGACCTACCTGATTCTGAACTTTAACATCTTTAACAAACATATCTGATTACTCCCACACACAAAATATTTTTTCGCCAAAGACTAATTAAAATGAATATACCCTTGGCAGATTTATCAATTTCTCATATATTATACCACAAATCTTTTCTTCGTCAATGAAAAAAAGTGACTTTAAAACTTTTTGGTTGGTAGACTAAATGTTGCACAAAATCGATTTGTGATTTTGTGCAACATTACCATTGTTTATTCCTCTTTTTTATCTTCTTTAAGTTTATTCTTCAATTGTCTGAGATATTCTATATCTTTCTTTGAAAGCTCAGCCTTTGACAGCATATCGGGACGGCGGGCATAAGTCCTTTCAAGGCTTTTTTCCCTTCTCCATTTTTCAATATTTGCATGGTGTCCCGATAACAGTATATCGGGAACTGCCTTGCCTTGCCACTCATAGGGTCTTGTATATTGAGGATATTCAAGAAGTGAATTGAAATGGCTTTCGTCGGTGAAGGCATCCTCATTTGCAAGTACACCGGGAAGCATTCTTGAAATACTGTCAGCAAGAATAAGAGCAGGAAGCTCACCGCCCGTGAGGACATAATCCCCCACCGATATTTCCTCGTCAACAATTTCTTCAATAACTCTTTCGTCAACGCCCTCGTAATGACCGCAGAGAATAGCTATGTTGTCCATTTTTGAAAGCTCTTTAACCCTTGACTGAGTAAGAGTTTTTCCCTGAGGTGACATAAATATAAGGTGGGGCTTTGTGCCTGTTTCCTTGCAAAGAGCCTTATAGCAGTCATAAATAGGCTGAATCTGCATTATCATACCCGTTCCGCCGCCATAGGGTGTATCGTCAACTCTTCTGTGCTTGTCAAGAGTATAATCCCTTATGTTAGTGCAATGGATTTCAACCTTGTTTTCCTGCCTCGCTCTGCCGATTATACTTTCAGAAAGAACAGCTTCGCACATTTCAGGGAAAAGGGTAAGTATATCAATTCTCATCGTCAAAAATACCTTTCAGCGGGCGGATTTTAATAACACCTGCGGCAACATCCGTATCAATCACAACAGGCGGTATTGCCGGGATAAGATATTCGCCTTTTTCGTTTGTTATGTGCCATACATCGTTAGCACCCGTTTCACTTACATCGGTAAGCGTTCCGTAACTGATGCTTTCATCGTCGGCATCAATCACCTTACAATCAATAAGCTCCTGAATAAAGTAGCTGCCTTCGGGGAGTTTAGCATCACTGCGTTTCATATAAAGCACCTTTTCGCGGTACTTTGAAGCCTCTTCAATTGTGTCAATTCCCTGAGCCTTCATTATAACCATATGCCCGTTGGTACGGCAAGAAACCTTAATCGGCTTTTCACCTTTTTTATCAAGATAAAGAGTTTTGAATTTTTTCATAAAATCGGGAGTATCACACCAGGGCTGAACACGCATTTCACCTTTTATACCGTGAGTGCCCGTAATTTTACCGATTTCAAGATATTCTTTTATCATAAATTGCTCCTTTTCTAACAGTTTACACATCAGAAAGATACTTTTCAATTTCTGCTGAGGACATATTCAGGGCATCCTTCATATGACCGATAAAGATATCTCTTTTCTCCTCAACAATTGCCCTGAGAGTTGCAACACGCTTTTGCCAGGATTCATAGCTTGAAACCTCCCATCTGTCATAGTGGTAAGGCATTTCAGAGTCAATTTCAGCTACGAGTTCATCGAGAATTTTGAGCATTCTTTCAGTTTTAAAGGTGGTTTTCAGCTGTTCGGAGAAAATTTCCATCATTCTCTGACGGAAGTGCTTGTTCTTGATAAGATTGCTTGTGATTGTTGTTCTGAAACCCTTGCCTACGCCGTGACCTTCAGGGTCCATATAATTATCAATAATGTTTGTTGTATAGGTTGAGCCCCAGAGTGCCCAGTCAACATCAAAGAAAATCCAGCGCCATTTTGCACCCTTGGTATTCTCGCGCCAGAACTTGATGTTACCCGTATCCGTGTTGGTGAAGAAGGATTCGCACATCCAGTAATTTATCAATTCGTCAATATCAACAAGTGAACAAACATAGTTATAATACTCTTCATTTCTCATATCGTGGGACTTGATATAGTCAATGAGCTTCTGATATTCGTCAAGGCTACCACTCTTGACACGGTTATTACCCTTGATAAGGTCAACATTGTCAGGGTCAATGCCGTGATGATTTGCAAGGTAATCCTCATCAATTTTTTCTCTCAGATCATAAATACCGTGGTATTTACCGTTGACATAGCATACAACAGGCTGATAATCCATAAGGTCAATATCCATCTGATTCTTGATAACCATTGCGCAGAAGGCATCTCTTATATGTGCAACATTATAGTCCTGACCTCCGTTACGCAGTACGAAAGATGAGAACACATTGACCTCGTTATCTTCAAAGAAGGGATAGCAGACCTCCTGAGGTCCGTATTTATCCTTAAGCTTGATTTCAACACTCTTTTGGGAGTTGGCTCTTGAATACTGACCGAAAACGGAAATGCCTGCGTCAAAGCTTACCTGAGCTACACCGTCAGAGGTCATATACTCAAAATTAACGGGTCTTTCCCAGTTCTGCCAGAAGTTTGCACCAACATGAGGAAAGGTCGATGTATAGCCGGGGCCGTTTGCCCATATACCGATATTATAATCATAAAGATTCTTTTCGTCGGTTGTAAGAAAAACAACGGGAAGGTCGTGCTTTCTGTTTGTTACAAGATAAGTTGCACATACAGTATCGGAGGGGACATATCCGTCAAGAAATGCCTTAGCTCTGAGCACCGTTGTTTTTTCAACAGAAATCGCACCCTCATAAAGCTTGGATTTTTTAGTGGGAACGCTGCCGTCAGTTGTATAACGGATTTCACCCTTGGAAGCGGTTATTTCAACAGTAGTGCCTTTATCAGTATAAGAGCTTTCACGGGAGAATTCGGGAGCAGCAAGACTCTTTTCCATCACCTCGGCGGAATTAGCCTTACCGGGAGTGAGACCTTTATAGTATTTAACCTCATTTGTACCGTTGACATCTCTGCCTGCGCTGTAACCGCTCTGAAGTCTGCCGTAGGTGAAGGAATCAACAATAACATTTTCCTTATTCATAAGATAGATTGTTTCGCCGTAACGGTTAAGACCGTAGTCACGGTAAATATTGCCCGTGGAAGAACTGACATAGTCACTGTCAGCGGAATAAATTGCAACATATTCACCGGGTGCAAGAGTTTTTTCCGGCAATTGCTTAAAGCTCTCCGCTTTTTTGCCGTCGGAGAGCTTGTAATCAGCTAAATTCAATTCTTTATCCGTTGTGTTATAAAGTTCAACATAATCAAAGTATTCGCCCAGCGCTGACTGTGAAACAGTGGTATTAACGGCTGCGACCTCGGTTATGGAAATTTCGTGACTGCCCGTGTAAAGTGCACTGTCCACACTTTCAACAAAGGTACCTGCATTTTCCTTACCGGGTGTTGCTTTGGTGTAGAAAACATACTTTTTACTGTCTTGTGCACTTCTTCCACAAGAAAGATTGGAGAACAGCTCAAACACCTGAACCTTGTCAATTTCCTTGCCTGATTTATTGTAAAGGCAAAGCATTTCTTCCTTACCGTTAAGTTTGAAATCGGCGTGGATTTTATTTGAGCCGTCATATTCCTTTACTTTACCTGAAAGATAAACAACAGCATATCCGCCTGCTTTGATTTTAAAGGAAGGGAAGGTCCATTTTTCCTTGTCCATACCATCATCGGAAAGAGAATAACCGCGGAGATTTACAGTACCGTCAGAAATATTGTGAATTTCAACCCAGGAAACAAAATCGCCCTCGTCATCCATAAGAGTTTCCGTAGAATTCGGAGCGTATTCGTTTATATAAATCTTACCCTTAAGGTCCTCCTCCTGAGTTGCAACAACGGATACAGCCTCGCCCGTGTTAGGTGCGCCGGGAGTTGGTGAATCAAAAATTGTAAGCTTTTCTTCAGCACCCACACCGTAGCTCTGGTCAGCTTCTAAGGGAAGAACAATCATTCTGCAAAGCATTTTACCTTTAGGATTATAAAGATAGAGACTTTCACCCTTTGTGCTGATTGAAATAGGAATATGAATAATGCGGTTTTCTGTATCGACCTTTTCAATTCCGTTAGCGTAAAGAACAATATATTCACCTGATTTAAGGGTAAAATCGGGGAAAACAAACTTATCCATATTGGATGAGTTATCGGTTATCATATAACCGTTGAGATTGATAGGCTGCATTGTGGGATTATGAAGCTCAATCCAGTCACAGATATCACCGTTTTCATCAGCAAGGGTTGTGGCATTATTTGACATAACCTCAGATATGTAAACATCCTTGGTAATGCCTGTATCGTCACATGCAGTAAATGTAAGGCAGATTATAACCGCTAAAAACAAAGTAAAGAGAAGCTTTTTCATATTTATCACCATATTTTAAAATACTATTTCATCAAATTTTGCGTTTATACAGTCTGCAAGATCCTGAGGAGAAAGAATAAGCTGAGCACCGAGCATACCGCCGCTTATAATAATTTCGTCAAAGCTGAGAGCCGAGGAATGAATAACGGTTTTAAACTGCTTTTTCATACCTATGGGTGTGCAACCGCCTCTTATGTACCCGGTAACATCACGGATATCCTTAACATGCAGAAGCTCAACGCTTTTTTCCGAAACGGAACGGGCAGCTTTCTTCAGGTCAAGCTCTTTGTGAACGGGAAGGCAAAACACATAATATTCCTTGCTTTTTCCCACAGCTACAAGAGTTTTAAAGCTAATATCATAGCTTTGGGAAAGCTTATCTGCAATATGAACACCGTCAATAAACTCATCACACTGGTAGTAGTTTACGGTGTAAGGTATTTTCTTTTTATCGAGGATACGCATTGCATTGGTTTTTATGTTTTTATCCTTTGCCATTATTGAGACGACCTTTTATTGACTAAAATTATTCTTTCAAGTATAATAACACATAATATCAAATATTTCAACAAATAGGTGAAGAAAATGATAAATATTATTTGTCCCGTATGCGGTGATTTTTTATATAAAACAGACAGAACCTACCGCTGCGGTAACGGCCACTGCTACGATGAAGCTAAAGAGGGTTATGTCAATCTCCTTACGGGGTCAAAGTCAGGCAATCTGATAGGTGACAGTAAGGATATGGCAAGGTCACGCAGAGAATTCCTTTCAAAAGGCTACTTCTCCCCTCTCAGTGAAAAAATTTCAGAGATAATAAATAATAGTAGGAAAGCCACTCCTTCCGTTTGCGATATATGCTGCGGAGAAGGCTGGTATGCGGATTACATAAAGAATAAAACCGGTTGCGAAATCGCAGGCTTTGATATTTCAAGAGAAATGGTGCGCCTTGCCGCAAAAAGGAAAAATGATATGACCTTTTTTGTGGCAAACATTTCAAAAATTCCGTTAGCAGATAAAAGCATTGATATATGCTACCATTTATTTGCCCCGTTTCACGAAAAAGAGTTCAGCCGCATTACAAAGGATGACGGCATAATAATAACTGCAGTTGCCGGTGAAAACCACCTTTTTGAGCTGAAAGAGATTCTTTACGATACACCCTATAAAAACGATGAAAAACCGCCTGAAACGGAAAAGCTGATTCTTAAAGAAAGCATCAAAGTGACGGATATGATTCATCTTGAAAGTAAAGAAGATATTGATGCACTTTTTAAAATGACACCTTATTACTACCACACAAGTGAAAAGGACAAAGAAAAGCTCAGCGAACTAAAGGAGCTTGATGTTACAATTGATTTTGCAATATTTATTTATACTAAATAAATATATTTATCGGGCTGCCTGCGTTTATTGCATCAGCCCGATATTTTTATATCTCTCAGCCGTTCAGTCACTATTACCTTACGCTTAAATCCTGATTTTTAAAGGCAGCTTCATACTTTTCAACAACAGACTGTCTGCCATTGCTTTGTGTATACCAATCGTATCCGCCGAGATAATCGGCATTGTGACCGATTATTTTACCTTCAGACTCTCTGCAGAAGAACACATTGGTTGTTTTGTTTTCAGGTAACGCACGGTATTCTTCCAATAAACCGTTTGGCTGCTGTCCGCCATAAAAATATATTGTAATTTCTTCAGGTAATGTGCCTTTTATGTTCCGATGTACTTTGATTTTGTATACGGTACACGGAGTTTCTTCAACCAGACGAAATTTATAATAATAAAGCTCATCATACTCGGTGCCGAGGATTTCTTCAACGGTACCGAAAAATGCATAATCGGCAAAGCCCATACATTTTTCTGTTTCAGAGGTGTCAAAAATATAATTAACACATATTGGCACTCTTTCCATTTCTGAAAAGGGCTGAGTAACAGGCCAAAGCTTACTTTCCAGCACCTTAATTCGTATAAATCCGCCAAGTACAACGCTCAGGCAAAGAATAAGCACAACAATTATTATACATAACAAAACTTTAACTTTCTTTTTCATATTGATTCCCCTTTCGTTTTCTTACATAACATTAGAGGGAGTTTTTTGCCGTTTTGTTGCATAAAAAAATACAGAGGAAGTAAAAACTTCCTCTGTACGTATATTATTCTTTTGAGAATCCGTAGTAGATATCTTCTGTGTAAACGTTGTTTTCGTCCTTATCGTGGTGTGAATACCATACCTGAGCGAAGAAGGGATTAACCTTAGCGATTTCGTCATACTTCCAAGGCATGGGAAGACATTCGGGGCACCAGTGACCGCCCTTGAGAGCAAGGTTAGGTGACATTTCGAATTCGTGACCGCAAGCGCACTTCCACTTAAGAGGAGTATAAACATCCTTGCCCATCTTCTTTGAAAGACATTCGCCGCCTCTGAATTCAGCAGCCTTTTTCATATCTGCAATGCCGAGTGTGTTGAAGTCCTTGGTTTCATCATAGCCGTGGTCAAGGTAGCTCATTTCGTACTTATCGGGGATAATAACCTCAAATTCATCCCATGTCTTGGGAATAGCGTTGTACTTTTCAAGTGAGCCGTAGTATGCAGTGATTCTATCCTTCATACCGTTCTTGATCCAAGCCTGAGTACCGTAAAGCGGTGTGTTTGCGATGGGTTCCATCATAAACTTCTTAACGAGGCCGAGAGGAGCAAGACCTGAAAGCTTGTAGAAGAAAGCAACCTGATTTGCCATTCTCTTGAAGTATTCCTTAACAGGAACATTATGTCTGAAGTGGAGATAGTTTTCAAGGTCGTCAGCATCAGTGTACCACTGGCCGTGGAAGTTCTGAGTGATGAACCAGTTGGGGTTGAAGAGCTTCTTGGGAACGTCAGCGCCTCTCATACCGATGGCGTTGAGAAGAAGAACCTCGAATTCATAGTTGGTAATTCTGTAGTCGGGGCCTGAGCTGATGTTATAGAATCTTCTCCAGAATTCCTCGGGAACTGAATCGTTACAAACCTTAGCGCAAAGAAGACCGCTGTCTTCAACTGTTGCCCATTCAAGAACACCGTTGATGGGAACGTGGAACATAATGGGATCCATATTCTTAAGAATTTCAGGGTAAAGGATACCTGTCTGACGGAGAGATACCCAATACTTAAGACCTGATTCAGCAATGATTGCTTCAGCCTTGGTCTTTGAAATTGCATAGTGGTCATAAACACTGATTTGGATCGGGTCACCGGTTCTGCCCCAGTGTGTGGGATAGTTTCTGTCACCGGTTTCAGCAACAGTACCGATATAAACAACCTTAACAGCATCGGGGTCGGGCTGAGCCTTAACTGCCTTAACAATGTTTTCCATTGCTGTTACGTTGGTGTAAAGGGTCTTCTTGGGGAAATAGTCAGCAGCAGGAGAAACAAGACCGCCAACATGAAGAACGTAATCTGAGCCTGTTACGCACTCAAGAATATCTTCATAATTTGTGAGGTCACCCCATACGATTCTTACTGAAGGATCGTTTTCATAAGCAGCAAACTTTTCTCTGTTTTTCTGGCTTCCGCGGTTAAGAACAACGATATTGTACATATCACGTCTCTTATAGAGTTCTTTGAATGCCTGGAAACCCATTGTACCGGTTGAACCGGTAAGGAATACGGTCTTTTTCATAGTCTTCTACCTTTCTTTTTATCAATTGGGTAATTTTACCCCATATCGTCTAAAGTATACAACAAACTTCTGCAACAATTGTTAACAATCAGTTAATTTCTATGCACACAGTACCCTATCTGTTATATACATTTAGTATATCCTTAGCTCTTTTACTGATATCAGAACGAAGGCTTTTAGGAGTCACAACCTCAATTTTTGAGCCAAACTGCATAAGCCAGGAAACAAGTCCGTCACTTATGGAGCACTTAGCCATAAGTTCAAAACAATCCGGCACTTCTGACCGACGGAGTGTGACATCACTGCCGAAACGGTCAAGTATTTCTTCAAGAATAGAGTTGTGACAAACGATTTCTATACGCTGCGTATCACCGCTGAACATATTGAAGGTTTTTGAGGAATAATCCGCCGAATCGAAAGAGAGCTTATAAGGTGAAACCTCCGTAAAGCTTCGGCTTGGCTTATCGGTTATTTCAACCTTTTTCATTCTGTCAATTCTCAGGTGCATAAGGTTGTTGTACTTTTCCGTATTACCTACAAGGTAATAGTGGTCATTACTCCATATCATAGCATACGGGCTGACGCAGTGTTCTTTTTCGTGATACATTATACCGTCACATTTTTCATTAACTGCTCTTTTACTGTAAATAAAGCTTATCTGTTTGTTCTGAGAAATGGCACGGTGTATTTTATCTATGTAATAATAAATCTCCTCATTGGCACATTTGACTCTGTTTTCTATATATACCTGACCTTCAAGGTTGTTTTTCTGCTTTTCACTGCACAGAGTACCGATTTTCCCTATAAGCTCCTTTGTCTTTTTAGGCGTGATAAAGTTTGCCGCCTGAACAGCGTCAATAAGCAGTCTTAGCTCCGGCAGCTCGAACTCCCTTGAAAGAAGGCAGTAACCTGTTTTAGGAAGCCTTGCCGAGTCAATATCCACCCCGAAATCCTTAAGGGTATTGATATCACTGTAAATTGACTTTCTTTCACATTTTATACCGTGCTCATTAAGCATTTCAATAAGCTCATCGGCACTTACAGGGTTATCCTCATCGCTGTTTTTCCTGAGGTATTCATTGATATAAAGAAGCTTTAATTTGGTAGGCTTTGTCTCTGCCACATTTTCACCTCATTTGAGAACTGCCCATTAAGTTAACCTTAACGGGCAGAAATTAATTTTAGTATGTCATTTTTGCATTAAGGTCTTTTACTACATCCTCGTGGAGCTTTACGAGCTCACGGTCATAAGAAAGCATACCGTTAACCTCAAACTCAACATCGGAAACCTGAGTGTAAACTGTTGCGGAAAGTCCTCTTTTAATATTCGGAATAATCTGATGCTCGTGGAGCTTTCTGTATGCCTCAGTAAGAGCATCCTTGCTCTTATACATCTGATAACCGAAGCTTTTCTGATAATTCCATACGTGACCCTGAATATTATGGCTGTAACCGCCGAATTCACTAAGAACTATAGGTCTGCCGTCATACTTGGGAAGAATAACGGGAAGGATATATTTATGCATACTTCTGAAATCAGCACCCTTCTGGTCGTACCATCCGCTTGCGTGGTCACAGAAACGGGTGGGATCTTTTTCCTTTGTCCAATCGCCGATTCTCTTTGCATCAAACTGTCCCCAGCCTTCGTTAAAGGGTACCCAACAGCAGATTGAAGTAAAATTATAAAGGTTATCTATCATCTGCTCATATTCTTCTTCAAACTGAAGACGCCATTCAATTTTATCTCTGTTGAAGGTCTTATATGTATTATCCTTTTTGGTCATATAAACTATTGGATTAAGCGTGCCGTGAATATTGGGAAGAACACCTGCGTGGAAAAGGTTAAGTGCCTTGCCGCCACTTACCATATCCTGCCATACAAGCATACCGATTTTATCGCAGAGATAATACCATCTGTGAGATTCAACCTTGATATGCTTTCTGAGCATATTGAAGCCTAAATCCTTCATGGTCTGAATATCGTAAATCATAGCTTCTTCAGTGGGAGGTGTCATACCGCCGTCACTCCAATAGCCCTGATCAAGAAGACCCTTCTGGAAATAAGGCTCATTATTGAGGAAAAGTCTGTTATAGCCGCCGTAAGCTCCTATGGAGAATTTTCTCATACCGAAGTAGCCTTTTACTTCATCTGTTCCTTTGTCACTTGTAAGGGTAAGCACAAAATCGTAAAGGAAGGGATTTTCGGGACTCCAGAGTTTAGCTGAAGGAATTTTAACCTTACCGTCGGAAGGCATTGCACCGTCATAAACAACGCTTTCTCCGTCAAGCACCTTAATCTTAAGTTCACCCTCACCTTTAATTACAGGAAGGATTTCAATAACAGAATCATCAATATCGGGAGTGATTTTATAGCTTTCAATGTAGTTTTCACATACACCTTCAAGCCACACTGTCTGCCATATACCTGAGGTGGAAGTGTACCAGAAGCCATGGCTTTCACTTGCCTGCTTGCCTCTGTTCTGCCAACCGTCGTCAGTGGGATCCCAGGCTCTTACGGTAAGCTCGTTTTCACCGTCTTTGAGCATAGCTGTAATATCAAAGCTGAAGGGACAGTAACCGCCGATATGTTCTCCGACCTTTATGCCGTTAATAAAGACCTTTGTTTCCCAGTCAACTGCTTCAAAATGAAGGATAATCCTCTTACCTGTAAATTCCTTACCAAGCGTGAATTTCTTTCTGTACCACAAGGCGTTATCCTTATTTACTCTTTTGCATACACCTGAAAGACAGCTTTCAACGGCAAAAGGTACACGGATTTTATCCTCGTAAATTTCACACCAATCTGCTTTATTATCGGTTATGGCAAAATCGAAAAAGCCGTTGAGATTCATCCAACAGTCTCTCACCAACTGAGGACGGGGATATTCGGGAAGGGGCAAATCACACATTGCGGCATCTGCCCAACGGGTTTTTAATGTCATCATAATATATTTCCTCCGGATTAATTTAAGTTATTTAAGATATGCTGTTGATACCCAACCGTTTGTACCCGTTGTCATATCAGTTACATATGCCCAGCCTGAAACACCTGATTTATAGCCGATAACCTTAACGGGATAGTTAATGGGAATTGTTTTAACAACACCGTAATTTGTGCCGGGACCTTTTCTGAGGTTAAGTGAGAAGGTTGTGTACATAATTTTACCGTTGCCGTTCTTATCGGGAGTAACAGCACCTGAGGGAACTGTAGTTGTGTCTGATGTGGGTCTTGATGTTGAAAGGTATGCCTTGCTTATCCAGCCGTAAACGCCGAAACGTGTTGAATATACATAAAGGAATCCGTTTTCTGAACCGTAAACCACAACCTCGGAGCCCTTCTGAAGATGAAGAACAAGAGATGCGTCAGCAGAGGCGGAGGCCCTCACTCTTACGCTGTTGACATTAACATAAGACTTATATTTATTTGCAAGGTACTTAGCGGGCTTTTTAACGGGAATGTTATTTATTCCGTAGCCTTCCGTAGCCTTGGGTGCAGTTGTTGAGGGAGCCTTTGTTGTTGTAACGGGTTTTCTTGTTGTTGTAACCGGTCTTCTTGTTGTGGATACTGGACGCTTGGTTGTTGTAACGGGTTTATTTGTTGTAGTTGGAGCCTTTGTTGTTGGGGCAGTTGTGGATTCAACCTCCTGAGCAGCTGCAGCTGTTGTTTCATCCTCAATTATTTCCTCTTCTGTGCTATCCTCTTCTGTGGTATCTTCTTCTGTGGTATCTTCTTCTGTGGTGTAATCCTCGGTTATTTCATCC
The DNA here is from genome assembly GCA_045531265.1 of Acutalibacteraceae bacterium. GTDB lineage: Bacteria > Bacillota > Clostridia > Oscillospirales > Acutalibacteraceae > UBA6857. The sequence goes on from JAZSDP010000057.1 coordinate 101,417, forward strand.
TCTGAGGTTCCGTCAACTGCAGAAGTAGTAGTTTCACTTTTCTCGGTAGTTGTGGGAGCTTTTTCGGGGAAGACATTTTTAATTACATATCCGCCTGCAAACACGAGGCAGACAAGAAGTATGCACAAAGCCACAACAGCGGCAATCCCGCTTTTCATTTTACCCGGCTTAACATAGGTATCATCGTCAGATGAAATTTCTTCGGGTTCTTGTGCTGAAACACCGTCCTGAGCCACGGGAACAATGGGAATTTCTTCATATTCCTCTTCCTCAGGCTCAGTTGAAAGAATATCTTCAACATTCTCATAAGCTTCTTCCACAGGAGCAAAAGCTTCGTACTCGGGATAAGAAACATTCTCATCGGGAATTCTGATTTCGGAAACATCAGCGGACTCAACAGTATCTTCGTCAGATGCATCGGATTCATCTTCAAATTCTGCTGATTCAGAGTGAGAATAAATATCCTCTATTACTGCGGGAGCTTCTGCCGGGACATCTGTGTCAGCAATCATTTCTTCTTCAGCAGTCATCTCAGAATACTCCTCATCTTCCACGGTTTCAACCTGAGCTTCTTCAACCGAATCGTCCCGCTGAACATAATCATCACTTTCAGCTATTTCTGTTTCCGGATTATATTCGGGAGGCTGATAATTAAAATCATATTCGGTGGGAACAAAGGTCTGAGGAGCGTATTCAGGTATACTTTCAACCACGGGAACACTCTCTTCTGCATCATTCACGGGAAGCTCAGCCGCAACAGATTCCTCCTTTTCCTTTCTGATACCTGCACCGAAAATATTCGGTGTATATTCGGGAATGTTAATTTCAGGCTCGGAATTACTGTCATCAAGATTGAGTATCATACCGCAATTAGGACAGATTTCCGCTCCGTTTTCGATTTCTTTTCCGCAAAAACTGCATTTCATTATATATCACTCCTAAATTTTAAACTATATATAATTACCTAACTTATATTTTAACATATAGTAGTAAGGAATGCAAGGATTATATATTATTTTAAGAGAGAAAATGTGCAGACGGCAGTTATAACTGTCTTCTGCACATATAAACAAATTACTTAGACATTAATCTCCGGAGCTGACATCTGATTTTGGAGAGTGCATCCTCGGGGCTGACGGCATTTTCAACTGTATTTTCCATTGGACACATCCCATCTCCTTTACGGTTGATTATATAGGGTACTTTTTTATCGGAATAATAAGCTATGCCGTATTTTGTGAGCACCGTTTCCGCTTTTTCGCTTAGTACAGAAGCATAAATTTCTTTTATATTAAGCAGAACATAAAGATATGCAGCCGCAGCACCGACCACCTTATCGGCGACGGCAAAAGAGGAAAATTCAGGCCCCGAATCAATAAGCTCCAAAAGTGGCTTTACTCCCCTTTTATGGGAAGTTATAACCTCAGTCCCGTTATAAAGAACAAGAGTATGTTCTTCTGATAACAGGATTTCTTTAGCTTTCAGAAGATTACCGTTCATCATTTTATTTTTTCAAAACGGATAACATTGAAAGAAAGAGGATTAAGCTCTGCTGTAATAACATTACCGTTTTCTTCGGGAAGAGGATTTTTATGCATACAAACGCTTTCGTCTCCGAAGGTGTTCTCTCTTTTTATGTCATATCCGTCCATTGAAGTAAATTCAACGGCCTTATAGCCTTCAAAGCCTAAAAGTGAAATATCAAGCTCCATTTTTTCGTCCATTGAACGGTTAACGGCAAAAATTGCAACAGCATCCTTTTCTTTATCGTAGGTTGCAATTGTTTCAAGGTATGGTACGTCAGTAAATTCCTTGCAATCGTACTTAGGCGAATCCACTATTGGTCTGATAGCATTGCCTTTTGCATATTTTGACATTTCACGGAAGGGGAAGAAAATTGTCTGACGGAAGGCATCTCCGCCCGTTTTTGTAAAAATAGGTGCAATTACATTTACAAGCTGAGCAAGGCAGGCTATCTTAACTCTGTCTGCGTGGCGAAGAAGAGTGATAAGCATACAAGCAACAACAAGTGCATCCTCAAAGTTATAAATATCCTCAAGCTGAGGCGGTGCAATTGACCATTTATCATAGGGAGCACCGTTTGAGTGATACCAGACATTCCATTCGTCAAATGAAAGATTGATCTGCTTTTTAGATCTTTTCTTTGCCTTTACGAAATCGCAAATACAGATAACACTGTAAATGAAATCTTCAAGCTCAAGGCTTTTTGCAAGGAATGAGGGTGTATCATTACTGTGGTTACCGTAATACTGATGAAGAGATATGTAATCAACATTATCGTAAGCAATATCAAGAGCAGTGGCTTCCCAATCACCGAAGGTGTGCATTCCCCTTGAAGATGATCCGCAAAGAACTGTTTCAATAGAGTTATCCACCCATTTCATAAGCTTTGAGGCTTCATTTGCAACTCTGCCGTACTCTGTAGCAGTTTTAGCACCCATCTGCCAAGGACCGTCCATTTCATTTCCGAGACACCAAAGCTTGACACCCCACGGGTCTTTATATCCGTGCTTTATTCTCATATCGGAATATTTTGAGCCTGACTTATGATTACAATACTCCACAAGGTTTTTGGCATCGGCCGGACCTCTTGTGCCGAGGTTTACTGCCATCATAGGTGATGTGCACGCTTTTTTGCACCAACGCATAAACTCGTTTGTGCCGAATTTATTCGGCTCGGTAACACCCCACGCAAGTTCAAGACGTGCGGGTCTTTCGTTAATGGGTCCGACTCCGTCTTCCCAATCATAACCTGAAACGAAATTGCCGCCGGGATAACGGACAACGGGAACACCAAGTTCGTTAATCATACCTATAACATCTTTTCTGAAGCCTTCTTCGTCGCTCAAAGGATGTCCCGGCTCATAAATACCTCCGTATACAGCTCTGCCGAGATGCTCAATGAATGAGCCGAATATTCTTCTGTCAATTTCGCCGATTTTAAGTTCTTCGGCAACAGTTATTTTTGCTTTCATGTGTTTTCTCCTTTTGTGAGCATTAGTTTTAAGAGAATTTTATCACAATATATTAACGATGTAAAGCGTTAATTATAAAATAAATCATAACCAAAAGTTGTACTCGTTGAGTGATATCCGGTCATTTGCTAAATCTTCTTCTAATTGATTTTTAATATACTTTCTATCACTTTCTTATTTCGACCGACCATATCTACATAGTGCCCTCCACACCAAAAATGTAGGTTTTCGTATTTATATTTCAATTTGTAACAATGTTTTTATTTCGTTGTTTCCTTATTTTTTAAACATGTTTTTAACCTCCTTTATTTTAGTAATGCGCCTGCCAAAACATTTCTATTATACTAGGAGGTTAAGTTTTTTATCTATGTTTTTGTTGCTTGCCATTGCTATCCACATTTATTTTTACTAAAGCTTTTTTATTCCCCCGGTAGAACTGGGGCCAGGTCTATGCTGAAGAGACGACAAATCACAACTACCGGCATAAACCTGCAGTTGTGATTTTTAATCTGATACTCATTTTTTTAAACCCGACACCATATACATTTTCTCGTCGGATATCATAATATCAACATCGCAAAACTCTGACATCATTTCTGCCAGTTTTTCTTTGGATGGCAAGGGCAGTGAAATATTCTTTGCCTTACCCGAATGGCACTGCTGAAGCTCTTTTTCGCTTATTCCGTGAGCAACGGTGAGTCTGCCGCCACTGTTTAAGTGCTTTGTGAGATTTGCAAAAAGAGTCTTCGGTTTTATAAAGTGAGGAAAGGCATTATAAATCATAACTGCATCGAACTGATTTTCAAAACTGTAACTTTCGGCATCTCCGCATATTACCTCTATGCCGGGGAAATTCTCTTTTGCAATTTTTACCATTTCCGGAGAAATATCTATACCCGTTACATTAGCGCCAAGAGATATATAATCAGGAAACAGTACACCGGTACCGCAAGCCACATCAAGTATCTGCTTATCTTTTGCGATATCTCCCTTTTCTAAAATCAGGCTGATAACATCTTCGTTACGAAGCTGCTCATTGTCCCAACGAGGTGCTATGTTGTTAAAAAATTCAATAACATCTTTTTTATCCATAACTTACCCCATTGACGAATTTTTAAAATGAAGTTCTTTCATTCCCTCAACCTCATCACAGATAGGCTTGAGATTGCAAGAGTCACAATCGAATTTAATGCTGTTCATAATATGATTGAGAGTTTCTGCAATGCTTCCGCTTTTCTGAGCAATATTTTCCAAATTCTTGTAATCCGCTTCTCTATCAGTTACAAAAATAACCTTTACGGCTTTCACCTTTGGATTTTCTTTGTATTTGCTAATAAACAGATTACCTACTTTCTCAAAAGAGATATCTTTTTTCAAGGCACTTTTAGCAACCCTAACCGACTCTTTGTGAGAACGCGAGGTTGTTCTCATCATATATCCCTCGGGGAAACAATGATATTTAACATAGTCAGCCTTTTTAATAATTTTATAATATTCCTGCTCTTCGTCGCTCTTTTCTATTTGAACCAGGCAAACTCTTGCGAATTTACGGTCAGCAGTTATACTGTCAAGCTCGTCACCTATTACGATGATACCGTCACCAACATACGATGATGTAACAAGATTGAAACCGACTCCGTCAAACTCAAAGGCTGTATCGCGTTGTAGAATTACCTGACTGTATCCCAAATCTGTCCATGCAGAATGTTTATTGTACGGATAATTAATTTTTTGAGAGGCATCCGCCATTGCAGATACCTCACAAATTAATGAATCGAAAAATTCCATTATAGCTTTTTGTCCTTTTTCATTTTGTCATAACGGTTTTTCCAGAGCCAATCATAAACAACTCTGATAAGCTTCATATCAAGATTAAACCAATATATTGCAAATGTTATAATAAACAAGGCAAATATAACTCCAAGTATAATTAGAATAGCTTCCATATCACTTCACCTGTGCGAGCCCTTTCTGCCTTGCGTACTCTGCCGCACCGAGAGCACCCATAAGCTGAGGGTCTGTTGAAAGCTCAACAACCTTGATTTTAAGCACCTTTTCAATAGCAGCTTTAAGGCCGTCATTTTTAGCACAACCGCCTGTAAGAGTTATGCTGTCAGTAGCGCCTGCCTTTTTAGCCATAACGAAGCATCTTTTTGCAACTGCAAGCTGAATACCTGCAGCAATTTCATCCATAGGCTTGCCCTCACCCACAAGAGAGATAACCTCACTCTCAGCAAAAACTGTACACTGGGCTGTAATGGGAATAGTGTTCTTAGCCTGAAGTGAAAGCTTTGAGAATTCGGGAAGTGACATTTCAAAGGCATTTGCCATAGCCTCGTAAAATCTGCCGGTACCTGCAGCACATTTGTCATTCATAGCAAAGTTTTTAACTGTGCCGTCAGTATCAATAGCTATACCCTTTACATCCTGACCTCCGATATCGATAATTGCCTTAACCTCAGGATTTGTTACATGAACACCCATAGCATGACAGCTGATTTCTGAAATGTTTTCATCAGCAAAAGGCACCTTATTTCTGCCATATCCCGTACCGATAAGATAGCTGAGCTCTTCAGCTGAATTAATGCCTTCAACCTGAGCTATTGCATCACTGAGAGCAATCTCAGCACTTTGAACGGGATTGATTTTACTTCTGTTTGTAACATTTGCTGCCATTTTTCCGTTTTCATCTAAAATCACGCATTTTGTGTAGGTTGAACCTACATCGCATCCGCCAAAATATTTCATATTATTATCTCCTTTACCAAGCTAAATCGTCTTCAAAGTCTAACAGCGAAGCATCAACAGGCTCTTCCTGCAGAACGGTCTGCATATATTTGTTGACCTGATCGCGCATTTCGCGTCTTGAAATCGTTCTCGGGTCCATAAGGTCCTGACGCACCCAAATAAAGTTTATACCTTTTTCTCTTGCCTGATCGTCAAAAATACCTGTAAGACCGTCCATTCCTTTGCAGGAAATCTGATCATACATAATTACTGTATCCGCATTGTACTCCTCGACTATACGCCACAGTTCGTCAACAACATTACGGTAACCGCCCTTGGTATGCTTGCGCATAATCGAGCGCTGATATGTTTTAGCAAGATCTTTAAGTGACTGTTCTTTGTCTTCAGTATCAATTTCAAGGTAAGAAATCATTGTTTCCATATCCATAACAACATTCATACCCCAGCAGTTTTCAAGCCAGTTTGCAAAGCTTGTATAGTAGTTGGCAGGGCAAGACCAGACAACCGCTCTGTGACGCATATGCTTTGACACGGGGGTTTTCTTCTCATAGGCTTTCAACATAATCTTGTTTACTTTTTCATCAACCTTAAGGAATTTTTCGTTTGAACCGCCCGAAAGGTTAAAATAGAAAATTCTGTAAAGCCAGAAGGCGGCACCTGTCATCTGAGGATACGGTGTTTTGTTTATATCCCATTTCTGTCTTTCGTATTCAAGCTGTTTGTTATAGTCTTTCATTCGCTTAAAATAAGCATCCCAGTCAAACTTCTCGCCTGTCTGCTCCTCAATAAACTTGATCAGAGCCTTGATTTCTTCAACTGCATATTCCTGAACATCCTCACCGTCATAGCGAAGAGGGATTCCAAAGCAGTGAGTCGGCAGATTGAGACGTCTGTCGAGAAATGATGAGTTCATAATTGAGCCGTCACAAGGCATATTTGTACCAATCATACAGCAGCCCATTTTCGGATAATCATCTTCAATAGCGACACCTGCCTCAGCAGAAGGAAGCGGACATACATCTGCAGGTACGCCGAAGCTCTCAGTAACTTCAAGATAAGGCGGTGTAATCTGTTGATCAACCATTGACGAAAGGAAGATAGGAAGCGTCTGCAAAGGCATAGGAATAAGATTCGGGAAACCTGTAAACACCTCATTAGGAACAATTTCATCCATAAGCACAATTTTCTTTGAAAGCTTATTCCCGGGATTGATTTTTTCGTCAGCACGGAAAGAAATATTGATAAGCTTTGTAGTATGCTTAACAATCATATTATAATGCAGATGTGCTATTCGGAGATGAGGACCTCTGAGACCTGCAACATGTCTGTCAACGAAAGACGGAGCAGAAAGGTAAGAGGCCATCCAACGGTATCTCCAAAGCCCCTTTACTGTTGATACAGGTGCTTTAAGCACCATTACAATCATATCTTTCCAGTTAACCAGCCAACGGTAATAGTCATACATTGTATCCTTGAAGCCGCGCCACTCTCTATGCTTGAGTATGGCAGTATGCTCTTTATAGAGTTTACCGTAATTATCCATTCTTTTTCAACTGCCTTTCTTTCTGGATTTTTTTGATTTCAAGGCTTTCAACAAAAGCTTGCACTCGTGTGCGCAGCTGACCTGAAGCGGAAGCAGTGTACTGACGGTCAACGGCTGCTGTAGGCACACCGTAATCCTGAGTCATAACATAAGATGCCAGTGCTCTTTCATATCCCCAATACTCGCAGAATTTCAGCTGTTCGTACATAACACCGTCTGCATTGTATTCGTCAACAAGTGCCTTGACATAATCACGGCGTTCCTGAACCTTTTCGTGGCTCATATAACGGGGACACTGACTTGTTTTAAGATAGTGCATACAAATCTGTGTGAGCACATCTTCACCTTGTTTAATTATAATTTCCTGTCTACCGGGGAGTGCGCCAAAGCAATATCTGTCAGCAACAACAAGTGCGCCGCTGTCTTCAATAAGAGAAGTGAACTCGGGGTCGTCCATTTCCGAGCCGACAACAACAATTTTAGCTCTGTAATTCTTTTTAGCATCAGGCTCTCTTGTCTTGAGTTCCTCAGCTGTTTCTCTGAGTGCAGGTAATATCAGCGCTTTGGGGCAGCAATATGTAATAAGGTTAAGTATGTGATACTCATATCCTGTAATGCGCGGATTATCCTCTTTACGGTAATCGCCTATTTCTGTCATAAGTCGGCATACCTCATTATGCTCTTCAACAGCTTTGAGCAACGCCTCATCGGAAACATCAACACCATAAACCTCGTTAAGCTTATCGAGAATTTTCACCCTGGTTTGTTTTACATAATGTCTTACGGTATGCTCTTCAATTTTAAAAGGCATATCCAGAAAGGTAAGGAAGAACTTTTCTTCGGGAACAAGATTTAAAAGTTCAAAGTGCTCGGCAGTTCTGTTCATTTCAGAGCAGGTTTCTGAAGCCAGCAGAGCATTAAGGAAGTTATAACCGCCCTCAATTCCTCTTTCAAGAATTGCCTTGGAATAACCGCAAAGGAAGTTGCTCATATAATAAGTTGCAATATCCATTGAGCCGGTGCGCGGTGCACGAAGTCTGACTGAAAAACAATTTCCGCAATTGAGCAAAACTTCAGGAATATGGTAACAGGTATAGCCTAAAGCGATGCCGCCGTCTGCTTTTGCCTTCTGCACAAGCTCATTGTTCGCTTCCTGCAAAAGTTTTTCGAATTCGTAAAGATGTTTTAAATCCTTCATAGCTTTCTCCTTATAATATTTCTAAGCTTTCAAGAGCTTCTTTAACACCCTTTACAACATTTGAATCAGCGGGCAGTTTTATAATATTTTTGCCCTCTATATCATAAATTGCAAGGTTTTTATCGTTTTCAATGTAAGATAAAACAGGAATGCCGTTTGTATTTATATGTGATATTATGCTTTCATCAGGAATTCGGTTAACAATTGCACCGATTTTTTTATACATAACAAGTTCATCGGCAACGCTTTTTATTGTGGATATAACCTGGGTACCTTTTTTACTTGCATCAGTGATAAGAAGAAGATGTGTAACCTTTTCCATAACTCTGCGGTTAATCTGCTCAACGCCTGCTTCTCCGTCAATTACAACATAGTCAAAATCAGCAGAAAGAAGGCTTATGACCTCCTTGAGATAAGCATTTATTTTACAGTAGCACCCTGCACTTTCAGGTCTGCCGACAGCGATAAAAGCGAATCCGTCAGTTTCAACAAGTGCATCAAAAATTTTATATCTTGCATCGCCTAAAAGCTCAATAGCAGCCTTTGTGTTTCCGTCTTCAACAGTTGAAACAATCTCCTTGCGGATATCGTCGATAGTTGTCTTCACTTCTATACCGAGTGCCGTTGAAAGACCGACAGCCGGGTCGGCATCAATAGCAAGTATTTTTTTATCAGGGTAAGCCTCAACAAGAAGCTTGACAATAGCAGCGGAAATCGAGGTTTTACCCACGCCGCCCTTACCCGAAAGTGCTATGATTGCAGCATTGTTTTCCATATACACATATCTCCTTATAATCTATTAAAATTTATTATACCAAACAATTCACGCTTTTTCAACAAGTTTACAAATAAATAACCGTTACTGTTGTGCGCAAAAACCATCCGACATATATTGTAAAAGTACTCTGACAACAAATCAGAGTACTTTGTTTAAACCATAAATATTTAATTTGATTTCAGAACCTTTGTTTTTTCAAGAACAAGAATCATTATAGGTATAATTATCAGCTGAATTACAATACCCGGAAGTGCATTCACAACCGCTCCTGTCCAAAAGGCGAAAAAACCGAACTCGGTTGAATTCAAACCCATACAAAAGAACTGAACAACTCCCCACACTATTCTGCCGGCAATCATTGACAGAATAAGAGAAAAATAAATATTACTCTTCTTTTTAGGGAGTACACTATACAAAGTTCCTGACATAAATCCGTAAACTGCAAGTTCAAACGACATTGCAAAAGCTGTCGGAAACAAGGCCGGCATCCCGAACATAAGAGAACGAAGCAAAGGTGCTACGGCGCCTATGACAAACCCCCACGGAGCTCCGCAAACATATCCGCAAAGAATTACGGGTATGTGCATAGGACACAGCTTAGAGCCGATCTGCGGAACCTGTCCCGTTAAAAACGGCAAAACAAATGTCAGGGCAAGAAACATTGAAGTGAGAACAAGAGTGTTTGTGGTGTTTTCTTTTTTCATAAAAAGTCCTTTCTTTTTCTACCCAAAAATAAAAAAGGTGCAGTTATACCTTCTGGTAAAACAACACCTTCATAGTATCGTAAACGGTCTTTTTTTAGAATGAAAGAACTTCTGTTCATAAAGATATTCTTCTGAATATCTTTATGTATTGTATCATTTATTCTTATGGATTTCAAGAGCTTTTAATTAAAATTGACTGAAGTTTTAAAAGTGCATCCTCGATGAGAGATGATACAGTAAGGTTAGGAACTCCTGCAATCAGGTTCTCGCATTTATTCACCGGTATAAGAATTTTTGAAGCATCGCTCTGCCCTACGGCAACAGCCATTGTCGGAGTTATTTCACCGTACAGCGAATCTGCAATAACAATACCTATCGGACCTATAATAACATCTGCTTTACGACAGGCTACAACAACAGGATTTTCGCCTGTTGCCGCTTTTTTTGCTCCCGCCTTTACCATCGCGGTTGTCGCTGTGGCATTTGTTCCTATTGCAATCAAATCTATATTAGGATATCTGTTATTAACAGCTTTGATTATCTGGCCGCCAAGCTGACCTCCTTGCCCGTCGATTATAAGTATGTTCATATATCTCCCTCTCTTAAGCAAAATGATTCTGCAGCAATAATGTTACAATTGAAATTTTAAAGCCATAATTAATTCTGTATTTCCTTCTTTACTTAACTGATTATAACACACGCATAACAATATTACAATCGAATACAAAATAAAACTTTTATTAAACAATATTAACTCATTATACCAAAGATTTATTATTAACACACAGTCCTTCTGCTATTAACCCAACTTACTCGCATACCCCCCTCAATAAGGTTTTCCTTACCAAGGGGATTGCTTTTATCGTTTAAGAGTTATTCCCTTTGTTTCGCCTTCTGCGAAAGTAACATTCTGCTCTTCACCGCCACAGACACTGACTTTAACTGTCTGTGACTTGTCACTAGTAACGGTAATTTTAACGGTTTCAGCGGTCCATTCAAGGTCAACCTCTGCATTTGTTCTTGCACGAAGACCTTTAATGCTGCCCTAGCTCCACTCGCCGAGGATTTTTACATCTCCGGCGTTAAGTTTATTTTATTGTACTGTGATTCAGTTAAAGCTCTTGACCCAATTTATTAAAGAGCCGTGATGTATATTTTCTCTCACCGTACCTAACATATAGTCGGTTACTGGACCGTTTTTTCTCATTTTTTCGAGTATTGCCTCCTGAAGCTCCTCAACGGTCATTTCTTCGTATGGCTTATTTGGAACTGTAACTATCGGGTCAGGCATCTTTTCTTCCTTAACCTTCAATGATTCTTTTACTGTTTTCGATAGTTCAGTTTTTCCGGTCTTTGTGACTTCGGGAACTTTTTTAATTTCCGTCGTCTTAATCGGTTTAAAGCTTTCATCCGTAAACTCATCGGGAAGCCAGATTTCACCGTTATTTGCAGGTATCTTAACCTGAATAAAACCACCGTTCGCACTTATCTTTTCACCTGTAAGCGCACCGAAATATTTTTTTGCATTAGTACAAGGAAGATTCGTTGTGACATCGTTATCGGAGTTGTTAACCACAATGATTACACTTTTGCCGTCAAGTTTTCTCTCATAAGCAAAATGTGTGGTCTGCAAAAGGAGCTCTTTGTAATCACCATAGCAAAGAGCAGGTGTGTTACGGCGTATCTTGCCAAGAGCAGAAATAAGCTGTGTACAAGGATTTGTTTTTATCTCGTCTTTGTAATCATTAAATTCAAGTTCCGGTCTTAAAGAATCATCGCTGCCTCGTTCTTTTCTGCCTTCAATACCGAATTCCGAACCATAATAGATTGACGGTATGCCCGGCAAGGTATAAAGCATAATGTGCACGGGTACAAAATGAGATTTATTATTGAGTTTTGTGTGTATACGCTCAACATCGTGATTATCAACAAAGGTATAAAGCTTCAGACGGTCCCCTGTCATATCACTGACATATTTGATTGTGTGGGCAACTTCAAAATAGTTGTGGTCATTATGAGCGGAATAGAGAGCCTTATGAAGCATATAGTTTGTTACAGAATGGAGTGTTCCGTCATTTGCCCAGCGTGAATAATTGCCGTGGATTACTTCACCCATAAGCCAGAAATCAGGTTTTACTTCATTTGCCACCTGACGAAGTGCCTTCATATAGTCAAAGTCCATAACATCAGCCGCATCAAGACGGATGCCGTCAATATCAAACTCTTTTACCCAAAAGCGGATTATATCGCAAACATAGTCTTTTACAGCGGGATTTTTCTGATTCAGCTTTACAAGGAGGTCGTATCCGCCCCAGTTTTCATAAGAGAAGCCGTCACCGAAAGAGTTATTACCCCAAAAATTTACATTACAGTACCAGTCTTTATAAGCAGAGTTTTCTCTGTTTTCTTTTACATCGCGGAAAGCGAAGAAATCTCTGCCCGTATGATTGAACACACCATCCAATATTACACGGACACCCTGCTTATGGCACTCTGACACAAAATTTGTCAGATCTTCGTTTGTACCCAATCGGCTGTCTAATTTTTTATAATCCGTTGTTTCGTAGCCGTGACCGACAGATTCAAAAAGCGGTCCGATGTAAACAGCATTGCAGCCGATTTCTTTTATGTGAGAAATCCACGGCAAAAGCGTATTCAGCCTATGCACAGGCTCACTGTAAGAATTCTGCTTCGGTGCTCCTGTCATTCCCAAAGGATAAATATGATAAAATACAGCTTCGTCATACCACGCCATAAATTCGTCTCCTTACTTTACAAAACGCATAATTGCAAACAAACTGTTTCTGCTGAGCAAATTCTCATTTGTCCGTATAATTATATCACACATAATCTGAATTTACAATCAGAGACGGGTGTCCAGCCATCACTTTTTCACTTTTCACTATTACTTCTTACTTTCCAAAAATCGACTCGAAGGATTAGTGAAAAGTGAGTAGTGAAGAAGTAAAAAGTAAAATTGACAACCTTCTGTCGAAGATTGTCGATTTTTGGTAGTAAGTCTTATTTTAGAGCCTTTATTCTTCTCGAAATTATATGCTGTAAAACAGAAGATATTTTGATTAATTCGTTATTCGCTAATTTCTTCTAAAAAAGTTTCGGGAGCAAGCAAAAATTTATTGGCTCTTGATTCTCTAAAAATATTAAGAAATGTATCAACACAGCTTTCATAAAGTGTATCATTATATTTTACAAACAAATCATTTTCTTTTGCAAAGTTACAAAGAATTTGCAATTGCTCTTTAGATATGCTTCGTAAATCAACTCTTAACGATATAGCATCATTATCATCGGTATCAATTTCTAAGCATGTAGAGTCAAGTTTACCGTATTGCTTTATAGTTTTGCACCAACTTTTTGTTGCAGGAAAAAACTCATCTATTTTTTTCAAAGAAGATATAAAAGTAGGGCTTGCAAAGTCAATATGGTCATCTTTTTTAACTAAATCTAAAGCAACTTGCCAAATAGCCATTTTGTTTTCTCCTTCAACTTCATATTGGTTAGGGCTATTATAGCACATATAACCTAAAATTACAATCGGGTGCGGGTGTCCCGCCCACAATTATTCATTATTCATCAGTGAAACGGCTTCATTTTTCATTATTCATTAAGAAAAGTCGCAACAGCTCAAATGAATAATGAACGATGAATAATTAATAATGAATAATACAAAAAGAAAAAGTCACACTTTCGTGCGACTTTTCTTTTTGGGAATACGTCTTACTTTAGAACCATCGTCAAAACATCGACAAATTGGAATTTGTTTACTTCTTTTTCCTTGGTGCTGGAAGGTCATTATACATAGCATCAAACAGTCTTGCCAGAAAATCCTTGCTATCAACATCATCAACTAACAGCATTTCCTTTGCTCCATCATAAGGCAATTCATAACTCGCATTTGGCATAAGAGAAATTGCAGATTTAACAGGCTTTACAAGGAACCTGTCGTCATATATTCCACCAACGATTTTCCCTCGATAATAGATGATGTATTCCCCCATCATTGCTTTATATGTTATTTCATCCAATTCGGATAACTGTTCTAATATAAATTCGAAATATTCTTTACTCGAAGCCATCTTACACCTCGTCAAAATCTTATTTGTCGAGATGATTATATCACACATAATCTGAAATTACAATCAGGTGCGGGTGTTACGCAAATAAAATCAAGGCGTAGCCTTGTGTATCATCAATTCCGAAGGAATTGCATATCATCAACTTCAAAGAAGTTGTATATCATCAAGCCGACAGATATACACACCTAAAGGTGTGATGAGATACAACACGGCAAAGCCGTGTTGATGATATACACGCTAACGCGTGATGATATACCAAGCCTGTCGGCTTGGATAAAAAAATCGACAACCTTCTGTCGAAGATTGTCGATTTTTTTGGAGGTACCACCCGGATTTGAACCGGGGCATAACGGTTTTGCAGACCGTGGCCTTACCGCTTGGCTATGGTACCGTATATGGAGCGGATGACGAGGCTCGAACTCGCTACCTCCACCTTGGCAAGGTGGCGCTCTACCAGATGAGCTACATCCGCATATTTTAAAAATGGCGACCCGGAACGGGCTCGAACCGTCGACCTCCAGCGTGACAGGCTGGCGTTCTAACCAACTGAACTACCGGGCCAAATGGTGGGAACAACAGGGCTCGAACCTGTGACCCTCTGCTTGTAAGGCAGATGCTCTC
>JAZSDP010000074.1:0-24207 GCA_045531265.1 Acutalibacteraceae bacterium
TCAGGGTGTTTATCCTGAAAAATTATGGTGATAATATGGTTGAGATGACAACTGAAGAATCCAAGAAGAGGATGCAGGAGGGCAGACTTTATCTCCCCGAAGATGAAGAGATAATGCGCCAACAGCTTCTTTGTCTTGAAAAGCTTTATGACTATAATGCCACAAGACCTAATGAGCAGGAAAAACGCGAGGCACTTCTCAAAGAGATGTTTGCCGAAATAGGTGAGGGATGTTATATCGAGCCTCCTCTTCACGCTAACTGGGCAGGTGCTCACGTGCATTTCGGCAGCAATGTCTATGCTAATTTCAATCTGACTTTAGTTGACGACACAGATATCTATGTGGGCGACAAGGTTATGTTTGCTCCCAATGTCACTGTTGCAACTGCGGGCCACCCGATAAATCCGGAGCTTCGATATCAGGCGATGCAATATAATATCCCCGTGCATATCGGCAACAATGTGTGGATCGGCGCAAACAGTGTTATTCTCCCCGGCGTTACAATCGGTGACAATACGGTTATAGGTGCAGGCAGTGTGGTTACAAAGGATATTCCTGCAAATGTTGTTGCAGTAGGTAATCCCTGCCGTGTGCTCCGCCCCATCGGTGAGCGTGACAGAGAGTTTTATTTTAAAAACAGACGGGTTGACGTTGAAATACCGGATTGCAAGTAATAAGTAGTAAACGATAAAGGAAGTCTGCCGGTACGGACTTCCTTTGATATTTATTCAACAAGAACAAATTAATTTAATTATTCGTGTATTTTTTGTTGATTTTCCTTTTATTATGCTGTATAATCAAAATAACATATGCTTATTGAAAGGATGAAAAATATGAAGCCATTCTTCCTCTTCTCCAAAGAAGAGTCGGAAACAAAGGTTGCCAATACCCGACTGCTTTCCTATGCAGCCGGTCTTACAGGTCAGAATATGACCTATAACTACATTTCAAGCCGACTCTTTGTTTACCTTAACACCATTTTGAAAATACCCTCGGAGAAAACAGGTATTATCACCGGTGTCAGCACCCTGTGGGACGCTGTCAATGACCCGCTTATCGGAGGACTTATTGACCGAAGACCACATAAGCCCGGCCAGAAATTACGCCCCTTCCTTTTATGGACACCGATGATTATCGGCATTCTTGTTTTCCTTATGTTTGTTGACTTCGGCTTCAAGGAAAGTCAGACAATTGCCTTTGTTCTTATTCTTTACATACTCTTTGACATTTTCTATTCCCTTCAGGATATTTCCATCTGGGGTATAGCCGCTATGTCCAGCCCCGATTCAAAAGAGCGTGGGCGAGTTATTCAGTGGATTTCAATTGCCGCAGGTCTCGGCGGTACACTCGGCGGACTTTTCCCCACCTTCAAGGATATTGTTGTTAAAAACGAGATAATGGCTGAAAAAACCTCATATGTTTGGGGTGCGGCAGTATTCGGCATCGGCGGTATGCTTATGGCAATGCTCGCTTACCGTATGAAGGAAAAGGTAGAGCCCGCTGAAGAAGAAAACAAAACAAGCATCCTTAAGGATATAGCAGACTTAAGGCACAACAAAACACTCATTATTGTCTGCCTTGCAAGAACTGTGCAGAGTATTTCAATCGCCCTTCCCTGGGAATACTTCTTTGAAACAAAGGGTCTTGCATATAACGTATTCGGCACTGAAATTTCAGGCGGTACAGCTCAGGTTGCATACGGCTTTATTATGGGTATCCCCGGTGCATTTGCAATGTTCTTTGCAATCAGACTTATTAACCGTCTGGGAGGCAACAAGAGACTTCTTGTTTTCTCAGAAGCAATTACGGTTATTGCCCGTATTCTTGCATTCTTTGTTGGTGCAAACGACCGCTTCCTCAATATCGGTGCTTTGGGTATTGTAATGCTCCTTCTCGGCACTGCTCAGATATTCACAAATATGAAGGATATTGCTCACCGTTCACTTCTCACCAACTCCATTGACGAGGTTGAGCTTAAAACAGGCAAGCGTACAGAGGGTATCGTATTCTCAATGCAGAACTTCGTTTCAAAGCTTACGGGCGCTATCCCCAAGTTCATTCAGGGCTATGTTCTTAAGTTCCTCGGCTTTGACCAGAACATAAAGCACGCCGCAAATCAGACCGTTATCAACGCTCAGGTTGCTCCCCGCTTCCTTAAATACCGCTGGCACCTGTTTGTTCTCGGTCCTGCAATCGGCTCAGCACTTTACCTTCTTGTTATTCTCTTCCTTAAGGACGACAAGGAGCACACCGCAGAGGTTGAAAGACAGCTTAAAGAAAAAAGAGCTCTCGCAGAGCAGAATGTTTAATCTGACATAAATTCATTTTTATAAGAAAGGAGAAAATACCATGGCAACACTCGGTGATGTAATCAACATTCTCAAACTTGTATTTGAAACAATCTTCGCACTTTTCGGAAGTCTTTTCCAGAAGGATGAAGAAGGCGCTGAAGAAGAAACAACAGCTCAGGCATAAAGCATACAAAAGCAACCGACCGACGGTCGGTTGCTTTTATTATTTGTTGTTCATTATCTTTATTGCAAGAACAGTCAGGTCGTCGGCTGTTCCTTTTTCTTTTCTCAGGTGAGCAAGCTCAATAATATGCCTTGATAAATCCTCCATACTGTTAGTGCTCCAGGATAACAGCTCGTCGCTTATCCAGCCGCAATCCCCTGCTGCAACACCGTCAGATACAAGAAGAACGATATCCCCTGCTTCGGCGGTCAGACTTTGCCTTGAAAAGGTAATGTTTCTGATTATACCCACGGGCAGTGAGCTTTTTTCAACGGAAATCACCTTGTTGCCGTGTCTTACAAAGCTGATTGCCGCACCTGCTTTATAAAAATCTATCTGTCCCGTATAAAGATTCACCTCTATGCCGTCAATGGTCGCCATTGATTCGTCGGTGGACTTTGCAATAAGGGAAGTATTTACTATTTTCAGTGCACTGTCAAAGGAAAAGGATGCGGAAAGGAGCTTTTCCATAAGGGATGCCGCCATAACACTGTCCACAGCCGCACGCTTTCCCGTACCCATTCCGTCGCTTATAAGGGCACAGAAGGTGCTTTTTGAGCTTTGTGTCATCGCAACAGTGTCACCGCAGACGGTGTTTTCCTTAAGTGGCTTCTGGGAAAAGCCCGTATTCACACAAAACGGCAGCTTTTCCGTAAAAGTGACCGTTGTGCGGTTTTCCGTAAGGCGTATCTGTGCCCCTTCAAATCTCCGCTTTGTCATAAGCTCAAGAATTGTTTTAACCTTTTTACGGTCGAATTCATAAATTTTATCAAGGATTATTATTTCAACACTCACACTGCCCATGCAGTCCGTATAATAGCTCAAAGCATCAACATCAATTCCCGCATCCTGAATGGCCGTTCTCACCGCCGTTGAACGGGCAGTATCAATAATTCTGCTCTGACTCACCTGCTCGGAAATCTCGTTAAGGAAGTCCCCGATTCCCGAAAACTGATCAGTGAGAATCCGCCGCATTTCACGGATTTTCATTTTTGTTGCAACGGAATCCGTATACTCCTTACGGCTGACCGAGGCAAAAGAAACGAGCCTTGAACTCCGTCGGCAGTTTTTTTCAATCGGATGCCGTCCCTTTGAGCGCTTTTCAATTCCCGAAAGGCGCAATATCTCCGAAGCGGTTGCATCAAAATTTTTGTTCCAGCAATCACTCTTACGGTCACAGCCGTCACACACCCTTTGCTGAACTGAAGCAAAAAGGCGGTTAAGCTCAGGGTTTACGGCTGAGTCAAGCTTATCGCTGACGCTTGACACAATTTTTGATACATCGTATATATTGTTCGCCGCCTTTTTAAGGTGAGCCGCCACCTGCTTATTGACTTCGTTATCCTTTATAAGTCCGCTTTTATTCATAAAATCCTGCAAAGAGGATATGTACTTGACAGGTATTGCAAGAAAGCCTGCAAAGCTTACTGCAACCTCAATAAGGCTTATTATAATACCCTCGCTCAGTCCGTTAAGAAGACAGACCGCACAGTAACAAAGGGCAAATGCAGCGGCAGCACCCACCTGACCGAATGGTGCAAACACACCCGAAAGAAGTCCGCCTAAAGCATATGCAGGAAAAAGATGCCGAAGGTCGGGGCTTATGCAAAGTGCCGCACCCACACATACACCCGTTACCGCACCCGATGCCGCCCCTTTATAAAGAGCCATAAACATAACCGCCGCCGCAGAAAGAATTCTTGCCGGTGAAACGCCCTCAAGGGTAAAGCCTGACATACACATAATAAAAATGCAAAGGGAAAGAACAAGGCTTACGCTGTCCTTCACCTGAAGATTACGTATTCCCGTATTCATAACGGGCGTTCTTATTGCCCTTAAGAAAAACACCGAAGCACATAAGCTGAGTGATGCCTCAATGAGCACCATAAGAGAATCGGTAAAAGTGAAAGAGGTAAACAGCATAAACGCAACACCTGAAACGAATATGCTGAAAAATGCTGAAAGCTTGTTTGCCGTACCGCCCTCAGACGAAGGAGAAAAGCGGTGGATAAAAACACGGCACAGCACCGTTATAAGAAGTGATGCCGTAACCTTAAGTGCATAGCGCCAGGGCAAGGCTATAAAACTGCCAAGAGCACTGCCGACAAAGCCTACAAAGCAATATTCAAAGGGTACAACTGCAAGAAAGCTTACAGAAAAAGGCGACATATCCCCCAAGGCTCTCAGCTGAGAAAAGCAAAGGGAAGCAAAAACAACACCTATTATTTTAAGGTACCGAAGGGGGTCTTTTTCCGTTTCAATTGCCTCGGCGTAGTATTCTTTTGTATTTTCATCCCCTGAAAGAAGAGTTTTTTGCATAAAATCATTCCTTTTTACATATAATACAGATTGATTATATATGCTCCCGATTGCGAAAAAGGTCAGAAAACAAAAGCCTTGCAAGAAAACATAAACTGTGATATACTGAACACAAGAAAACATAAGAGGTAAGAAAATATGAAAATTCAGGAATCGGCTGAAAATTATCTTGAAACCATACTGATAATAACCTACCGTAACGGTGCCTGCCGTTCAATTGATATAGCAAACGAATTAGGATATTCAAAGCCCAGCGTAAGTGTTGCAATGAAAAACCTGAGAGAAAACGGATACATTGATGTTATGGGTGACGGCAACATTCTCCTTCTCCCTCCGGGAAAGGCAATCGCCGAAAAGCTTTATAAGCGCCACACAATGCTGACGGAATTTCTCTGCACACTTGGTGTTCCTTCGGAAATTGCAAGTGAGGATGCCTGCAAAATTGAGCACAGCCTTTCTCAGGAAAGTATTGAAGCAATTGAAAAGCATTTAAAGAAAATTGAAAGATAATAACAATAAAACAGACTGTTTGTCGCAAGAGCGATGAACAGTCTGTTTTTATGAATTGCACCGCAGGTGCATTAACGGACTAACCCCTGTATCCTAACCCCTGAGTCTGAGTGCATTGGAAACAACACAGAAGCTTGAAAGGCTCATTGCCGCCGCACCGAACATCGGGTTCAACGTCCAGCCGAAAATGGGTATGAACACACCTGCCGCAAGGGGAATACCCAGAGCGTTATAGAAGAATGCCCAAAAAAGATTCTGATGAATTATTCGAAGTGTCTTTCTTGAAAGCTTAATGAGTGTTACCGCATCCTTAAGGTTAGATTTCATCAGCACCACATCTGCAGCTTCAATTGCAATATCCGTGCCTGCACCTATTGCAACACCTACATCGGCTCTTGTCAGGGCGGGGGCATCGTTTATTCCGTCGCCTATCATAGCAACGGTACCCTTTTCCTGAAGTTCACGGACTACCCGTTCCTTTTCATCAGGCAGAACACCTGAAACGACCTCATCTATGCCTGCCTGACGGGCGATTTCCTTAGCCGTATTTTCATTGTCACCTGTAAGCATAACCACTCTTACGCCCATTTTTCTTAATTCTTTTACAGCTTCGGCACTGTCTTCCTTTATAACATCGGAAACGGCTATAACGCCAAGAAGCTTACTGCCAAGGGAAAAATACATCGGTGTTTTACCTTCACGGGAAAGGCTGTCTGCCGTATCTCTGACACTTTGAGGAATTTCTGTCTTTTCGCTTATATATTCAGCCTTACCGCCACGGACAGTGCCTTCTTTTACCGTAGCCTCAAGACCCTTTCCGCCTACGCTGATATAGTCTGCTGTTTCTGCTTTTTCTGTGCCGAGCTTTTCGCAGTAATGCACAATAGCCTTGCCTAAGGGGTGCTCACTTTTACTTTCAAGGCTGTATGCCACCCTCAGAAGCTCGTTTTCACTCACACCCTCACAAGGTACAACATCCGTAAGCTCAGGCTCACCCTTTGTTACTGTGCCCGTTTTATCCAAAACAGCAATATTTATTTTGCCTGCCCTTTCAAGGGACTCGGCACTTTTGAAAAGGATACCCTTTCTTGCACCTGCTCCGCTGCCGACCATAATTGCAACGGGAGTTGCAAGGCCGAGAGCACAGGGACAGCTGATAACGAGTACGGATATACCTCTTGCAAGTGCATAGCCGACTGTCTCACCCGCAAAAAGCCATACAGCCGTTGCAACAACAGCAATTATGATTACCGTAGGCACAAATATACCCGAAACCTTATCCGCAATTTTGGCTATGGGGGCCTTTGTTGCGGCGGCAGATTCAACGGTGCGGATTATCTTTGAAAGAAGGGTTTCTTCACCAACGGCAGTAGCCTCACAGGTGAGAAAACCGTTCTTGTTAACCGTAGCGGCCGACACTGTATCTCCCTCAGCTTTGTCTACGGGAATACTTTCACCCGTAAGTGCGGCTTCGTTAACTGCACTCTCTCCCTTTAAAACAACACCGTCAACGGGAATACTTTCACCCGGATAAACAAGAAAAATATCACCCTTTTTAACCTCAGAAACATCAAGCGTTATTTCCTTACCTTCCCTTAAAACCTTTGCCTTTTTCGGCTTGAGGTCTAAAAGAGCCCTGAGTGCCGTTGTGGTTTTGCCCTTGCTTTTGGCTTCAAGCATTTTACCCACGGTGATAAGAGTCAGTATCATCGCCGCAGATTCAAAATAAAGGCCGTGATAAGCACTCATCATACCCGAAGTGTTACCAACAAGCTGATTTTGTATAATAACATAAACCGTTACAAGGCTCCACAAAAAGGATGCGCCCGAGCCCATAGAGACAAGGGTATCCATATTGGGAGCTTTATTCATAACGCCCTTTGCACCGCTTATAAAAAACTCACGGTTAATGAACATTATAACAGCCGACAAAACAAGCTGAATAAAGGCAAGAAGAAGAAAATTGTTATGCATAAAGGTCGGAAGAGGCAGTGACAGCATTGTGTGCCCCATTGAAATATACATAAGCACCAAAAGAAAGCCTACAGAATAAATAAGCCTTTTTTTCAGTCTTTGATATTCACCGTCAGCAGGCTCTTCATTTGCCTGCGACTCGGCGGTGTTTTCGTTTTCATTTTTCACACTTGCACCGAAGCCTGCCTTTTGAACGGCAGAAATAACAGTCTCCTCGGGCACATTGCCTTCAATGGTCATTGAATTTGTAAGAAGGGAAACACTGCACTCCGTAACGCCTTCAAGACCACCTACAACCTTTTCTATTCTTGCACTGCAGGCGGCGCAGTGCATACCCGTTACATTATACTGAGTCATAAATTCACCTCAGGTATATTTTATAATTTTAAATCCTTAATGTCAACAAGAAAAGTATTCACCGCATCTGTTGAGATGCGGTGAAATATCATTATTTTCTCTTAGCAGCTGCTCTCTGAATTGCTTTTACAATTTCAACAATGGGGATAATCAGGAATGCAAGACCTAAGGAGATGCCATATTCAAGAGCTGAAAGCTGTGTAAATTCAAACATTCTTGCAAGGAAGGGTACCTCAACAACTGCTGTTGTGAGAAGGAATGAGCCAAACATAGCACCGTAGAGCGCTACATTGTGGCGTCCCTTGAACAGCATTGCCACTGATGAACCGCGCTGTGAACGCATATTGAAGGAATGGAAGATTTCGCACATTGCCATTGTAAAGAATGCCATTGTCATACCGTCTTCACTTTCAGCAATATTCCTTAAAACAAGGTGTCCCGTTTCAATATATTCACCGATATAGAATGCAATTACCGTAAGAACCGTTGTAATAAAGCCCTGATATGCGCAGTCAATACCCAGTCCGCCGGCAAAAACACCGTCGTTCTTGCTTCTGGGCTTTCTTTTCATAATGTTTTCTTCCGGCTTTTCAAGCCCGAGAGCAAGAGCCGGGAAGCAGTCGGTTACAAGGTTAATGAAAAGAAGATGGGGTGCTCTGAGAATTGTGAAATTCATAATTGTTGCAAAGAAGATTGAAAGCACCTCTGAAAGGTTTGAGCCGAGAAGGAACTGAATTGCTTTACGGATATTATCGTAAATTCTTCTGCCTTCACCAACGGCTGAAACGATTGTTGCAAAGTTATCATCAGCAAGAACCATATCGGCAACATTCTTTGTAACGTCGGTACCTGTAATACCCATACCAACACCAATATCGGCACTCTTTATGGAGGGAGCATCGTTAACGCCGTCACCGGTCATAGCGGTAACATAGCCCTTACTTCTCCAGGCATTGACAATTCTTGTTTTGTGCTCAGGCTGAACACGGGCATAAACACAGATATTTTCAACAAGCTTTTCAAACTCTTCGTCGGAATACTTATCAATATCAGCACCCATCATAGCCTGACTGTCATCGGTAAGGATACCCAATTCACGTGCAATTGCCTTTGCTGTGTTAATATGGTCACCCGTAATCATAATAGGCTTAATACCTGCACTGCGGCATTCAACAATAGCATCCTTAACCTCAGGACGAACCGGGTCAATCATACCCGTAAGACCGATAAAGGTCATATCATATTCAAGGGCTTCCGACTCGTAAGCAGAGGGTTCAGCTGAATAAGTTTTATATGCAACTGCAAATACACGAAGAGCCTTGTTGCCCATTCTTGTGTTTTCTTCCATAATCTTTGCACGGATTTCGTCATTCATTTCAAGAACTTCGCCGTTAATGTCAGCGTGGGTGCACTTTTTAAGAATTTCATCGGGAGCACCCTTTGTATACTGAACAAAGGCTTCGCCCTTCTTATGAACAGTTGACATCATTTTACGGCCTGAGTCAAAGGGAACCTCGCCAACTCTGGGGTAAGACTCAACAAGTGAAGCCTTGGGAAGTCCGAGAGAACTTGCATAGTTGATAAGTGCAACCTCGTCGGGTTCACCTGTGCTCTTGCCATCCTCTTCAACCTGAGCGTTTGTGCAAAGAGCCATTGCAGTTGCAAGAAGCTGTTCGTCAGGAGCGTAGTGATCAACCACGGTCATAACGTTCTGAGTGAGGGTACCTGTTTTATCCGAGCAGATAATCTGAGTACAGCCGAGAGTTTCAACGGCTGTCATTTTACGGATAATGGCGTTCTTTTTGGACATATTTGTAACGCCGATTGAAAGAACGATTGTCATAACAGCAACAAGGCCTTCGGGAATTGCGGCAACAGCCAGAGCAATAGCCGTTATGAAGGAATGGAGCACAACACCGAAGTATTCCGTGCTGCCGCCGATGAAAATCTGAGTGATAATGTTATAAGCAAAAATAACAAGACAAACCACTATAACGAGCTTAGTAAGCACCTTTGAAAGCTGTTCAAGCTTAATTTCAAGGGGAGTTTTGCCTTCTTCTGCAAGGGAAATAGCGTTGGCAATTTTACCCATTTCCGTATCCATGCCCGTTGCGACAACAACTGCCTTGCCGCGGCCGTAAACAAGAGTTGAGCCCATATAAGCCATATTCTTACGGTCACCGAGAGCTACCTCATCCGTTTCCTTTTTGCCCATAAGTGCATTAACAAGCTTTGTAACGGGAACAGACTCACCTGTAAGTGCCGCTTCCTCTATTTTCATACTTGCACATTCAAAAATACGGCAGTCGGCGGGAATAGCGTCACCTGCATCAAGCAGAATAACATCACCCACAACAAGGTCTTCGCTTTTAACGGATACAACCTTACCGTCACGCAGTACCTTTGTTGTTGCAGCAGACATTTTCTGCAGTGCCTCAACAGCCTTTTCAGCCTTGCTTTCCTGAATAACACCGAGAATTGCATTGATAAGCACAACCACAAGAATGATAATTGAATCCGTAGGGGTTACAAACCTTCCTGCTTCAATCATTTCCGTTACGGCGGAAATAACAGCCGCAACAAGAAGGATGATAATCATCGGGTCTTTAAGCTGATCAATAAACCTCTGAAATGCAGATTTTTTCTTACCTTCCTCGAGCTTGTTTTTTCCGTTTGCCTCAAGTCTTTTTGCGGCCTCAGCCTCAGTAAGACCTGCAGGTGATGAAGATACGTGCTCAAAAACTTCATCCGCAGAGTGGAGATAATGCTTCATAAGGAGTTTCCTTTCTTACTTTTTAGATATTTTTTCCTTTTTTAAGTTATTTATTAAAAAAGACCTCTAACAGTTCAACTGCTAAAGGTCTTGCTACCGAATCGGCTTACAAACCAGCCTTTAAAGGCGAATGTTGATTTGCAACTTTGAGCTACTCCCCTTTGGGGTGCTTATTTACTTTACTTAAACAAGTTTATCACTGTTTCCGTTTTTTGTCAACAGTGAGAAGGAATTTTTTCCTTTTCCGTGTTATCTTCTGTTTTTACCGCAGATGTGGTTTTTGTTTTCAGAGCCAGACCGATGTAAAGAAGGATAAAGGTTCCTATTGTTGTTACAACGGCAAGAAGCATATCATAGAACGTATCAAAAAGGTAGTAAAGCTGTGTATTGCCCGCTCCGTGACCGAACACCTTAAAAAAGAAGCTGTCATCGGTTGGGCCCCAATAGAAACCCTGATTACTCGTTCCCCATATAAAGTCGCCTATAAATTCGGAAACCTCCCAGAAGGGCATAATAAAGAATGAGAAGAACAAAGCGAAAAGGGATATAAGAAGCACCTTCTTTTTGCTGTCAGGCTTAAACAGTGTAAGGGCAACATAGTATCCGCCCATAACACAAAGGTAACCTGAAACAAGGTGTAAAAACAAATCGAATCTGGGTGTTATAAAATAAACGCCGACGAAATTACCGCACCAGGAGCCGAGAAATACAATGATTGTAATAAGGCTCTGTGTTTTATAGCTGACATTTGTGAGCACGGAATTTTTTGGCAGAATAAAATGCACAAGAGTAATTGCAAAGGTTGCAACAAGATTTGCAAGAAGAAGTGTTGCCTCAGCACGGTTTTCCATAGTTATGAAAGCGTAAAGCATAACCGTTCTTGTGCACCACCACAAAATGAAATCCCAGATACTGCAATCTTTTTTCATTTTTTCAATTTCGCATTCAATTCTTTCCTGTATACGGTAAGGTATACTTTTAAAATTAAGCTTTTCCTTTTTATCTGCCTTTATGAAGAGTGCCTTGTTTTTCACTCTGTTATAAAGATAAATCACTCCCGTTGAAATGAGTGAAAGCAGAATTGAAACAGTGAAATCCTCATCTGTATCAAGAAGCGGACGCTGTGCCTCGGGACTCATACCGAAGCCGAAAATCTGATAAAGCCAATGGCTGTCTTCCACAAATTCACAGTGAAGAAGATTTGAGCCCGTGTAAAAATCAATAAAAAACTGCACAAATTTCCTCACGGCAATTATTGTTCCGGAAAAGCAAAGGGCAAAAAAAGCAGAAAATGTAAAATCGTTTTTGGTTTCAGGCTTATTAAGTGCCACGGAAAGATAATATCCTAAAGCAACTCCGACTACGCCGGAAAAAGCCTGAAGAAAAATATCGTATTCAGGATAATTTTCCATCACATCGAAGCCGAAGCCCACAACACCGCCGAAAATAACGGCTGCAAGGAAAATCAACAATACCTTATATTTGTTTTTCATTATGTATTACCTCTTTTTATATGCAGAAAGAAAACACCTTCCACAGTAAACTATGTTATTGCGGAAGGTATTATATCACTTTAATTTAAAAAGTAAAGCGTTATTAATAAATTGTCATTATTTTGTAAGAAGATTTAAATATGCTGTGACAAGTTTGCAACATTTTATTACTTAAATTCAAAAAGCTTTATTCCGTCAATGTAAAAAGCCTCACGGGTCATAACTCCGCCGTAAACCTTAACGGTTATGTAGGCCTCAATGCCGTAGCTGTCAAGAAAGTCATAGCTGTGGTATTCCTCCCAATCCGCCTGTCCTGTTTTTTTGTTCAGATATTCCGATATGCTTCTGAAGGAAACGCCATCTGAGAATATCAGGTCATCTTCATGGTAGCCTCTGCCGTATAAAAACTGCTTTTTAACTGAATCAACATGCTTATCTTTATTGTAACCGTAAAGGTCATAAACACAGAAGCCCTTATCATTGAGCATAAATCCTAATTTGTCTTCAACCATAGAAAAGTCCTCATAATGCTCTCTTATATTGATATATAAGTAATCTTCACGGTCTTCCGGGGCAAAAAGGTCAATCTGAAGCGAGCTTATCTGAATTTTATATTCCTTACCGTATTTTTCACAACGTGAGAAAACTATACTTTCATAAACAGGAGGGCTGATTATAAGCACAAGCTGAAAAACAATTACCAAGGCTAAAATAAGGCTTAACTTTTTATTTTTCATCTGCTTCGACCTCCTTTCCTTCTTTTACGGAAAGCGGATCCGTTCCCTGCTGTTTGCTTTTTGTTATTTTAAGATTTACGAACAGCAGCACACTGCCGCAGATAAGAAGTACAATACCGTTGGTCAGCATACCGAGTCCCGAGCCTGCAACCCAGAAAATTATCTGATGGGTGAAGCCTATAAAGCCCGTATTCATTACGGTAAGCTTTTTGTCTATGGCTCCCTGAGCTATCAGAAGGCCGAAGAAGGTAATTGCAAAAATCTGCATTACCACAAAGGCTATATCCTCCCACTTGGAGCATAAGTCATACAACGCGGTCATTGCTTCGGGGGTTTCTGCACGCTGAGGAATATCATCAAGAATCATAACCGCAAGGAACAGAAAATGTATAACAAGGTAAATGACCGACATCGTAAGCTGAATTTTTGAAGCAAATTTACATCTGATAATAAGCAGTGCTACAAAGACCATTATAAGCTGAACGGTTACAAGTGCAACCTGCCCTATACCGGAACGGTACCCGAAATCCAATAAGCTTACATAAGAAGAAAGGCATATACAAGCCGCCGTTCCGAAAAAGCCTAAAAACCTTAAGGGTGAGGTGATGGATTTCTCTTTTTGTCCCAGAATGAAATAAGAAAGAAGAATTGCAGAAACAAAAAGCACAGCATTGCCCGTATCGAATTTTCCAAGCATAACATAGAACAATGCAAACACAGGAAAAGCAATTGCGGTTATCCATTGAACAATGCTTATTCTGTGGCTTTCTCTGTCTGTTTTTTTAAGAACATAAGCTAAGTAAATGCCAACAGCAAAAATCAGAAGTGAGCAAAGTCCCCAGCCAATAAATTTCACTGCTCCGTATGAGTAATACGCAACACCCTCCGCGAAGCAATAAATCTGAAAAAGTCCCGTAACATAAAAGGCAGCCAATGCACATACGGATTTCATAAGAAAAACAACGGGCAACAGTGCAAGAGCCATTATAAGATAGTAGTTCTGGTTATAAACATAAACATCAAAAACGCTCTGCACCATAATACAGCTTGCAATAATGCCTATACCCCAGAAAACGGCACCGCCCTCGCACCAGGCTTTTTTGTCCTTCTTTTTCGTCAGCACAAAGATACCTGCCGCCTGACCGATAATCAAAGGCAGAAAAGCAAGACCTTTTTTGAAAATATCGGGCATTTTTTCCCAGCCGGTAACAAAAATAAGTATAAGGCCCGCTGTTACAAGAATACTGCCGAGAACGGAAAACACCGTTATAAGACTGCCCGTATAGGAAGGTTTTTCAAGCTCAAGAACGGTATTTCTTTTTTTGCCGTAAAGCAGCTCTTCAATTGAAACACCGAAAACCTCACGGAGCTTCCCGAGCATATGCACATCGGGCTGGGTTCTGTCGTTTTCCCAGGAGGAAATTGCCTGCCTTGTAACGAATAGCTTCTGAGCAAGGTCATCCTGAGTCATACCCCGTTCCTGACGGAGCTGTTTTATATTCTTCGATATTTTGGACATTTCTGTCGCCTCCTTTACAAGGGAGATTAGTTATCCTTGTGCCTTAATTGTATATCTTTTTATATAAAAAGTCACGCAACAATGTGTTGCAAGGGCTAAAATCAGCCTAAAATATTTAAAATCGAATCAATTTCCCTGCTTGTGTCATAAAGAAATGCTTCACACTCTTCATCTTCTTTCAGCAGTCTGCCAACATCCTTCACCCTTCTTAAGAAGGCTCTGTCAAAGCGTGTCTGTTCAAAATTTCTGATAAGAGGGCAGATATTATAACCTCTTATATCGGGCACGATCTTGATTTTGCCTTCCTGAGTGATATAAGGAAAGAAAGGGAAAATCATGCAGGAAAGGGGTCTTTCCTCTCTTTTGCATTTTCCGCCGCAAACCGCAAGGCGTACACCGTCCTTTTCCGTTACGGTTAAAGGTGTTTTTTCAAAAGGAAAAAGGAGCATTCCCGTGCTTTTGTCACCCTTACAGCAGGCACCGTCACAAATAAGACCACAATCCTTTTTTAAGGGTGTTTTATCCCCGATTATTCTTTTTGCTTTTTTATATAGTCTTTGGTATTTTTGTTCTGACATATTTTTTCTCCTTTATATATACTGTTTTGTCACGGAGCTTTTACCCGACCTTTTATAAAACTTTTAAGTATAGTTTTTCCTCAATATCCGCTCGCTCGTGCCGCTGTGGCACTTACTTTGGCTCATACGAGCGCCAAAGTAAGCAAAACGCCCTTTTGGGGTGCTACGGGTATACCACGAGCATACGCCAACATTCGTCTCCGCATACAACCCTTACGGGTTGTTCGTACGGGGCAGAGATTCGCTTACTTAATTTGATTAAAAACTGTATTTTAAAACCGATTATACATTACCACGAGCCTTTGATAAAAGGTAAACCCGAAGACTGTGCCTTATTGCTTGATAATGCTTTCCCCCAACTGAACAGTTACGGTAGCAGTAAGACTTCTGCTGACTCCTGAGGGCGTTTATGCGGACATATATCGAAAGCACGGGAAAGCCCGATGGGAAACGGAGTTATATTAAACATTCCTTCGGTGATGCTCGTGGCGTTCGGTAGTAATAACGAATATAAATTTTATTTATGATAGATTAAAGTTGAGCTGTAAAGAGTTTTATTAAACTTTCAGCCGAACTAACAAGCATCATCCGAATAGTAATAAATCAATAGCAGCCGAAGCGTGCTTTTGCTTACTTTTGCCACAATCGGCAAAAGTAAGTGCCACAGCGGCATGAGCGGACGGAGTTAACGGAAAAGCACAAGTTGAAAGTTTTATTCTGCGATTCTGCACTCAGTCACATTTTATCATAAAAAATCACTTAATCATAGGTTTTATTGTTGAAAATATTTTTACTTTGTGGTATATTTATTTTTGTAGTTTCAAACGGAGGATTTTATTTATGAAAACAGGTTTCGATAACGATAAATATCTTCAAACACAATCCGAGCATATAAGAAAACGCCTTTCTCAGTTCGGCGGTAAGCTTTACCTTGAATTTGGCGGTAAGCTCTTTGATGACCACCACGCCGCAAGAGTTTTGCCCGGCTTTGAGCCTGACAGTAAGCTCAGGATGCTTTTAAGACTCAAGGATGAAGCTGAAATTGTTATTGCCGTTTCTGCAAAGGCTATTGAAGAAAAGAAATTAAGGCGCGACCTTAACATCTCTTACGATAAAGAGGTGCTCCGTCTTATGGACCTTTTCAGAAGCGTAGGCCTTTTTGTGGGCAGTGTTGTTGTAACACAGTATGACGGCCAGGCATCCGCTGACTCCTTCAGGCAGAAGCTTCAGGAATTAGGCATTAAGGTATTCACCCACCATAAAATCCCCGGCTACCCTGCAAATGTACCTCTGATTGTATCTGATGACGGCTACGGCAAAAACGACTATATCGAAACTGAAAGAAACATTGTTGTTGTAACAGCACCCGGTCCCGGAAGCGGCAAAATGGCAGCCTGCCTTTCTCAGCTTTACCACGAAAACCTCCGCGGAATCAAAGCCGGATACGCTAAATTTGAAACCTTCCCCATATGGAACCTTCCCTTGAATCATCCCGTCAACCTTGCTTATGAAGCGGCAACGGCTGACCTTAACGATATGAATATGCTGGACCCCTTCCACCTTGAGGCCTACGGCATACCCACGGTAAACTATAACCGTGATGTGGAAATTTTCCCCGTGCTCAACGCTATTTTCACAAAGATTTACGGCAGTTCACCTTATAAGTCACCCACGGATATGGGCGTAAATATGGTGGGCAACTGTATTACAGATGATAAGATTGTACGTGAGGCGGCACATCAGGAAATTATAAGAAGATATTACAGTTGCCTTTGCGATGCCCGTAACGGTGCCGACACAGCAAAGGAAAGCGAAAAAATTTCACTTCTTATGAACAAGTGCGGCATCACAATCAAAGACAGGGCTGTTGCTGTTGAAGCCAACAGAAGCGCAAAGAAATCAGGTGCTCCCGCCGCAACAATTGAGCTTCACGACGGTACCCTTGTAACCGGTAAAACCAAGGAGCTTTTAGGTGCGGCATCAGCGGCAATTCTCAATGCCCTCAAGAGCCTTGCAGGTCTCGACGATGAGCTTCTCTTACTCCCTGCTTCTCTGATTGAGCCGGTACAGAGCCTTAAGGTTAACTATCTGGGCTCAAAAAATCCCCGTCTCCATGTTGACGAGGTGCTTGTTGCTCTTTCCGTTTCTGCGGCAACGGACGAAAATGCCGCTAAGGCACTTTCACAGCTTTCAAATCTTAAGGGCTGTGAGGCGCACATTTCCGTTATCCCCTCAAGTGTAGATGCTCTGTTTTTCAGAAAATTAGGGCTTCACCTCACCTATGAGCCGGAATATGAAAACGATAATCTGTTCCATGTGGGACACTGATTTATATGCTATCAAAGAAAAATAATTTTAAAATGTCAGGAGAAAAATTATGAGAGACTGGTCAAGATTATTACACACGATAGCAAAGCTCAACTACGAGCAGATAGTAACCGAAGGGAAAGAAAAGGCTTCCCGTGTTCTGAATATTATTGAAAAATATTCCGACAGCGATTCGGCACCTATCACTCTTGTTGGCCTTGCTGCTTACACTGCCACCGTTGATGATGAGCTTTCTGAAAAAGAACTGAAGCTTGTTAAGGATATCCTCGGTGTTGGCGAAAAGGAATTCAAGGATTTCATCCATCAGGTTGAAAAGGACGATAAAATTGTCCGCGACCTTGTTGAAATTGCGAATTCAATGACAAGAGCTGAAATGGATGATTTCAGCTATCTTTTAGGCCTGATTTTTGCCGTTGACGGTGTAATCAGTGACAAGGAGCTGGCATTCATCAAGAAGCTTTGTGATTAAAATAACGGCAGTTGCTTTTCGCAGCTGCCCATTTGTTATATATAAAAGGTGGTGACACAATGAAATCACAGGTTATAAAGCTTGATAAAGCCTTACTCAAAGGCGGACTCTTCTCTTTTATTATACCCTTCCTCGTTATGCTTTTAGGCTTTTATCTTCGTGAAATTGCACCCTTCGGAGAAAGAACTCTCTGCTCTATGGACGGCTTTTCCCAGTACTGGCCCATGCTTCAGAATATGGGTGAAGCCATAAAAAACGGGGAGATTATGTATAGCTTCAACGGTGCTTTAGGTTTTAACCTTTTTGCTCAGAGCGCATATTACACCAACAGCCCCTTATGGGCACTTATATGGATTTTACCTGATAGTCTGAGAATTACGGGTATAAACCTTCTTGTGGTTTTAAAGCTATGCTTTTCGTCCCTGTTTTTCTTTTTAAGGCTTTATTTCACTCACTCAGACAGAGGCAGTTATGCCAAAAAGCTTCTTTTTCCCTGCCTTTCCGTAGCCTTCGGACTCAGCGGTTATGCACTGGCTTTTATAAACCAGCTTATGTGGACTGATGTTGTTATGCTTCTTCCTCTCACCGTATGGGGTCTTGAGCTTCTTTTCAAAAAAAGCAGACCCACGCTTTATATTGTGTGTCTGTTTTTATCTGTTTGGTCATGCTTTTATCTGAGCTATATGGTGTGCATTTTTGCCGTTCTGTATTTCCTTTATCTTACCCTGAGGGATAGTATCGGCTTTAAGAGTTTTTTGAAAAAAGGTACACTTTTTGCTCTTTCGTCAATCCTTTCGGCAGGTATGGCAGCAGTTGTGCTTATTCCAACATATAAAGCACTGGGTCTTACCCTTGCAAGTGACTTGGGCTTTGAAGGCGGACTCA
Source organism: Acutalibacteraceae bacterium (assembly GCA_045531265.1). Taxonomy (GTDB): domain Bacteria; phylum Bacillota; class Clostridia; order Oscillospirales; family Acutalibacteraceae; genus UBA6857. The sequence continues at coordinate 18,457 of JAZSDP010000074.1, forward strand.
AGTTCACCAACGGCATACTTGAATTTGCAACCAACTTCTTCCCCTTTATGAAACCGTCACTTGAATACGGTGCACCTAATCTATACTTTGGTATAGTCAGTATTATTCTTCTTATCTGCGGACTTTTCTGCAAAAAAATCAAAAACAGCAACAAGCTCCTTTCGGGTGCTTTTCTCCTTTTTATGCTTATCAGTATGAATCTTAACCTGGGCGACTTTGTATGGCACGGTTTCCATTATCCCAATCAGCTTCCAGGAAGGCAGAGCTTTCTTTTCATCTTCCTCGCCCTCTCCTTTGCCGCGGCATATGTAGATCTTTCCGCCCTAAAAAAAGGCACAGTAAGATTTCTGTGTTTCCTGCTTCTTGCGGAAATCTGTACTAACGGTGTTATGCAAACCACAACATATATCTGGGCTTCAAAAAGCTCCTCCCTTAACCGTTATGACGGCATAATGAGTGAGTTTGTTCCCTTGCAGGAAAAGGATACATTTACCCGAATAGAATTTGCCGATGTTAAAAAGAACAACGGCACTCAGCAGTATTCCTTCAGAGGTGTTACCTATTATTCCTCAACAATGACCGCTGATGCCTACAACTTCTTTCAGGCTATAGGTCAGCCGAAATATGCAAAAAATGTAAGCGTTTACTATGAGCAAAGCGACATAACCAATGCACTTTTCGGTATAAGCCATATCCTTACAGAGAAAAAGACCAGACTTGAGGACGGCAGTGACAAATACGATTTTACAATCACAAAAAATGAAAACGCCCTTCCCTTAGCCTTTCTTTGCAGTGATGACATAAGAGATTTTGTTCTGACCGATCACGAAGCCGGTAAAGCTACCCAAAAAGCTCTGTGGCTCAGCCTTACGGAAAAGGACGGTGAAGATTTCACCGCTCAGGCAAAAGAGCTTCAGGAAAAGGGAATGGAAATCACCCTTTTTGATACTGACATAATTAAAGGCAACATCACCACAGAAAAAGAGAGTGTTCTGTTCACAACAATCCCCTATGACGGCGGATGGAAAATTTATGTTGACGGAGAAGAAACAGAAGTCATAAAGCTCTGCGATTATTTCTGTTCAGCAATAATCCCCGAAGGAAGCCACGAAATTGAATTCAGATATACCGTTCCGGGGATAAAGGTCGGTGCGGCTCTGTCTCTTATTTCACTTGCCGGGCTTATTGTTCTTTTGCAAATAACCAAAAAGAAAAAAATATGATATAAAAGACCGAAGTGTCCGGCAACTCCGCCCTCACTTCGGTCTTTATATTTTACATCATTGCACCCAGCCAACTGAGATTGAAATATCCGTAGCCTGCAGGAATTTCAAAAGTTGAATCCGGAACATCCGTTGTAAACTTTGAAATGAACATACTGTTTGTTGTTCCGTCCTTGTTAATTGTATCTCTTCTTACCATATCTTCACCGTTGAAATAGTAATTATATGTTGTACCTGAAGAGTCCTTGTAGCTTTCAAGAATAAGCTTCTGGCCGCCAAGTTCAACCTCAGTGGCAGTAACATTGTTAAGCTCGGTTATGTTGAATTCTGAGAGCATCTGCTCCATATCCATATCCTCACCCATAAGGTTTTCGGGAAGCTTGAAATACTTTTTAATGGAATCCATAACCATATACATAGTCTTGGTGTCGTTCTTGTAAATCATCTTCACATTCATCGGTGGACTGTCTGCATCAATCTCCATTGTGGTATCAATATACATATTACCGTTCTTGATAGCCATTGTTACGGGAAGCTCACTGATGTCGGGGTCGGTGAACTGCATAAGGTATGTACCGCCTGCAAATATCTGCTGATACTTATTGATTCTGTAGGCTGTAGCTTTGTGTTCAGTAGGAGTCGGTGCTGTTGTTGAAGGCACCTGCGGATTATTCGGCTGCGTGATTGCAGGCGCTGTTGTGGTGGGAGCGGTTGTTACGGGTGCACCCGTGTAATCTTCCACATTTGCCGTAATTTCCGTGTGTGCACCTGTATAGTTTGTGGGCACATCTTCAATTGCGACCTTGTCATTTATCTTTTCAACGGTGCTGCCGACAGTGTTGCCGTCAAACTCAGCGGCATATCTGTTGCCTTCTTCGTCGGTTACAACGGCATAGGTGGTGTTTTTCTGCTTATCCTCGTAAACATAATAGGTATTTCCTGCAGCATCGGTAGCAATAACGCTTTCGGCAGGCTTGCCTTCATGAGTAAGAGAAGCTATTGCGGCAACAATTGCAACAACAAGAATTGCAATTACCGTAAAGGTCCTTTGAAGTATTTTTTTCATATTATCGGGTCTCCTTAAGAGGTTACTCTGTATTGCATCAGTCTGTACACTATAAGATTACAGTATTTACCTTAAAAAAGTCAAGTAAAGTGCTGTTAAACTTATATGAATTAAGTTATATAAACTTGTAGCGGAATTATGAATTATTTAAGTTTTTCCACAACTGACACAAATGCATCGGTGTCTGCAAGCTCAATTGCGCCCTTATCTGCAAGGTTGGGTGTTTTCGGGTCAATGGGAAGCTTTGCGAGTACGGGAATACCGAACTTTGCCGCAACCTCTTCCGTTTTGCTTTTGCCGAAGATTTCGTGCTTTTCATTACAGTTAGGACACATAAAATAGCTCATATTTTCCACAAGTCCCACAACGGGAATGTTCATCATTTCAGCCATATTGATAGCCTTTGAAACAATAAGACCTACAAGGTCCTGAGGTGTTGTTACAACAATAATGCCGTCAACCTTAAGGCTCTGGAAAACAGTGAGGGGTACATCGCCCGTTCCCGGAGGCATATCAACAAACATGTAGTCAACGTCGCCCCAGGCTACATCGGTAAAGAACTGCTGAATAACACCGCTTATAACGGGACCTCTCCATACAACGGGCTGTTCGGGAGAATCAAGAAGAAGGTTGATACTCATTACGCGGATACCCGTTGAGCTTTCGCGGGGGATGATACCTGATGCGTCGGCCTCAGCTCTGCCTTCAATGCCGAACATTTTGGGAATAGACGGACCTGTTACGTCGGCATCAAGAATTGCCACCTGATTGCCCATTTTCTGCACAGCTGAAGCCAAAAGGGATGTAACGGAGGATTTACCTACGCCGCCCTTACCGCTTACAACTGCATAAATCTTTTTTATATTACTGTATTCATTCTGCTTAAGATGAGGATCTCTTTCCTTGCAATCCCCTGCAGAGCAGGATGAACAGTTACCTGAACAAGAACTCATTAAAATACACGCCTTTCTGAAATATATACTTTTTGTAACTAAATCGTATAAATTATATAATAATACAAATTCCCCGATATGTCAAATAAATACACCTATAAACAACAGATAAAATACAATTTATTTATAAATTTACTTTTTATCATTGTTTTTAACACCGTGTCGTGTTATACTTTAATTTATGAATATAATACCGAAGGGAGTTTAAATAAAGTGAAAAAAACACCTCAGAAAGTAAAAAAAACACCACAGAAAAGAAAAAACAACAAAAAGAGTCTGTCGGTAGTTGCGGGTGCAATTCTTATTGCCGTTATCCTTACAACGGTTGTGTTTTCATTTGTACTTTCCATAAGCGGAGAAGTAAAGCCGCAGCCCGGCTACACAACAACCGAGCCACCCGAAACAGAGCCTCCCGTACCTTATGTAACCTCAACGGCAACCATAGGCTCTGCGGGCGATATCCTTATCCACAAGCCCATACTTGAAAGTGCAAAGGGCTCCGAGGGCTATTCATTTCAGAAGCTTTTCACTTACACCAAATCCGTTACAAGTGCTTATGACTATTTTGTGCTTAACCTTGAAACCACCCTTGCAGGTACAGAAGAAGGAAGAACATATACAACCTACCCCCGATTCAATTCACCGGACAGCCTTCTTGATGCCGTTGAAACTCTCGGCACCGACTGTCTTCTTACGGCAAACAACCACAGCTATGATACAAAATCTTACGGCTTTCTTCGCACAATTGACAAGGTGGACGAAAAAGGCTTTGACCACGTAGGCTCAAGAAAGGCTGCGGAAGATAAAAAATATTTTGTAAAGAGCATCAAGGATATCAACTTCGGCTTTACATGCTACACCTACGAAACTTCCTACGATTCATCTACAATCAAAGCCCTCAACGGAATCACAATGAATGAGACCACCTCTCCCCTCATAAACTCCTTTGACTATGACCACCTTGACACCTTCTATACGGAAATAGAAGAACAGCTCCGCCTTATGAAGGGTGCAGGAGCAGAGGTCAGCGTAATTTATGTTCACTGGGGCGACGAATACAAGCTTTCAGCAAACTCATACCAAAAGGCAATTGCGCAAAAGCTCTGTGATATCGGCTTTGATGTTATTATCGGCGGACACCCCCACGTTGTCGAGCCCGTTGAGCTTATCACCTCCACCAACGGTAAACACAAAACCGTATGTGTATATTCCGTAGGTAACTTCCTTTCCAACCAGAGAAGAAACCTTATGGGGCTCAAAACAGGTCACACTGAAGACGGACTTATTTTTGAAATGACCTTTTCAAAATACAGCGACGGCACAGTTGTGTTTGACAGCGTTGATGTAACCCCCACCTGGGTTCACCTTTATAAAGAAGGCTCAAAGCAGGTACATTCCGTTGTACCTCTGAGTGCAAACCTCAATGCCGAAAGTCTCGGCCTTAATAAGACCTCCGACGGACTCAGTCAGGCAAAGGCTTCATATGACCGTACAATGGCACTTGTTAAGGAAGGCACAGATGCCTGCAACGAATACCTCAGCTCTCTTCCCCGTCCCGACGAAGAGCCGAAAACGGAAGATACAACAGCAAGCGTGAACGACACCACAGATATTGCAGCATAAAAACAAAGCAAAAGGATCTGTAAAAACGAATGTTTTTTACAGACCCTTTTTATATATCATTTAAAAGAAATAAACGTATTTCACTATATTTTTACTTTTTCCCTGATATTCCCCGACTCCTTCGTATTCCTTACAAAAGCCGCATTTTTCAAGCACTCTTATTGAAGGCAGATTATCGCAGTCGCAAACACCGTACACCTTATTGAGAGATTTCCTTTCCGCAATAACGGGCAGAAAAGCCGTAAGAGCTTCTGTGGCATAGCCTTTTCCTCTGTGCTCTTTTGCAATGTGATACCCGACCTCATAGCCTTCCTTCAGCGGTACAAGCTGAACATAGCCGATGTTTGTAGTATCCTTTAAAAGCACGGGATACACAAGAGGCCCTTCATCAGTTTCATATACGCTCATTAAAAATTCAATTGTTTCCCTTGCTTCTTCAGTAGTTTCAAAGACCTCATCGGGAAGAAATCTCCGTGTATCATCGTCAAGAGAGTTTCTGTGTACGCTTTCAGCCATTGATAAATTGAATTCGGTTATTGTGAGTCTTTGTGTATGTATGTTCATAGTGTGGCTCCGTTTATGCTTTTTGAGGATTATATCACAAAACATTGCGTTTTTCAATGATATATCGCTGACGCCGATATGATGTTATGCTCCGCATAATGATATTGCTACACTTCGTTTCGCAATGATGCGATGTTTGCCAAAAAAACATTAGCGAAGCGACATCATTAGGCGTAGCCGTCATCATTAGCGAAGCGGCATCATTTGCCGAAGGCAAACATCATTCAAAAAGAACACATTTTTCTACCAGACAAAAGTGGTGTTTTTGTTGGCCCCCTCTTCGGGGATCGGACCCACCACTAACCCCTAGGAGGGGGTTATT